>NZ_CP014839.1:3826444-4145314 GCF_001931675.1 Pandoraea thiooxydans | reverse complement strand
ACGCGACGGACAGGTCGATGCGGCCGAGCTGGGCGTGAACCTGGGGCAAGCCCGCCAGCAGGCGCAACACCACGAACATCAGAACGAAGATAAGCAGCAAGAGCCAGTCGATCGAACGCAGCGCGCGCCGCTGCAACGCCAGGCACCCCGCGCCGGCCAGCGAACAAGCCCATATCACCAGGTGGTGATCGGTCAGCACGATGAACGCGGCAAACAGCGCCGCCAGCAAGGCAAAATGCCGCCACGCGACATCGTGGCGCGCACCGCGCTCGCTCAGCTGGAGAGGCCTGGCATCGAACGCCCAGGCAGTCAGCGCCAGCAGCAGCAACATCAGGCCGGCCGCCAGCGGCGCCATCCATGCGACGAACAGCGCAAAACTCACGCCGCTGGCCTGCCAGAGGAACAGATTCTGCGGGTTGCCCAGAGGCGTCAAGGCCGAGCCGGCATTGACTGCCAGCGCGAGAAAAACAATCAGCCGCTCGATGCGCAGCGGGGCAATCCGGGTCAGCGAGAGGGCCAGCGGCACCACCACGAACAGCGCAACGTCATTGGTCAGCAAGGTGGCCAGGCCAGCGGCGAATCCCACCATCAGAAGCGCCAGCATCCGTTCGTTTCGCAAGCGCCGCACCAGCCGCTGGGCCAGCCAGTCAAGAAAACCGGAAAGCTCCACAGCTTTGGTCAGCCACAGCAGCCCGGTCAGGGTCAGTATCGTTTGCCAGTCGACCAACCCGGGCAGCGATGCCCAAGGCCTCGGCCATCCGAGCTGCAGGACTGCCAGCGCCAGCAACAGCACCGCCAGCACCGGGTCGCGCCGCAGCACGATCCAGGGGCGCCTGAGCAGCGTCGCGGCCACGCGGCACGAGGCCGTCACGGCTTGGCCGCGCATTGCCCACCTCGAATTGGCATGTCGATTTTTAATTGACGCTCAAGCGCGCCAGGATGCCATCGAGTGCATCGAGACTGCCGAACTCGATCATCAGTTGCCCACGCCCCTTGCGACCCACCTTGATCTTGACGGTCGACGCGAGCATGTCCGACAACTCCTCCTCGAGCCGCGTCACGTCTCGCCCGCCCTCTTCGGCCGGACGCCGCGCCGAGCGCTGCGGCGCCGGCTTGAGCGACGCGTTGACGATGCGCTCGGCATCGCGCACCGACAGGCGCTTGTTGACGACCTGATTGGCCAGCGTGATTTGCGTGGCTGCATCCACCGCCAGCAAGGCGCGCGCGTGCCCCATATCGAGATCGCCGGCGAGGAGCATCGTCTGGACTGGTTGCGCCAGATTAAGCAGCCGCAGCAAATTGGAGACCGCGCTGCGCGAGCGTCCGACCGCCTCGGCGGCCTGCTCATGCGTAAAGCCGAACTCGTCGAGCAGCCGCTGAATCCCCTGCGCCTCTTCCAGCGGATTGAGATCTTCGCGCTGAATGTTTTCGATCAACGCCATCGCCGCGGCGGCTTCGTCCGGCACCTCGCGCACCAGCACTGGCACATCCGAGAGGCCGGCGATATGTGCAGCGCGAAAGCGCCGCTCGCCAGCGATGATTTCATATTTGTCAGCGCTCACTTTCCTGACAAGCAGCGGCTGCATTAACCCTTGCGCGCGAATGCTGGCCGCCAGCTCCTGCAGCGCGCCCTCGTCCATGCGGGTCCGCGGCTGATACTTGCCGGGCTGGAGCTGGTCCAGCGCAAGCACATGAGGCGCGCCGTCGGGCGCGGCGCCATCGGCCGCATCGTCATTGCCGCCACCGAGCAGGACTTCGAGGCCACGACCCAGGCCTTTCTTCTTGAGTGCGTTGTTTTTCGTTGCCATAGTTATTCCATTCACGCGCCGGCAGCGCTTACATAGATTCGATACGTTCGATCATTTCCGCGCCGAACTTGAGATAGGCCTGCGCGCCCCGCGACGACGGATCGAACACCACGCCGGGCATGCCGTAACTGGGCGCCTCGGCCAACCGCACATTGCGCGGAATAATTGCATTGAATACTTTGTCGCCAAAATGCGCCTTGAGCTGGTCGGAAACCTGCTGCTGCAGCGTAATGCGCGGATCGAACATCACCCGCAGCAGGCCGATCACTTTCAGATCCCGGTTCAGATTCGCATGCACCTGCTTGATTGTGTTGACGAGATCGGACAGGCCCTCGAGCGCGAAATATTCGCATTGCATCGGAATGATCACCCCGTGCGCCGCGCACAGGCCGTTGAGCGTGAGCAGCGACAACGTCGGCGGACAATCGATCAGGATGAAATCGTAGGCATCGTCCACGGCCGCCAGCGCTCGCTTGAGCCGCATATCACGATGCTCGAGGCTCACCAGATCGATATCCGCCCCGGCCAGCTCCCGGTTGGCGGGCAGCACGTCGTACTTGCCCGACTCCGAACGTTGACGTCCTTCGGCCACGTCCGCCATGCCAATCAACACCTCGTAGACGCTCTTCTCCAGCGAACGCTTGTCGATGCCGCTGCCCATCGTGGCATTACCCTGCGGGTCGAGATCCACCAGCAGAACACGCTGACCATGCGTAGCCAAGCCCGCCGCCAGGTTCACTGTGGTGGTGGTCTTTCCAACTCCGCCCTTCTGATTGGCCACGCAGAAAATCTTCGCCATTGCGCCTTCGTCCTCTCGTCTGCTGATCGGGCCGGCGGATGCCGGACCCCTGCGATGCCGTCAACACCAACCTGCTAGGGTTGCGGGGTCAATACCAATTTGTCGATATCAAAATTCTGCGCACGCAATTGCGCGACAACCTGATGGTACGAATCGGCGTCGAGCTTCGCCGTACGCGACAGAATCCACAAATGATCCCGGGATGGATTGGCAATCGCCACATAGTGGTAATCGGAGTCGAGCGCGACCACCCAAAAGTCATTCCAAAGCCAGGGAACCCAATTCAGCCACGGCGGCGCAAAACTCGCCTCGAAGCGGGCAACGTTTGGCGTAGCGCCAGCCGGGCGCGCCAGACCCGAGGTACTGTCGCTGCTGCCATCGCTTTTTTTGCAGAGATTGATGATATGCAGCTGCCCATTGGGCAACAGCTTCAGATCGTCGGTCACTGAACGGGCACACCGCCGCTCGAAAAAATTCGGATAGCGCGCAATCTCGTACCACTTGCCCTGAAGGCGCGCCATGTCGACGGCATCCACCGGGTGCACCGACACCGCCGCCGACGCCACAGCAGACGCTGGCGCGGCTTGCGCGGGCAGAGCCAGCGCCGACCACAGCGCCAATGCGCACACCACCACGCCCGTCCACACCGCCCACACCGCCCTCACGCGTCCCTCCGTACAGCGACCAAATGGCGCTCCGCATCCAACTGCGGCACCGTCAAACGCACCACATCTTCCACACACCATCCCGCCGGCAAGGCACCAATCTCTTGAGTCGGCAGCACACCCTTCATGGCCCAAAGTGTGCCACCGGGCGCCAAGAGAGGCCCCGCCAGGGAAACAAAATCGGCCAACTCGGCGAAGGCGCGCGACACGATCGCATCAAACAGCCCGGCCACCTCGACGCCCGGCCGCAGCGTCTCAACCCGCCCGGTGACCACCGACAGATTATCCAGTCTCAGCGCCACTTTGGCCTGAAGCTGAAAAGCGGTCTTCTTGTGCACGATATCGTTCAGCGTCACTTGCCAGTCGGGTCGGGCGATCGCCAGCACCACCCCGGGCAAGCCACCACCGGAACCGACGTCGAGCACCCGCCGAACTGGCGTCTTCGCCAGGTGCGGCACGATTGCCAGAGAGTCCAGGACGTGTTGAATCAACATCTGGCGCGGCTCGCGAATAGCCGTCAGGTTGTAGACGCCATTCCACTTTGCGAGCAACGCCAGATAATCGAGCAGACTGGCTTGCTGCGCACTGGTGAGGGTTACGCCAAGCACGGCCGCGCCGTCTCGCAGCAAAATTGCCAGCGCGTCGCGCGAAGCGGCCTCAGTCATCGAACCGGATTTCGTTTGTACCGTCACGCAATGCCTCAGGCAGCCTGTTGACCATTGGACGCTCCCGAGCGGCGCCCCAAACCCTTCTTCAGATGAACCAGCAACAAGGAAATGGCCGCTGGCGTCACACCCGATATACGCGAGGCTTGCCCAAGCGTTTCCGGGCGATGCTGGATCAACTTCTGGCGCACCTCGAACGAAAGGCCGCGCACTTCGTTGTAGTCAATCCCATCGGGCAAACGCGTATGCTCGTTGGCTTCCTTACGTTCGATCTCATCGGCCTGGCGGTCGATATAGCCCTGATACTTGATACCGATCTCGATTTGCTCGCGCACCTGCCCCGCCATAACCGGGTCGTCGGCGAGCGGCTCCGGCGCCGCGAATCGGCCGCCCTGCAGCGCCATCAAGGCTGCATAGCTCACTTCCGGGCGGCGCAGCAGATCCGCCAGCGTGTATTCGTGATCGATCGCCTTGCCCAGCAATGGCACCGCGTCCTCTGCCGGCAACTGCTTCGGGTTGACCCACGTCGATTTCAGCCGCTCTGTTTCACGTGAAACAGCATCGCGCTTGCGGCAAAATGCGTCCCACCGGACGTCGTCGACCAAACCGAGCTCGCGGCCGATTTCCGTCAGGCGCATATCGGCGTTATCTTCGCGCAGCGAGAGGCGATATTCGGCTCGGCTGGTGAACATCCGATAGGGCTCAGAGACGCCGCGCGTGATCAAATCGTCGACCAGCACGCCGAGATAGGCCTGGTCGCGTCGCGGGCACCACGCCTCGCGCCCCTGCACTTGCAGCGCTGCATTGATGCCCGCCAGCAATCCCTGTGCCGCCGCCTCTTCGTAACCAGTCGTGCCGTTGATCTGGCCGGCGAAAAACAGACCGCCAATCACTTTCGTTTCAAGCGACTGCCGCAAACCGCGCGGATCGAAGTAGTCGTACTCGATTGCGTACCCGGGCCGGAGAATATGAGCGTTCTCCAGCCCTTTCATCGAATGCACAAGTGCCAGTTGCACATCGAACGGCAGGCTGGTCGAAATGCCGTTCGGATAGAACTCGTGGGTCGACAACCCTTCCGGCTCCAGGAAAATCTGATGGGCATTCTTCTCGGCAAACCGGTGAATCTTGTCCTCGATCGAAGGGCAATAGCGCGGCCCGACTCCTTCGATCACCCCCGTGTACATCGGCGAACGGCTCAAGCCACCGCGAATGATGTCATGCGTGCGCTCATTGGTGTGCGTTACCCAGCAAGGCATTTGCTGCGGGTGTTGGTCCGCGCGGCCAAGAAACGAGAAAACCGGTACAGGGTCAGCGTCACCGGGCTGCACTTCCAGACCCGAGAAATCGATGGTCCGCCCATCGAGGCGAGGTGGCGTACCCGTCTTGAGCCGCCCCTGGGGCAACTTGAGCTCTTTCAGGCGGGCCGACAAGGAGACGGCGGCCGGGTCGCCCGCACGCCCGCCGGTGTAGTTATCCAAGCCAACGTGGATTTTCCCATCGAGGAACGTACCCGCCGTCAACACCACGGCACGGCCGCGAAACCGAATACCGACCTGGGTAACGGCGCCGACCACGCGGTCGCCCTCCACCATCAAGTCGTCGACCGACTGTTGAAAAAGCCAAAGATTGGGCTGATTTTCCAGGCGACGACGAATTGCCTGTTTGTATAGGACGCGATCGGCCTGAGCCCGCGTGGCGCGAACCGCCGGACCTTTCGACGAATTGAGGATCCGAAACTGTATGCCGCCCTCGTCGGTTGCCGCGGCCATCGCCCCACCCAGTGCATCGACCTCCTTCACCAGATGACCCTTGCCGATGCCGCCGATCGACGGGTTACAACTCATCTGCCCAAGCGTCTCGATATTGTGGGTCAGCAGCAGGGTTTTACAGCCCATGCGCGCGGAGGCGAGCGCTGCCTCGGTGCCCGCATGGCCACCGCCCACAACGATCACATCGAATTCCGTTGGATAAAACATAGCATCCCGCCGCAGCGCAGCAAACCTTCAAATAGCACAATGGACGAATTATAGCCGCTAATGTCTCGCGCATTCACTCCGCCCGGCGCCAACAGGCCGGATGTTTCACGTGAAACACATAATGTTTAACCTAGCTCAATTCATCGTGTCCTGCGTCGTGCCAGACTGCCGGTTCATTCGGCTTTCCAATTGCAGAGGTGTTATGGACCTTCCTCACTCACTCGCCCCGCTCAAAATTCGGGGTCGGGAACTCCTTCCGATCGTGCAAGGCGGCATGGGCGTCGGCATTTCCGCGCACCGCCTGGCCGGCACGGTCGCCAGCCTGGGAGCGATGGGCACCATTGCCAGCGTCGATCTGCGCCACCACCACCCTGACCTGCTCGCGGAATTGGGGCGCACGCGCGACCAGGCCAAACTGGATCGAGCCAACCTGGTAGCGCTGGATCGCGAAATTCAAGTTGCCCGTCGACTCGCACAGGGCGAGGGCATGATCGCCGTAAATGTGATGAAAGCAGTGGCAGCACACGCAGACTATGTGCGTCAGGCCTGCGAAAGCGGCGCCGACGCGATCGTAATGGGTGCCGGCCTCCCCCTCGATCTGCCCGAACTCACTCAGGGGTACGACGTCGCACTGGTGCCCATCCTGTCGGACAGTCGGGGCATCGCTATCGTCCTGAAAAAATGGATGAAAAAAGGCCGTTTGCCGGACGCCATCGTCATCGAACATCCGGGGCACGCCGGCGGCCATTTGGGCGCAGCGCACCTCGATGACCTCAACGACGCTCGATTCGAATTTTCCAGCGTGATCGAGGCGACATTCGCCCTGTTCGATTCACTGGGGCTGGCGCGAGATCAAATCCCCCTGATCGTCGCCGGGGGTATCCAGAGCCACGAGAAGGTGCTTGCCAGCCTGGCCATGGGCGCGGCTGGCGTCCAGCTCGGCACCGCATTCGCCGTGACGCAGGAATGCGATGCACACCCGAATTTCAAGGCCGTGCTCGCCGAAGCCGAGCCCGAAGATATCGTAACGCTGACCAGCGTCGCTGGCTTGCCCGCACGTGCGGTCAAAACGCCCTGGCTGACCAGTTACCTGAATAAAGAGACACGGCTCAAGGAAAAAGCGAAAGCCGGCATCGACCGATGCTCGAGCGGTTTGAACTGCCTCTCGGCTTGCGGCTTGCGCGATGGGCTCGCAAAATTCGGCCAGTTTTGCATTGACCGCCATCTTGCCGCCGCCCTGCGCGGCGAGGTGAATCGCGGGTTGTTCTTCCGGGGTTCGGAGTCACTGCCGTTCGGCCGAGCCATTGTCGGCGTACGCGAGCTCATCGCTTACCTGCTGACAGGTTATCGGCCCAGCCCGGCTTGATGGGGTACCGGTCCTTAGCGGCCTCCCCTCGGGCGTGCCCGAGGGAAGCGGCCGCGTCGTCAGGCAGCCTTCTTGGCCAGCCCCAGATAGGTTTCAATCACTTTTGGATTTACGGCCAACTCCTTGGCCGATCCCTCCAACGCCAACTCGCCGGTCTCGATCACGTAGCCGTAATCGGCAACCTGTAGCGCCGCGCGGGCATTCTGCTCGATCAGCAGGGTTGCCACCCCGGTTTTGCGCAGATCGCTGATGATGTGAAAGATTTCCTTCACGATCAGCGGCGCCAGGCCCAGACTGGGCTCATCGAGCATCAACAGCTTCGGCTTGGCCATCAATGCGCGGCCGACCGCCAACATCTGCCGCTCACCGCCGGACAATGTGCCCGCCTGCTGCTGCCGCCGCTCCTCCAGGCGGGGGAACAATCCGTACACCACCTCCATCTGGTCGAGAAAATTCTTCTCTCCCGCGCGCTTGCGACGATAGGCGCCCAGCAGCAGATTGTCCTCGACGCTCATCGTCCCGAACAGCTCGCGCTTTTCGGGAACCAGGCACATTCCCTGCGCCACGCGGGTCTCGATGCCGGCGGCGGACACGTCTGCACCCAGGTAGAGAACTTCGCCGCGGCTCGAGCCAGTACGCGGCAACGCACCCATGATCGCGTTGAGCATGGTGGACTTACCGGCGCCGTTAGGCCCGATGACCGTCACGATCTGCCCGGCCTCGACCCGCAGATGCGCATCGTGCAGCGCCTCGACCTTGCCGTAAGATACCGACAGGCCCTTGACCTCCAGAATCGCGTCCGCCATTACTCCACCCCTCCGAGATAAGCTTCCAGCACCGCCGGATCCTTCTGCACATCTTCCGGCAGGCCTTCGGCAATCTTGGTGCCGAATTCCATGACCACCAGGTGATCGGTCAGATTCATCACAAAGTCCATATCGTGTTCGACCAGCAGCACGCTCATGCCCTCGTCGCTGAGCTTGCGCAGCAGTTCCGCCAGGGCCTGCTTCTCCTTGTAACGCAACCCGGCCGCGGGCTCGTCGAGCAGCAGCAAGGTCGGATCACATGCCAGCGCGCGGGCGATCTCGAGGATACGCTGCTGACCGAGCGCCAGACTGCCCGCCTCCTCGTACATATGCTCGCCCAACCCGACACGCTCGATCTGCCTGGCCGCCTCATGCATGAGCATCGCCTCCTCGGCGCGGTCCAGCCGCAAAACGCTCGACCAGACGCCGCCCTGCGGACGCCGCCGCAACCCCTGCCGATCGCGCAGGTGCGCACCGATCGCCACGTTCTCCAACACACTCATGGTGGGCAGCAGCCGCACGTGCTGGAAAGTTCGCCCGATGCCGCGCTTGACGATCTCGCGCGAAGCCAGCTTATCGATGCGCTCGCCATGGAAAGTGATTTCGCCGCTGGTGGCCTGCAGCACCCCGGTGACGAGATTGAAGGTCGTCGATTTGCCGGCGCCGTTCGGGCCGATCAACCCGACGATTTCCCCGGCCTTGACCTGGAAGCTCACGTCATTGACCGCCACCAGCCCGCCGAACTCCTTGCGCGCGGCGCGCACGTCCAGAATCACCTCGCCCGGCGCCGGCTTGTCGCGCCGCCCCAGCGCCTCGGCCTGTTGCGGCGCGCGCGCCAGCTGCCGTGCGGGGAAAAACTTGCGGAAGAACGGCCACACGCCGTCACGCGCATACTGCAACAGCAAAACCATCAGGATGCCGAAGACAATATTCTCGAAATTCCCGCTGGTACCGAGCAGCTGCGGCAGCGCATTTTGTAAGTAGTCCTTTAGAATCGTCAGGATCGCAGCGCCGAGCACCGCCCCCCAAACATGCGCGACGCCCCCCACCACGGCCATGAACAGATACTCGATGCCGTGATCCAGATTGAACGGCGTCGGATTCACCGCCTGCTGCAAATAGGCATACAGCCAGCCCGAAATGGCCGCGAGAATGGCTGCGTAGACAAACACCACCACCCTCATCCAGCCCGTGTGAATGCCCATCGCCTCGGCCATCACGCCGCCGCCCTTGAGCGCGCGGATCGCCCGGCCCGGCCGCGAGTTCAGCAGGTTTTGCGCCGATACCACGGCCAGCAATACCACCACCCAGATCGGGTAATACATCTGCCGGCCGGACTGCAGAGAAAAGCCGAAAAGCTTGAGCACCGGGATATTGTTCAGGCCGTCATACTTGCCCAGAAAATCCAGGTTGCCGAACAGGTAGAACAGCGCCAGCCCCCAGGCAATCGTGCCAAGCGGCAGGAAGTGTCCCGACAGGCGCATCGTCACCGCGCCGATGGCCAACGCGGCAATCACCGTAATCAGGATCCCCGCGGCCAGCCCGATCCACGGCGAGGTGCCATAGGTGGAGCTCAGGTAAGCGGTGGCATACGCGCCCAGGCCGACGAACGCTGCCTGCCCGAACGAGGTCATGCCGGCCACACCGGTGAGCAGCACCAGGCCGATCGACACGATGCTGTACAGCCCGATGTAATTGAGCAGCGTCACCCAGTATTCCGGCACACGCACCGGCGCCGGCATCACCGGCAGCAACGCCATCACCACCAAAAATATCCAAAAGAACTTGTTTTTCATTGTCATGGTCTCCCTGGTCTTATTCCTCTTCCTCTTCCGCGTGCGGCCGGGTCAACGACAACCACAGCAGGACCGGAATGATCAGGGTAAAGACAATGACCTCCTTGTAAGAACTGGCCCAGAAAGACGAAAAGGACTCCAGCACGCCGATCAGCACGGCGCCGGCCGCGGCCATCGGGTAGCTCAGCAAACCGCCGATGATGGCGCCGACGAAGCCCTTGAGACCGATCAGGAAACCCGATTCGTAGTAGATCGTGGTGATCGGCGCAATCAGAATGCCGCACAGCACGCCCAGGGCCGCGGCCAGCGTAAAGGCCAGGCGCCCGGCTTGCACCGTGCCGATGCCGACCAGGCGCGCGCCCAGCCGATTGACGGCGGTCGCCCGCAGCGCCTTGCCCGAAATCGACCGGTCGAAATAGAAATACAGCGCGACGATCATTACTGCACTCACCGCCAGCACCCACAGGCTCTGGCCAGAAATCATCAGCGAACCAAAGTTGAAATTGGCATCCGAAAACGCTTGGGTGCGCGAGCCTTCGGCGCCGAACATCACCAGACCCAAGCCCGTCATGGCGAAGTGCATCGCCATCGCCACGATCAGCAGCAGCAGCGTGCTGGCCTCGGCCACCGGCTGGAACGCCAGGCGGTACAGCATCGGCCCCATCGGCACGACGATCAGCAGCGTCAATGCAATCTGCACCAGCATCGGCAGGTCGCGCCCGGCCAGCGCGCGCGTCACCGCAAACACCGCCAGCGGAAAGATCAAATACTTCGCCACCAGCACCGGCAGCAGCCGCCCGAGCCGCTTGCGCTGCTCCGGGTGGCGCAGCGTCGCGCCAACCTCGACGATCAGCGTGGCGATGCCCAGCGCCAGCAACATCCAGCTCGTCAGCGGGAATTTCTGGGTTTGCAGAGCCGCCAGCGTCAGTGCGCCATACGAAACGAATTCGCCCTGCGGAATGAAAATGACGCGCGTGACAGAAAAAACCAGCACCAGCGCCAGCGCCAGCAGCGCGTAAATGGCACCGGTGGTGATGCCATCTTGCGCAAGAATGGCTGCAATCGATAGATCCATGCTTGTCTCACACCTCTTTAGAACTGCACTCAACGCCACACCGCAACTGGCCAGCCCGCACCGCTTGGCGGCAAAGAATTACGGATTGTAAAAATAATTATGAATAGAGCAAATTCGGGCTATCACTGATCCGACGGCTTTGGCTGCACGGGGGTGCCGGCCGGGCGCGCGGCGCGCCTCTTGGGAGCGGGCGCTTCGGGCTCGGGCCGCGGCAGGCTGGCGGTGATGCCGTCGAGCATTTCGTACACCTGCGCGAGCGCCTGCTTGCCGATGCGCGCCTCGATCTCCCGGTATCGCGCGTCCACCAGCGGGCTGATTTGCTTGACCAGCTGGCGGCTGCTGGAGGTCAACGAGACCCGCACCTTGCGTTGATCCAATGCGTCGCGATGCCGTTGAATCAGACCGCCTTGTTCCATGCGCTCGAGCATGCCCGACAGGCTCGGGCTGAGAATGCAGCATTCGCGGGCGATCTGGCCAATCTCCATCTCGCCCTGCTCGCTCTCGTTGAGTTCGCGAATAATGCGCCATTGCTGCTCCGTGAGCGAGAACTGCTTGAGCACCGGTCGAAATAGTCCCATCACGGACTCGCGGGCCTGCAGCAGCAACATTCCCAGATTGCGATGCTCGAATTCGCCTGACATGGATTCCTCGGCAAGTGATAACAAATGATTGCGGCAAATAAAACCACCCGTCACTGTGTCTCACAAAATCGACTGTCAGACAATCCCGAGGCGTTCACCGCCATGCCAGCGGCACAAAAAAACGGGCGCGAGGCCCGTTCGTTCAGCACGCGAGGGCAGCCGCCAGCCGCCCGGCGCGGCGGCGGCCCACGGCACTCAGTTCACCAGCTTCCACTTGCCGTTGACGATTTCGACCATTACGCGGCCGCGCTGGTCCAGGCCGTTGTGGTCGGTCGTGCTCATATTGAAAACGCCCGCGGTGCCGTCCATGTTCTTGATATTTTCCAACGCATCACGCAACGCCGCGCGGAATGCCTCGGTGCCCGGCTTCGCTTTTTTCAGCGCCACCGGAATCGCCTCGCGCAGCATATGGCCGGCATCCCACGCATGGCCACCGAAGGTCGAGACGCTGCCCGCGCCATACATCTTCTCGTAGGCTTTTTTGTAGACTTCAGCCGACTTCTTCACCGGATTGCTGGCCGGCAACTGATCGGCCACCAGCAACGGGCTGGCCGGCAGGAAGGTGCCATTGCAATCGGCGCCGCACACCCGCAGGAAGTCGTTGTTGGCAACCCCGTGCGTTTGGTAGATCACACCTTTGTAGCCGCGCTCCTTGAGCGTGCGTTGCGGCAACGCGGCGGGCGTGCCCGAACCGGCGATCAGGATGGCGTCCGGGTGCGCGCTCATGAGCTTGAGCACCTGGCCGATTACCGACGTATCGTTGCGGCTGTATTGCTCGTTGGCGACGATCTTCAGCTTGTGCAATTCGGCCGCCTTGGTGAACTCACGATACCAGCCTTGGCCGTAAGCATCCGAGAAGCCGATGAAGCCGACTGTCTTCACGCCATGATCTTCCATGTGCTGGGCAATCGCGGTGGCCATCAGAATGTCGTTTTGGGGGGCCTTGAACACCCAGCGCCGCTTGGCGTCCACCGGTTCGACGATTGCCGCGCCGGCAGCCAGCGAAATCACCGGCGTGTGGGTTTCGGCCGCCACGTCGATCATGGCCAGCGCGTTCGGCGTCACCGTCGAGCCGATCACCGCATCCACGTGATCTTCCGACGTCAGCTTGCGCATATTCTTGACGGCCGTGGTGGTATCTGTCGCGTCGTCGAGCACGATGTACTGCACCGACTTGCCGTCGATTTCCCGCGGCAACAGCGCGATCGTATTCTTTTCGGGAATCCCCAGCGAGGCCGCCGGGCCGGTGGTGGACAACGTCACACCGATCTTGACCTGCGCCTGTGCCGCGCCGCCGTAAATACCCGCCAGCAACGCCACGGCCGACACTGCCCCCAACAGCTTCCTGTTCATAAAGTCTCCTCGCAAAAGCATGGATTAATCATTGTCATTAGCCGACCGACGAGTCGGCAAATTGGAGTCCATCTTAGTGCGAAGGCGCGCGGCGGGCAAGTCCATCATTTCCCCTAGCGCGTGGCGGTGCTGGCTATGCAATGGCGCGGGCGCAAAACCGAACGGACAAAATAAAAGCGCTGTTGGAGATCACTCCAACAGCGCTTCATATCTGCACATTACGTGCTTATTGTCTCCTCGTTCCCGGCCCCTCTAAATGCTGTGTCGCGAACTGGGGACAATCTTAGTCTGGTGCATAACGCACCACAAGTTAGCATTTACCCCTATTTTTGTTCGAATCTGGTGAAAAAACGGCCGCAGCCTCCAATCCTGACAATAATCCGGGCGATCCGCCTCGATGCCCGTCACGGCGCGCGCAATAGCCGGCTGCGCGCCACCAGTTCGCCGACGATACCGCGGCGGAAGGCGAGCACGCAGAGGATAAAGATCAGGCCGATGACGATGGTCACGGACTCGCCCAGGGACTGGAACCAGGCGATGCCGGTGAGGTTGGCCAGCCACATGCCGATGTCGCCGAGCTTGTTTTGCAGCAGCACGATGATCAGCGCCCCCAGCACCGGGCCGAACAGGGTGCCCAGGCCGCCGACGAGCGTCATCAGGATCACCATGCCCGAGAGCGTCCAGTGCACGTCCGAGAGCGTCTCGAAGCCCAGCACCAGCGTGTTGGTGGCCCCGGCCAGCGCCGCGAGCGTGGCCGAGAGCACGAACGCCAGCAGCTTGAAGCGGTCGGTGTCGTAGCCCAGCGAGATCGCGCGCGGCTCGTTTTCCTTGATCGCCTTGAGGATCTGCCCGAAGGGCGAGTGGACCACCCGCATGATGAACAGGAACGCCGCCGCGCAGATCAGCAGCACCACGTAGTACAGCACCAGGTCATTGCCCAGCGGCAGCAGGTCGAACAGCTTGCCGCGCGGCACCCCCTGCAGCCCGTCCTCGCCCCCGGTGAAGGGCGCCTGCAGGCAGAAGAAGTAGATCATCTGCGCCAGCGCCAGCGTGATCATGGCGAAGTAGATGCCCTGGCGCCGGATCGCCAGCAGCCCGAACACCAGCCCCAGCACCGCCCCGGCCAGCACCCCCGCGAGCAGCCCCAGCTCGGGCGTGAGGCCCAGGTTGCGCAGCGCATAGCCGGCGATGTAGCCGGCCGTGCCGAAGAACGCCGCATGGCCGAACGAGAGCAGCCCCGTGTAGCCCAGCAGCAGGTTGAAGGCGCACGCGAACAGCGCAAAGCACAGCACCTTCATCACGAACACCGGATAGGCCCCCAGCCAGGGCGCGGCCACCAGGCCCAGCAGCAGAATCGAGTACAGCACACGTCGTTGCATCTTCGCCCCTTATTTTTCCTTGCCAAACAACCCGGCCGGGCGCACCAGCAGCACCAGCACCATGATGACGAACACCACCGTGGCCGAACCCTGCGGATACAACACGTTGGTAAAGCCCTCGACCACCCCCAGCAGCAGCCCCGTGATGATCGAGCCGGCGATCGAGCCCATCCCGCCGATGACCACCACCGCGAACACCGTGATGATCATGTGCTGGCCCATGAGCGGCTGCACCTGGATCACCGGCGCGGCCAGCACCCCGGCCAGCGCCGCCAGCGCCACCCCGAACCCGTAGGTCAGCGTGACCATGCGCGGCACGTTCACCCCGAACGCCTCGACCAGCTTCGGGTTTTCCGTGCCCGCGCGCAGATACGCCCCGATCTTGGTCTTCTCGATCAGGAACCAGGTCAGCGCACAGACCCCGAGCGAGGCCACCACCACCCACGCCCGGTAGTTGGGCAGGTACATGAAGCCCAGGTTGGTGGCCCCCGAGAGCAGGTCCGGTGCATCGAACGACTGGCCCGAGACCCCGTAGATCGAGCGGAAGATCCCCTCGATGACCAGCGTGATGCCAAAGGTCAGCAGCAGCCCGTACAGGTGATCGAGCTTGTAGATCCAGCGCAGCAGGCTGCGCTCGAGCAGCACGCCGAACAGCCCCACCACCAGCGGCGCGAGCAGCAGCATCCACCAGTAATTGAGCCCCAGGTAGTTGACCCCCATCCAGGCGACCATCGCCCCCAGCATGAAGAGTGCCCCGTGGGCGAAGTTGATCACGTTGAGCAGCCCGAAGATGACCGCCAGGCCCAGGCTCAACATCGCATAAAAGGAACCGTTGACCAGCCCCAGCAACAATTGGCTGAGGAGCTCCGGTGCGGATATGCCGAACAGTGCCATCGAAGATCGCCGATTCTTGATTACTCGTTGATTCTCATGCCGCACCGAGTGCCGGCGCGGCTCGTCCCACCCCGGCGGCAGCCCCCGCGATTGGGGGGCCGCCGCCGTCTCTCACACACCCGCCCGGCTTACTTCTTGAGCAACGGGCACTTCGACTCGGCCACCGTGGTGAAGGCCTGCTCGCCCGGGATGGTGGCGACCACCTTGTAGTAGTCCCACGGCTTCTTCGACTCGTCCGGCGCCTTGACCTGCATCAGGTACATGTCGTGGATCATCAACCCGTCGCCGCGGATGTAGCCCTTGGCGAACATGTCGTCGATCTTCATCTTCTTGAGCTCGGCCATCACCTTGCCCGAGTCGGTCGTGCCCACCGCCTTGACCGCCTTCAGGTAGGTCATGGTCGCCGAGTAGTCACCCGCCTGCAGCATGCTCGGCATCTTGTGCATCTTCGCGTAGTAGCGCTCGGCGAATTTGCGCGAGGCGTCGCTCTGGTTCCAGTACCAGGCCGTGGTCAGGTACATGCCCTGCGTGGTCGGCAGCCCCAGGCTGTGAATGTCGTTGATGAACACCAGCAGCCCCGCCAGCTTCATCTTCTTGTTCACGCCGAATTCCTTGGCCGCCTTGATCGCGTTGTCGGTGTCCCCGCCCGCGTTGGCCAGGCCCAGCACCTGCGCGCCCGAGGCCTGCGCCTGCAGCAGGTACGACGAGAAGTCCGAGGCCGACAGCGGGTGCTTGACCTCGCCCAGCACCTTGCCCCCCTCGGCCTTGACCACCGCCGCGGTCGAGCTCTCCAGCGCATGCCCGAACGCGTAGTCCGCCGTCAGGAAGTACCACGTCTTGCCGCCGGCCTTGACGATCGCCGAGCCCGTGCCGCGCGCCAGCGCCACCGTGTCGTACGCATAGTGCACCCCGTACGGCTGGCACTGCGCGCCGGTCAGCGCATCGGTGCCCCCGCCCACGTCGATGAACACCGTCTTCTTCTCCTGCGAGACCTTGTTCACCGCCAGCCCGATCGCCGAGTTGGTGCCGCCCAGCAGCATCGTCACCCCGTCCCGGTCAACCCATTGGCGCGCCTTCGAGGCCGCCACGTCCGCCTTGTTCTGGTGATCGGCATACAGCACCTCGATGGGCTTGCCCAGCACCTTGCCGCCGAAGTCCGCCACCGCCATCTTCACCGCATCGAGCCCGCCCGGGCCGTCGATGTCCGCGTACAGCCCCGACATGTCGGTGATAAAACCGATCTTCACCTGGTTCCCGGCCGCCTGCGCCTGCAGCGCGCCCGCGCCCAGCCCCAGCATCACCGCTGCCGCCAATACCTTCTTGTGCATCTTCATTCCACAGTCTCCTTCTCGGATTTTGTTGTCACGCCAGGCGCTGCGGGCCTCATACCCCCAGCAACTCATGCAGCACCGGCATTTTCGTGCTCAGCTCGGCCGCGCCGAACCGCTCCACGATCCTGCCGTGTTCCATGACATAGAACCGGTCCGCCAACGGCGCGGCAAACCGGAAATTCTGCTCCACCATCACGATCGTGTACCCCTTGGCCTTGAGCGTGACGATCATGCGCGCGAGCGCCTGCACGATCACCGGCGCCAGACCCTCCGAGATCTCGTCGAGCAGCAGCAGCCGCGCCCCCGTGCGCAGGATCCGCGCCACCGCCAGCATCTGCTGCTCGCCGCCCGACAGCCGCGTGCCCTGGCTGTGGCGCCGCTCGTACAGGTTCGGAAACATCGCGTAGATCTCCTCGAGCGACATCGCCTGCGCGCGCGGGCCCACCAGCGGCGGCAGCAGCAGGTTCTCCTCGCACGAGAGCGCCGCAAAAATCCCGCGCTCCTCCGGGCAGTACCCGATGCCGCGGTGCGCGACCTGGTGCGTCGACAGCTGAATCGTCTCCGCCCCGTCGACCCGGATCGAGCCCTGGCGCCGCCCCGTCAGGCCCATGATCGCGCGCAGCGTCGTGGTGCGCCCCGCGCCGTTGCGCCCGAGCAGCGTGACCACCTCGCCGTGATTGACCGACAGGTCCACCCCGTGCAGGATGTGCGACTCCCCGTACCAGGCCTGCAGCCCCTCCAGTTCCAGCGCCGGCGCGCTCGCGCCGCCAGCCTTGCCCTCGCTTGCCGTGCTCACCCGTGCGCCCCCTCCAGCTCGGCCTCGGCCGTGCCCATGTATGCCTGCATCACCTGCGGGTTCTTCGACACCTCCGCATAGGCCCCCTCGGCCAGGATCTCTCCGCGCTGCAATACTGTGATGGTGTCCGAAATACCCGCGATCACGCTCATGTTGTGCTCGACCATCAGAATCGTGCGCCCGGCCGAGACCTTCTTGATCAGCGCCGTGACCCGGTCCACGTCCTCGTGACCCATGCCCTGGGTGGGCTCGTCGAGCAGCATCAGCTCCGGCTCCATCGCCAGCGTCGTGGCAATCTCCAGCGCACGCTTGCGCCCGTACGGCAGCTCCACGGCCAGCGTGTGCGCGTATTCGGCCAGCCCCACCTCGCCCAGCAGCGCCATCGCCTGCTCGTCGAGCACCGCCAGCGAGGCCCCGCCGCGCCAGAAATGAAACGCCGTGCCCAGGCGCCGCTGCAGCCCCACCCGCACGTTCTCCAGCACGCTCAGGTGCGAGAACACCGCCGAGATCTGAAACGAACGGATGATGCCGCGCCGCGCAATCTGCGCCGGACGCTCATGCGTGATGTCCTCGCCGTTGAACAGGATCTGCCCCGCGCTGGGCTCCAGAAATTTGGTGAGCAGGTTGAAGCACGTCGTCTTGCCCGCCCCATTGGGTCCGATCAACGCATGGATCGTGCCTCGCGTCACCCGCAGGTTCACCCCGTTGACAGCCGTAAAACCGCGGAAGCCCTTGCTCAGGCCTCGGGTCTCTAGAATGAAGTCGTTTGCTGTCATGTCTCCAGCCACGTGATAGGTTTATCGCGCTCGGCGGACAACGCGCATTTTCCGCCGGCTACTTTGTGGACACTCCCGCGACCGTTATCGGGACAGCACCCAGACGGTCACGAGCGCTGCAGCACGGTGCGACTCTTGCTCGAACCTTGCCAGCGAAGGGCTATTGTGTTCCAAATGTTGCATCGCAATCATCGGGATTTCCACTAGGAGAGGCAGGAAATTTGCAACCGCCCGCAGCCAATCAGAAATCCTAAGGTTCGACGCGCTGGGTCTCCTGTTTTGTGCAACGAATTTATTTGCGCGCGGCGATGCGATCGGCACGGATCATCTCGCTGGCCTTCTCGGCAATCATCAGCGTCGGCGAGTTCGTATTGCCCGAGGTAATGGTCGGCATCACCGAGGCGTCGACCACACGCAGGCCCGCCAGCCCGCGTACCCGCAAGCGGCTGTCGACTACCGCGCCGGCGTCGTCGGCACGCCCCATGCGACAGGTGCCGACCGGATGAAAAATCGTCGTGCCGATATTGCCCGCCGCGCGCGCCAATTCTTCGTCGCTCTGGTAAGCCGGCCCGGGCAAATACTCGCGCGGCGCATAGCGCGCGAAGGCGGGCGCGGCAAGAATGCGACGGGTCAGGCGCAGGGCATCGGCGGCCACCGCTCGGTCTTCCTTGGTGTGCAGGTAGTTCGGCGCGATCGTCGGCGGCTGCTGCGCGTGCGGCCCGCTCAAATGGATGCTGCCGCGCGACGTCGGCCGCAAATTGCACACCGATGCGGTGAACGCGTTGAAGGTATGCAGCGGATCGCCGAATTTGTCGAGCGACAGCGGCTGCACATGGTATTGGAGATTGGCGCGCGCCTGGAATTCATCGCTCTTGGCAAAGGCCCCCAACTGCGACGGCGCCATGCTCATCGGCCCGCCTTGCGTGAGCGCATATTGCAGGCCGATGCGCAACTTGCCCCACCAATGATTGGCCAGCGTGTTGAGCGTCTTCACGCCGTCGACCCGGTAGATCGTGCGCAATTGCAGATGATCCTGCAGATTCTCGCCCACCCCGGGCAGATCGTGCACGACCGCCACACCGTGCTGTTGCAGCAACGCGCCCTGCCCAACGCCGGAGACCTCCAGCAATTGCGGCGAATTGACCGCGCCGGACGCCAGCAGCACTTCGAGGCGCGCCTCGACGCCGCACTCCTGCCCGTCTTGCCGATAGTTCAGGCCGACGCAACGCTTGCCGGCGAACACCAGGCGGGTGACCTGCGCGCCGGTCAGGATGGTCAGGTTCGGACGCCCGCGCGCCGGCCGCAAAAACGCCTTCGAAGCATTCCAGCGCACGCCGCGCCGCTGATTCACCTCGAAGTAGCCGACGCCGAAATTGTCGCCCCGGTTGAAATCGTCGGTCGCGGGAATGCCGCTTTGCGCGGCCGCTTCGACAAAGGTATCGAGCACCCGCCACGACAGACGCTGCGCTTCGACACGCCACTCGCCGCCGCCGCCGTGAAATTCGCTGGCACCCTTGTGGTGATCCTCGACGCGCATGAAGTACGGCAGCACCGCGTCCCAGCGCCAGCTCGCATCATCGGCGATGGCCGCCCAACCGTCGTAATCCTCGCGCTGGCCACGCATATAAATCATGCCGTTGATCGACGAGCTGCCGCCCAGCACGCGTCCGCGCGGATACGCCAGCGCGCGCCCGTTCAGGCCGGCTTCGTTCTGCGTGCGATAGAGCCAGTCGGTACGCGGATTGCCGATGCAATACAGATAACCGACCGGAATGTGTATCCAGTGATAATCGTCCTTGCCGCCGGCCTCGATCAGCAGCACCGTCACGTCGGCGTCCTGCGTCAGTCGATTGGCCAGCAGGCAGCCGGCGGTGCCGGCACCGACGATGATGTAGTCGTAAGCGCCCTGATGCTTGGGCATGTCCCCTCCCGATCCACTGACGGCTTCAGAACCTCAGTTACCGCGCGCCGGCTCACCGCGGCGCGCGCCAGCGATGCTTACTTGGCTACCGGCATGGTGAATTCGGCACCCTTGGCGATGCTGTCGGGCCAGCGCTGCATCACGCTCTTGTAGCGGGTATAGAAACGCACGCCTTCCTCGCCGTAGGCATGGTGATCGCCGAACAGCGACTTTTTCCAGCCGCCGAACGAGTGCCAGGCCATCGGCACCGGGATCGGCACGTTGATGCCGACCATGCCGATCTGGATCTGCCGCGCGAAAGTGCGCGCCACGCCGCCGTCCGAGGTGTAGCAGGAAACCCCGTTGCCGAACTCGTGCGCATTGATCAGTTCGACCGCGGCGGCGAAATCGGGCACACGCACCACGCACAGCACCGGGCCGAAAATCTCCTCGCGATAAATCGTCATGTCGGTGCGCACGTCGTCGAACAGCGTGCCGCCGACGAAGAAACCTTGCTCGTGCCCGGCCACGCGCAGGCCCCGGCCATCGACCAGCAGCTTGGCGCCTTCTTCGACGCCCTTGGCGATATAGCCCTCGACCTTGGCCTTGTGGGCGCCGGTGACCAGCGGGCCCATTTCGGCGCGCGCATCGGTGCCGGGCGCCACGCACAATGCCTTGACGCGCGGCACCAGCCGCTCGACCAGCGCATCGGCCACGTGCCCGACCGCCACGGCCACCGAGATGGCCATGCAGCGCTCGCCGGCCGAGCCGTAGGCCGCGCCCATGAGGGCATCGACCGCCTGGTCGAGGTCGGCATCCGGCATCACCACCAGATGATTCTTGGCGCCGCCCAGCGCCTGCACGCGCTTGCCGCGCCGCGTGCCCTCGCTGTAAATGTACTGGGCAATCGGCGTAGAGCCGACAAACGACACGGCCTCGACATCGGGGTGCGCGAGCAGCGCGTCGACCGCCACCTTGTCACCCTGCACCACGTTGAATACGCCATCGGGCAGGCCGGCCTGGCGCAGCAGGTCCGCCATCAGCAGGCTGGCCGACGGATCACGTTCTGACGGCTTGAGCACAAAGGTATTGCCGCACGCCAGCGCAATCGGGAACATCCACATCGGCACCATGACCGGGAAGTTGAACGGCGTGATGCCGGCGCACACCCCGATCGGCTGGCGCAGGCTCCAGTTGTCGATGCCGCCGCCGATGTTGTCGCTGTGCTGGCCGTTGAGCAGGTGCGGCGCGCCGCAGGCGAACTCGACCACCTCGATGCCGCGCGTGACTTCGCCCTTGGCGTCGGAAAACACCTTGCCGTGCTCGCTGGTAATCAGCCGCGCCAGCTCGTCATGGTGCTGCTCGAGCAGCGCCTTGAAATTGAACAGAATGCGGGCTCGCTTGAGCGGAGCGGTCGCGGCCCAGGCCGGCCATGCGGCACGGGCCGCGGCTACGGCCGCATCGACCTCGGCCTCGCTGGCCAACGCCACGCGCGCGCTCACCGCGCCCTCGGCCGGGTTGAAGACGTCCGCCTCGCGGCCGCTCTGGCCGGCGCGCAGCTGGCCGCCAATGTAGTGATTGATCACAGGAATATCAGCGTTACTCATATCGACCTCGGTGCGTTCGCGCCCATTCCGGCGCGTATTCCACAGCGATCGGCCCATGCCGCCGTCGCTTTTTTTCATGGCTAAAGCCTAGTCCTACTGGCGCAGGCAAATCCAATGATTTATGCTCAAGAACAATATAAGTGTTTCTTATATCTCTTCTGGATTGGCGCTGCCATGGAATTCAATCAATTGCGCGCGTTCGTCACGGTGGCGCACGAGGGCAACCTCACCCGCGCCGCCGCCCGCCTGCATCTCACGCAGCCGGCTGTCAGCCTGCAAATCAAGGCCCTGCAGGAGGCGCTGCACCTGAGCTTGTTCACCCGCACCGCCCAGGGCATGAGCCTGACGCGCGACGGCCAGGCGCTGCTGCCGCTGGTCGAGCGCCTGTTGGGCGATCTGAGCGCCTTGCACCAGGCCGCCGCGGCGCTGCGCGAGACGGTGCGCGGCAAACTGCGCATCGGCACGATTCTCGACCCCGAGTTCACCCGCCTGGGGGCCTTTCTCAAACGGCTGGTGGAGTCTTACCCGCAGATCGAGACCGAGCTGCGCCATGGCATGTCGGGCACCGTGCTGCAACAAATCCAGCGCGGCGAGCTCGATGTCGGGTTTTATATCGGCAAGCCATCGGATCTGTTCCACACCGTGACCCTGACGCCCTTCAATTATCAGGTGGTCGGGCCGCCCGGCTGGAAAGAGCGGATCGTGCGGCGCGGCTGGAAGGAGCTGGCCGCGCTGCCGTGGATCTGGACTCCGCCCGAGTCGGCGCATCACCGGCTGCTCACGGCGCTGTTCGCGCCGCTCGGGGTGAGCCCGCTGACGGTCGCCGTGGTCGATCAGGAGCAGTCGATGCTCGATCTGGTCAAGTCGGGCGTGGGCTTGTCGCTGCTGCGCGATTCGATTGCGCTGCGCGAAGCCCACGCGCACGGCCTGGTTATCGCCGACGGCGTCAGCGTGCCGACCGAACTGAGCTTCATCACCCTGGCCAGCCGCCGCGGCGAACCGGCGGTCGCCGCCGCGCTCGCGCTGATCGAGGCAGTCTGGCACGCCTGAGCGAACGCCGCCGGCACACCGCGCGCGGGCTTGCTACACTGAAACCATTGCAACGGGAGCCTGCCATGTCCACCAGAATGGAGCGCGACACCTTCGGCGAAATCGCCGTACCCGACGAACATCTGTGGGGTGCGCAGACGCAGCGCTCGCTGGAGAATTTCAAGATATCCACCGAGAAAATGCCCCGCGAGCTGATGCACGCGCTGGCGCGCGTCAAGCGCGCCGCGGCGAGCGTCAACCGCGCGCTCGGCGTGCTCGACGAGCGCAAGGCCGAAGCCATCATGGCGGCCGCCGTCGAAGTGACCGAAGGCCGTCACGACGACGAATTCCCGCTCGCGATATGGCAGACCGGCTCCGGCACGCAGACCAATATGAACATGAACGAGGTGCTCGCCAATCGCGCCAGCGAACTGCTGGGCGGCGTGCGCGGCGAGGCCCGGCTGATTCATCCCAATGATGACGTCAACAAGGGGCAGTCATCCAACGATGTGTTCCCCACCGCGATGAGCGTAGCGGCCGCCGGCGCGCTGGTCAGCCGGCTGCAGCCGGCCATCGGCGCGCTGCGCGATACCCTGGCGGCCAAGGCCCGGCGCTTTGACGACATCGTCAAGATCGGCCGCACCCATCTGCAGGACGCCACGCCGCTCACCCTGGGCCAGGAAATCTCCGGCTGGGTCGCGCAGCTCGATCACGGCTTGCGGCACGTCGAAGCCGCCTTGCCGCATTTATGCGAACTGGCGCTGGGCGGCACCGCGGTGGGTACCGGCCTGAACGCGCACCCGGAATTCGCGGTGCGGGTGGCGGCCGAACTCGCACTCGACACCGGCCTGCCGTTCGTCACCGCCCCCAACAAATTCGAGGCGCTGGCGGCCAACGACGCACTGGTGCACGCGCACGGCGCGCTCAAGACACTCGCCGCGAGCCTGATGAAAATCGCCAACGACGTGCGCTGGCTGGCCAGCGGCCCGCGCTGCGGCATCGGCGAGCTGCATATCCCGGAAAATGAACCTGGCAGCTCGATCATGCCCGGCAAGGTCAATCCTACGCAGTGCGAAGCAATGACCATGCTGTGCTGCCAGGTGCTCGGTAACGACGTGGCGATCAACACCGGCGGCGCGATGGGCAATTTCGAGCTGAACGTGTTCAAGCCGCTGCTGATCCACAACTTCCTGCAAAGCGCGCGCCTGTTGGCCGACGGCGCGGCCAGCTTCGACGATCACTGCGCAATCGGCATCGAGCCCAACCGCGCGCGCATCGACGCCTTGCTGCAACAGTCGCTGATGCTGGTGACCGCGCTCAACCCGCACATCGGGTACGACAAGGCCGCGCAAATCGCCAAGAAGGCGCACAAGGAGGGCACTACGCTCAAAGAAGCGGCGCTCGCGCTCGGCTACCTCAGCGCCGAGCAGTTCGAGGCCTGGGTGCGCCCTGCACAAATGGTGGGCAAGCGCTGACGGCGCGGTTGCGCCCCGCCGCCAGCATGAGACGCCTGCTAGCGCGAGGCGACCACCGGAATACCCTTGAGGGCCAGGCCGCCCTGCGCCGCATGCGCGAGCGCGGCGGCCACCGCCGGGCTGCGCGCGGCATCAATGCCCAGTTGCTTGGCCAGCGCCGCTTCGACGCGTTTGGCGGCGGCCAGATTGGCCAGTTTGACGTGACCGTATCCGCGAATCCTGGCTGGCACCTCGGCCAGCGCCAGCGCGGCATCGAGGTTGTCTGAACTCAGCACGCCCAGCATGCGCTCGATCGTCACCGCATAGTCGGCCGCCAACTCGCGCTCCATGCGACGCTCGAGCGTGCGGCCGAACGGGTCGAGCGCGCTGCCGCGCAAACCGCGCAATTTGGCCATCGTGCCGAGCACCGGCCACAGCCACGGGCCGAATGTCACTTTGCGCGGTGCGCCGCCTTGCTTGCCGGGCTTGGCGATGAGCGGGGGCGCCATATGGAACTCAATGCGGAAATCACGCCCGGCCTGGCCTTCGAACTCGCCGGCCAGCGCCTGACGGAACGTGCCGTCGGTATAGAGCCGGGCGACTTCGTATTCGTCCTTGTAGGCCAACAGCTTCGCAAACTGCCGGGCCACCGCCCGCGCCAGCCGCTCGGTGCCGGCACCGGCCACGCGGGTCTCGGCCGCGCGCACCTTGTCGACCAGCGCGCTGTAGCGCTGCGCATAGGCGGCATTCTGATAGGCCGTGAGCAACTCGCGCCGATGCGCGACGATTGCCTCGAGCGAATCTTCGCCGGCTTCGCGCGGCGCCGCGATCAGGGCCTCCAGCGCCGCCGGGTCGCCGGCGGCCAGGCGGCCGAGATCGAACGCCAGTTGATTCATCGCCACCGCCACGCCATTGAGTTCGAGCGCGCGCATGAGCGCCGCGAGCGATACGGGCACCAGGCCCAGTTGCCACGCAAAGCCGAGCATCACGATGTTCGAGCCCATGGTGTCGCCCAGAAAGCGCTTGGCCAGCGCCTGCGCGTCGCACGTATCGAGCGGCTTGCTGCCCGAGGCGTGACGCATTTTCGCCAGCAACGCATCCGCGTGCAATTGCGCATCGGGATTGCGCACGAAATCCGCATTGGGAATCGCGTGCGTATTGACGACGATACGCGTGCGCTCGCGCCGCACGGTTTGCAGCGCGTCGGCGCTGGCGCCCACCACCATGTCGCATGCCAGCAGCACATCGGCCTGCTGCGTATCGATACGCACCTGATTGAGCCACTCCGGGCGGCTGGCAAAGCGCACGAACGACAGCACCGCGCCGCCCTTTTGCGCAAAGCCCATGAAGTCGAGCACCGAGGCGCGCTTGCCTTCGAGGTGCGCGGCCATGGTGATCAGCGCGCCGACCGTAACCACGCCGGTGCCGCCCACGCCGGTGACCATGATGTCGTAGGGCGCGTCGTCCAGCGCGATGGCCGGCAACGGCAGGGCGCCCACCTTGGCCTCGAGCACCTGCGGATCGAATGCGGCCCCGACGGCCTTTTTGAGCTGCGCGCCCTTGACCGAGACGAAGCTCGGGCAAAAGCCGTTCACGCACGAGAAATCCTTGTTGCACGACGATTGGTCAATGCGGCGCTTGCGGCCCAGCGCGGTCTCGACCGGCTCGACCGACAGGCAATTGGACTGCACGCCGCAGTCGCCGCAACCTTCGCACACCGCCTCGTTGATAAACAGGCGGCGGTCGGGATTGGGAAACTCGTTTTTCTTGCGGCGCCGGCGTTTTTCCGCCGCGCACGTCTGGTCGTAGATCAGCACGGTGACGCCGCTCATCTCGCGCAACGCGCGCTGTACGTCATCGAGTTCGCGGCGGTGATGGAACGTGGTGCCGCGCGGGAACTGATCCTCGTGGCCTTGATATTTCTCCGGCTCGTCGCTGACCACCACCAGTTTGGTGATGCCCTCCGCTTCGACCTGCCGCGCGATCTGCGGCACCGAAATGCTGCCGTCCACCGGCTGCCCGCCGGTCATCGCCACCGCGTCGTTGTAGAGAATCTTGTAGGTGATGTTCGCCTTGGACGCCACCGCCTGGCGAATCGCCAGGATACCGGAGTGGAAGTAAGTGCCGTCGCCCAGGTTCTGGAACACATGCGGGCGCTGGGTGAAGTGATAATGCGCAGCCCAATCGACGCCCTCGCCACCCATCTGGATCAGGCCGGTGGTATCGCGCTCCATCCATGACGCCATGAAGTGGCAGCCGATGCCGGCCTGCGCGATCGAGCCCTCCGGCACCTTGGTCGAGGTGTTGTGCGGACAGCCCGAGCAGAAATACGGCACGCGCCGCACGCCGTCGGCCTCGTTCGACAGAATCTCGTGCGCTACCAGATCGACGACCAGATGGCGCCGGTCCAGCGCGGGCTTATGCCGCGCCAGCCAGTCGGCGAACACCGGCAAAATGCGCGACGGACGCAACTCGCCCAGCGCCGAGAGCAGCGGGCGGCCATCGGTGTCGGCCTTGCCCAGCACCAGCGGGCGCGGACGGTCGATCCGATTGTAGAGATATTGCTTGATCTGCTGCTCGACCACCGGCCCCTTTTCCTCGATCACCAGCACTTCGCGCAGGCCGTTGACGAACGCGTCGATGCGCGAGAGTTCGAGCGGAAACGCCAGCCCGACCTTGTAGACGCGCACTCCGGCGGACTCCAGGTCGGCCACCGTCAAGCCCAGGCGCCGCAAGGCCTCCATCAAATCGAGGTGAGCCTTGCCGCAGGTGACGATACCGATATCGGCTTGCGGGCTCGGCGCGATCCATTTGTCGATGCTGTTCACGCGCGCGAAGTGGCGCACCGCGTCGAGTTTGGCAGCCAGACGCGCTTCGATGGTCAGGCTCGGCAGATCGGGCCAGCGGTTGTGCAGGCCGCCGGGCGGCGCATGGAAGTCCACCGGCTGCGCCCACTCGGTGCGCACCGCGTCGAGATCGACCGTGGCACGCGACTCGACGGTTTCCGAGATCGCCTTGAAACCCGCCCACGCGCCGGAAAAGCGCGACAGCGCATAACCATACAGGCCGAATTCGAGCATCTCGGCGATATCGGCCGGGTTGAGCACCGGCATGCTCCACGACATCATCGTAAAGTCGCTCTGGTGCGGCATCGACGATGAAACGCAGCCGTGATCGTCGCCCGCCACCACCAGCACGCCGCCATGCTCGGACGCGCCATAGGCGTTGCCGTGCTTGAGCGCGTCGCCGGCGCGGTCGACCCCCGGCCCCTTGCCGTACCACATGCCGAACACGCCATCGACCGTGCGCAGGGTATCGGCCTCGACGCGCTGCGTGCCCATCACGGCGGTGCCGGCCAACTCTTCGTTGATGGCCGGCAGGAATTTCACATTGGCCGCCTCGAGCAGCTTTTTGGCTTTCCAGAGCTGCTGGTCGACCCCGCCCAACGGCGAGCCGCGATAGCCGCTGATGAAGCCGGCCGTGTTCAGGCCGCGTGCCTGATCGAGTGCGCGCTGCATCAGTGCAATGCGCACCAGCGCCTGCGTGCCGGTCAGAAACACCTGGCCGCGGGTTGCGACGAGATTGTCGGACAGCTGATAAGCGCCATGCTTGAGGGGTGTGGCGGCAAGCGCCGCGGGGCGCATGGGGGCATTCATGGGAGTCTCTCCTCACCCTGGGCGGCGGCATCGGCGCGCCGGTGCTTGGGCGAAATATTGTCATTGGCAGCCACGGCCGTGCCTCGGCCCGCTGCGTCGATGAGGAAAGTGTATGCGGGGTGCTGCGAAAAATTTTTACTTTTTCACTCAGAAAATAGCACAATAAGAAATAAGCGTTTTCCTAAAAGGCAAATTTCGAGATGAACGTTATCGATGGCTTCGCCCGCAAGATTCTGCGCCTGCTGCAGGCGGACTCGCGTCGTTCGGCGCAGGAATTGTCCGAACACGTGGGATTGTCAGCCACGCCCTGCTGGCGCCGCATCAAGGACATGGAACAAAGCGGCGTCATCCAGCGCTACACGGTGCTGCTCGACCGCGAGAAGCTCGGCTTTCATATCTGCGCGCTGGCCCACATCCAGCTCACGCGTCACACCGAGGGCGGCACCGAACAATTCGAGCGGGAGATCAGCACCTGCCCGGAGGTCACCGAGTGCTACAGCACGACCGGCGAGGCGGACTACATTCTCAAGATCGTCGCGCCCGACATCAAGGCCTACGACGAATTCCTGCACAGCCATGTGTTCCGGCTGCCCGCGGTAGCCCAGGTCAAGACCAGCGTCGTGCTGCGCGAGATCAAGTTCGACACGAGCTTGCCGCTGTAGCCGGCCTCACGCCAGCGCCGGCTCGGTCTCCCCGGTGCCGCTGAACATCGCCTCGCGGTTGTCGAACACTTCCTGCAGCACCGGGTAAGCGCCGAACTTCTCGAAGGCGTGCTCGCCGGCAAAAGCGCCGAACAGCGCTTGCCAATGCATGAACAGGAACATCGAAAATTTGTCGCGCAGCCGCGCGGCCGGATACGCCTGCCGGCAGGCTTCGAAGTCTTGATCGGGAATTTCGTCTTCGACGGCCTGTATGACGGGCAGGATGCCGCTGGCATGATAAAAGCCCATCTTGCTGCGCCACACGATCTCCCCCGGCAACAGGTCCTCGCACGATTGCCGCAGAATCATTTTCTCTACGACCTGCCCGGCCGACGTTCCCAGCAGGCTGGCCATCGGCAGGTTGGTGACGTATTCGACCAGCGCGGGGTCCAGGAACGGCACGCGCGCTTCGAGCGAATAGGCCATCGTCGCCCGGTCCAGACGCAGGCATTCGGTGTTGTGGATATTGTCCAGCGCCAGGCGCATGCAGCGGCCAAACGCGTCCGGACTCTTGTTCAGAAACACGCCATACCCGGCGAATATTTCGTCCGCGCCTTCGCCGCACAGCACGACTTTGACGCCAGCCTCGCGCGCCGCCTTGGCCAGCAGCATCGTCATCAAGCCTTCGAGCACCAGCGCCGGGTTGAACGACTCGGTATGGCGCACCGCGTCGGGCAGCAAGGCGCGCGCCTCATCCAGTTCGAGCCAGCGGATCACGTGAGGAATCGCCAGGTGCTCGCACACCCGCTGCGCGGCCGCGATATCCGGCGAGCCCGGCACGCCGACCGTAAAGGCGGTCGTCTCGGGCCGATATTTCGCGCACAGGGCCGTGACGATACTCGAGTCGATGCCGCCCGACAGGAAGGTGCCGACCCCGATGTGCTGGTCCACCATCAAATGCTTCTCGACGGACGCCTCGAGCAGCGCGCGCACCATCGCTGCGCTGGGCACGGATTTGGCGCGCGGCGCGGCCCGCTCGTGCCAGCGTTGCAGTGTCGAGCAAACCACCTGGGCACCCGGCTCGATCAGGTCGAACGCCTCGATGTCTTCATCCAGCACGGCAAAGGCTTTGGCCTCGGAGGCGAAGTACCAGGCGCGCCGGGTCCTGGCGTAATACAACGGCTTGATGCCGTAGCGATCGCGGCATGCAAGGAAGTCGCCAGTGAGTTCGTCATACACGACAAAGGCGAACATGCCGTCGAGGAAACCGGCACATGCCGCGCCATATTTGCGAAACAGCGCAAGGATGACCTCGCTGTCCGAATCGGAGGAGAAGTCGAATTCGTGCGAAAGATCGTCGCGCAACGACCGGTGGTTGTAGATTTCGCCATTGCACACCAGGTGCAGGCGGCGCGCCGGATCGTGCAGCGGCTGGCTGCCGCCACGCGCATCGACAATGCTGAGCCGGCTGATGCCGAGCAGGCATTGCTCGCCGATGCGCTCGATTCTGCGCTCGTCTTCCCCGCGATGGCCGATCGCATCGAGCATGCGCGGCCCGAGTAGCGGATCGGCCACACCGATGCAAGCAATGATTCCACACATAGGAGGCACCTGAACTCAGTGGCGAAGGTTTGCATCGCCGATGCCGCATCTCGAGGAATCGTGCCCGGCGTCCAGCTCCGGCCCTCGCCAACTGCGCTGCGTCTTCAGGATGGTGCTTCCGATTGTAGTTTTTTGCATGCGGTGCGATACCCACGAATTCCGTAGCACCGCTACGGCTTCCGGGCGAAAACTACGGGGATCCGGCTACCGCGCGCACCGGGGCGCCTGGCACAGCAGGGATGCAAAAAGGCCGCCAGCGATCGACGTGATTGCTGGCGGCTGGGCAAATACTCGTTGAACTGCCCGCGCGATCATGTCGCGGGCCATGCCGCTACGCCTCGAGACTGGCCCCTTTGGTATCGGGCGTGGCCAGGATTGCGAAAATCGCCAGCACCGCGTAGCACATCACCATGATACCGATGTAGAGGTAAGCATGATGAATGCCGTATTTGCGCAGCATCATGCCGGCCAGAATCGGAATCAGGCCGCCGCCGTAGATCTGCGACACCTGATAGCCGGCGCTCGCACCGGACGCCCGGTATTTGGTCGGGAAATTTTCCGTGTAGAAGGTCGGCACCGCGCCGTAGCCAAAACCGAACACGAACCCGAAGCCGACGATCTCGGCGATCGCCGCGAGCATGAAGTTGCCGGTATTGAGCAAATAGAAGTACGGGATCGCGAACAGGAAGGCCACCACGGCGGAGGTCAGCAGGATCGTGCGGCGATTGATCTTGTCGGCCAGCAGCGAGCCGATGATCATGAACACCAGCATGAAGCCCGCGGCGATCAAGCCGATGGTTTCGGCCTGCATGGCGGTGAAGCCGACCGATTTCATGTAGCCGGTGCCGAACACGAAGCTCAGGAAAAAGACCCCGCTGAACATGGCGTTGACCAGCGACGTGCGCAGGATGCGCAACGGCATGTCGCGCCACACCTGCCTGGCCGGATGGGCCAGGAGTTCACTCTTCGATTTGTAGCCCTCGAACACGAAGCTGTCTTCGGTGCGGGTTCGGATCACGATGCCGACGATGGCTACGATGAATCCGACCACGAAGAAAATGCGCCAGCCCCAGTTGAGAAACTGTTCGTGCGTCATCAGCGACTTGACGACGATCACCGAGCCGAAGCCGAGCAGCAGCCCGAGCGGGATTGCAAAGCCGACCCAGGCGCCCCAGAAGGCGCGGTACTTCGACCGGGCGGCCTGCTCGACCACCCACGTCGAGGCCGTGCCGAACTCGGCGCCGAAGCTGATGCCCTGCACCAGCCGGAAAACGATCAGCAGGGCCGGTGCGATCACGCCGATTCTGTCGAACGAGGGCGTCAGCCCGATCAGCAGCGTGCTCACGCCCATCAGGACCAGCGCATAGACCATCGCGTCCTTGCGCCCGACGCGGTCGGCGAGATTGCCGAAGATGTATGCGCCAAGCGGGCGGATCACGATACCCATGCCGTACACCGCGATGGCCGCGGCAATCGCGGCCAGTCCCGGCAACTTGAAAAAAACATCGCCCCAGACCGTCGCGGCGATGATGCCGGTTACCAGAAAGTCATATTGCTCGATGACCGAACCGATAATGCTGGCCAGGGCGACCTTGTAGATCTGCTTCTCGGTGGGATGACCCGTTGCTTGTTGCATCTTATGTCTCCGTTAAAAATATTTCGTGCGTGCCGAATATGTTCGTAGCGTCCACCTTCTCGCCGACGCGTCGGCCACCGCGCATGCCCGCGTCGCCGCCGGTTCACCACTCGCCGCTACTCACCGCCAACCCCCAGCCTGGGCGGATGCCGCTTCTCGATCGACCACTTGAGCAGCGCCGCGCCGCGGTATACGCCGTGGGCAAACTTGCCATACGGCAGCGTGGCGAATAACGCCATCACCGCCCCCAGATGAATCGCCAGCAACACGCCCATCGCCGCGCTCTCGCGCCAGGCCAGCAGCGCCAGTCCGCTGATGCTGACCAGCAGCAGCAAGGCGATGAAACCGCGGTCCATCGGCTTTTGCCGCGCGTCGCCGTGCAGCGGGTGGCGGCGCAGATTCAGCCACAGCAGTCCTGCCGGCCCGATCACCAGGCCGATGCCGCCGAGCGTGCCGAGCACCACCGGCAGGCTGGTGAGCGCATACGGCGCCTGCCAATCGAACAGGTAGTGATAGAGCGTCGCCACGCAGGTCGCGGCAAAGCACGACAGAAAACCGTAGAAGGTCAAATGATGGAAACGTCGGCGTGCCAGCGTGAAGGCGTCGTCGCTCTCATTGCAGCCCTGGCCGTGCCCGCCATCGAGATATTTGAGCCGCAGCGCATCGTGCGCGGCTTCGGCCGCGGCCCCGCCCGACGCGGGGCCGGGCGCCTGATCGCGCCAGAAGCGGCGCACGCCGATGCCCAGCGCGACGACGGCGAACAAAAACACCGCGCCAAACATGAGCGCGAGCGTATCGTGCGGAAAAATCGCATAGAAGTTGGCGGCCAGCGGCCCGCTGGCCCACTGCCCCTGGATCAGCGCCACCAGGCTCAGAAACAGCGCCAGGCCGGTCGCGGCGGCCAGCGCCAGCGTCAAACCATTGCGCTTGTACAGAGCGCCCAGAGCCGCCGGCCACGCATAGTCGGTGTAAGTTTCGACACGCACCCTGGCCATCGCCTGAGGCACATTGACGGCGAATTCGTGGGGCGGCGCATATTGGCACGCGTGCAGGCAAGCGCCGCAGTTGTGGCAAAGGTTGGCGAGAAAGTGAATGTCGTTTTTGGCGAATGTGAGCCGGTGCGTCATGGCGGGAAACACCGCGCAGAAACCTTCGCAGTACCGGCATGCATTGCAGATCTGCATGATGCGGCCGACTTCCGCTTCGTCAGCGCTTGATGCGGCCGGCATCTGGTTGGCGCCCAGGGCGGCGGCTTCGCGGGTGAGCGCCTCAAGCGACTGCATGACTTACTCCATGAGAGGTTGTAGCGGGTTGGCCGGCCGAGCGTGCAGCCTGGGTGCCGGCGATGCGGCCGAACGCGGTGCCGATGGACATGCCCACGCCGGCCGTATAGCCCTTGCCGAGCACGTTGCCGGCCATCATTTCGCCGGCGACGAACAGGTTCGGGCTGGGTTTGCCGTCGAAATGCACTGCCGCCTGTTCGTTGGTCTTGAGCCCCAGATAGGTAAACGTGATGCCCGGGCGCAGCGCATAAGCGTAAAACGGCGGAGTGTCGATCGGCCGCGCCCAATGGCTCTTGGCCGGCGCAATGCCCTCGGTGTGGCAGTCGTCGAGCACCGCGTGATCGAAGGTGCCGACCCGGCACGCCGCGTTGTAGGTTTCGATTGTTCTGACGAAAGTCGGTACGTCGAGCCCGGTGGCTTGCGCGAGTTCCGCCAACGTGTCGGCCTGGATGCCCGGAAATACTGGCGGCATGAAGCGGCCGATCGCCTTGGAGTCGATGATCGAGTAGCCGATCTGCCCGGGTTGCTGGGCCACCAGCCGGCCCCAGATCGCGTAGCGTTTGGGCCAGAAGTCTTCGCCCTCGTCATAGAAGCGCTCGGCGTTGCGATTGAGCACGACGCCCAGCGACACGCAATCGACGCGCGTGCAGATGCCGCCGTCATAGAGCGGCGCGCGCGCATCGATCGCCACGCAATGCGATTGCGACGGATCGCCAATCGCATCGGCGCCGGCCTTGATCATGAACTTGAGCAGCACGCCCATATTGAAGCGCGTGCCGCGAATCAGAAAATTATCGGCCACCCATTCGCCGTTGACCTGGCCCCACGCCTCGCGCAGCCACGCGCGGTTCGACTCGAAGCCGCCGGCGGCGAGCACGCAGCTGCGCGCGGCGATCCGTTCGTCGCCAATGCGGGCTGCCACGAAGCGCTCGCCGTCGAGCTCGATCGCATCGACCGGCGCGTTGTAGCGAATCTGCACGCCGAGCGCCTCGGCACTGCGGTAATAGGCATTGACGAGCGCCTTGCCGCCGCCCATGAAAAAAGCGTTGGTGCGCGCCACGTGCAGCGCGCCCGACAACGGCGGCTGAAAGTGCACGCCGTGGCGGCGCATCCAGTCGCGGCAGTTCGACGAGGCCCGAATCACCAGCCGCGCAAGCTTCTCGTCGGTCTGCCCGCCGGTAACCTTGAGCAGATCCTGCCAGTACTCCTCTTCCGGATAGGCGTCGACCAGCACGTCTTGCGGGCCGTCGTGCATGCAACGCAGATTGCGGGTGTGCTGCGTATTGCCGCCACGCCACTCGCGCGGCGAAGCCTCCAGCAGCAGCACCGAGGCGCCCGCCTCGCGCGCCATCAACGCTGCGCACAAGGCGGCGTTGCCGCCGCCGATGACCAATACATCTACCATCCCTGAATGCCCCCCAAAACCCGATTTTTCAATCAATTTGCCCGGGCCGCATCGGCGCCGCCGAGTCCGGGGCAGACGCGGGTTCCTGCCCGAACAGCATCTTCAGCCGCAGCAGGCTGGCGTTATGGATATGCCGGCGCGCGGCCTGCTCGGCGCCGTCCGCGTCGCGCGCGGCAATGCGCTCGACGATCTCGGCGTTCTCGCGGCAACCCGTGGCCATGCGCCCGGGCGACGAATAAGTGGTGGTGCCCAGCAGCTCCAGCGTATCGCGCAGCACCCCCATGGCCTGCAGCAGATAAACGTTGTGCGACGCCGCGACGATGGCGTCGTGCAAACGCCGGTTGCCGGCTGCCATTTGCGCGGGCGTGGCGGCGTGCTCCAGCTGCGCACAGAGTTGCTGCAGCGACTGGATTTCGAGCGGCGAGGCCTGCTCGGCGGCAAAACGCGCCGCCGCGCCCTCGAGTACCTCGCGCATCGCATACAACTGCATGACGTGGCTGTTGGACAACTCGGTGACGACGAATCCGCGCGAGGCGCTAAGCGCCAGCAACCCTTCGGTCGCCAAGCGCTTGAGCGCTTCACGCACGGGCGTGCGGCTGACCCCGTATTTTTCGGCGATTTCGACTTCACGCAAGCGCGTGCCCGGCAACAGGCGCTGCTCGCGGATATCGGCGCGCAGCCGGTCGTACACGAACTCCCCCAACGGCCCGGCGGCCGAAGAACTGCTCGCGCCCTCGCGTCGGGGCTTGCTGAGCTTGGTATTCAACGTCGATCTCCTGGTGGGCGCGGTGGCGCGTCGCGCTGACGCAGCACCCGACTCTGTTTGCACACGAATGTATACATTAGAACACAATCGTGACGATGTCCAGCGTTTGCCCGTCACCGATGCCGGCCGGCTTCTCAAGCGAGGCGACAATCTCTAGACTTGCCCCATGCCGGGCATCACGGCGCGCGACATCCCAGCGCCGCGCGTTCCCGTTTCCCCCCACTGTTGGACTCCTGCCAGGACCCGATCGACATGGACGCAAAAAAATCCTTCTGTGAAGTGAACGATCTGACCGATGCCGCCGAAGCGCTGCGCGCGATCCGCCACCAGATTCATCGGCACCCCGAATTGGCCTACGAAGAGGTCGAAACTGGCGCGCTGGTCGCCCAAAAGCTGCGCGAATGGGGTTATGAGGTCACCACCGGGGTGGGCAAGACCGGCGTGGTCGGCACCCTGAAAGCCGGCGACGGCAAGCGCAGCATCGGCATCCGCGCCGACATGGACGCGCTGCCGATCGTGGAGGAAACCGGCTTGCCCTACGCCAGCCAGCACCCCGGCAAAATGCACGCCTGCGGCCACGACGGCCACACCACGATGCTGCTGGGCGCAGCCCAGTACCTGGCGAATACGCGCCGGTTTTCCGGCACGGTTCATTTGTACTTCCAGCCGGCCGAAGAGCACGGCGTCAACAGCGGCGCACGGGCGATGATCGAGGACGGCCTGTTCGAGCGCTTCCCGTGCGACGCCGTATTCGGCATGCACAACCATCCGGGCATGCCGCCGGGCACCTTCCTGTTCCGCGACGGCCCGTTCATGTCGGCCGGCGACAAGGTGTTCATCACCATCAAGGGAGTCGGCGGGCATGCGGCGCGGCCGCATTTGACCGTCGATCCGGTGGTGGCCGCGGCCAGCGTCGTGATGGCCCTGCAAACGGTGGTCGCGCGCAACATCGATCCCACCGAGCCGGCCGTGGTGACGGTCGGCGTGTTGCAGGCGGGCACCGCCAACAACGTGATTTCAAACAGCGCCAAGCTCGAGCTGAGCGTGCGCTCGTTCAGCCCCGCGGTGCGCGAGAAACTCAGGCAGCGCATCACCGAGCTGGTCCACGATCAGGCCAAAAGCTATGGCGCGAGCGCCGAGATCGAGTACATCATGGGCTATCCGGTGGTGGTCAACAGCGAGCGCGAAACCGAATTCGCGATTCAGGTCGCGCAGGAGCTGGTGGGCCCCGACAAGGTCGTGCCCCACACCGGCCTGCTCATGGGCAGCGAGGATTTCGCCTACATGCTGCAGCAGCGCCCCGGCTGCTTCCTGCGGCTGGGCAACGGCGAGGGCGAAGACGGCTGCATGGTGCACAACCCCGGCTACGACTTCAACGACAAGAACCTGCCGATCGGCGCGGCATACTGGGCGCGGTTGGTCGAACGCTTTTTGGAGCCATGACCTCTGAAAATCGGACCGTCGGTTCAAGCGCCGTGCTGATGGGGCGCAGGCCGCGGTAGAAACCATTTCAAGTGTTCACTCGAGTTGCAGCGCGCCTTCGCGGTCACCCGTCCGGTCCTTGGGCCGATATCCCACGCCCAGTCGTCCGACACTAATTCGATGGTTCGACCCCGTTCAGCCCGATGACGGGCTATTCCACGGGCCGATACAGATCGCGCAAGACGTGTTCGAAGTCCTTTAGAGCCGCACCTGCGGTACCGTAGGGATTGGAGCCGCCGCCAACGATGACGAAGTCACCCATCAAATCGGTGGACACGCGAATGGCCTTGTTTCTTCCGTGCACCCGGAAAAACGGGTGTGTTTCGTCGCATAGCTCCAACCTCACCGAGGCGTCGTAAGTCGCGCCGACCGATTCGATGACCCCGACAAGGCGCGGCATGACATTGCCGGCTCGCCAACGTCGCACGTCTTCAAGAGTTACGCCACTGATTCCCTGTCGAGGCATTTCTTGCACCTTGATCGCTGTGCCGAATGCCGCGTTGCACACGATGGCGATCTTGCAGGCGGTATCCCAACCGTCGGTATCGAGGGAGGGGTCCGACTCCGCAATCCCCAGATGCTGTGCCTCCGATAGTGCCTCGCCAAACGAGCACTCCTTGTCCATCATCTCCGAGAGGATCACGTTGGTGGTGCCGGTCACGATCGCGGCAACCGAGGAAATTTTGCATCCTGCCAGGTTGTACTGCAGCAAATCAATGGTGGGAAGCGCCGAGCCAGCCGCCCCGCTAAGCTTCAATGCGACCTTCTGGCGCGCTGCGACGTCGCTCAGCGATGTGTAGGCCAATGCCAGCGCTCCTTTGGAGATGGCAATAACGTGAACCCGTCGTTGCAATGCCGCCGATATATAGGACAGCGCGGCACCCCCGGTGCGAAAGTCCGTTGGGCTCGATTCGAATAAGACATCGGCAGGCACGCTTTCGACGAAGGCCGATCCGGTCAAGCCTTTGGTATAAGCGGCCCGGTTGCCAAGACGCGCTTTGTCCAGGCCGGCTTCATCGATCAGGCCTGCAGATGAGCCGCAAACACCGACCACGCGTACGTCGAACTGGTACCTTGCCCGATAGTGAGGCTGGCGATCGAGCAAGAGTTCGGCAACCTTGCGGCCGATGCCGCCAAAGCCCGTAATTGCTACATTTATTCTGCGCATGAATTGTGTCCTTTGATCCTGCCTGGTCCGGAACTCCTGGATTGGCGCGGCGTGGGTTTAGGCGGCCAGAGCCAGTGCTGACGCTATAGACCCAGGTCCCGGAGCCACCGCGTGAATACCACGGCGGACACGGCGGCTAACTCGTTCCCGTAGCGCAGGGCCTGCGCACGCAGGACAGCCGGGTCGATCTTTTCCTGAACAAGCTCTCCCGAATTGCCGACCAGCCACCGCTCGATATCCGCGCACTCGACCTCGAGATGGAACTGCAGTCCAAGAACATGCTTGCCAAATGCGAATGCCTGGTTGCGTCCGATCGACGTTCTGGCCAAGTGAAGCGCACCCTCGGGGATTTCAAACTCATCGCCGTGCCAATGCAGGACCGGTGTAGACCTTAGCCCGTGCAACGCAGACTCAAGCCCGGCCTCCGTCAGCTCCACGGCTGCAAAGCCGATTTCCTTGACACCCATGGGCGTCACGTTTGCTCCAAGCACACGGGCAATCAGTTGCGCGCCCAGGCAGGCGCCGATCAGGGGAACGCTCGTATCGACGCATTGCTTTATGAATGCGATTTCCCTGGTGAGGAATGGATAGGAGGGCTCATCAGCGACGCCCAACGGGCCACCGAGGATGACGACGAGATCGAACTGCGTCGCGTCGAAGGCATCCCAATCGACGGTTGCCGCGTCGATCTCGTCGATTTCGAAGCCACGCCCCGACAGAACGTGGCGCAATGTCCCCAGGTTTTCGAATGCCACGTGCGATACCGCAAGGGCCTTTTTTGGAACCAATCTCATGCACATCCTTTCCGGGACTGAGGCTTACCGCGGGAAAACGAAACTTGCAACCGAGCGATTATCGAGCCCGAACCCACCAGACTCCAACCCATAAACCGGCCCGGATGTGGCCGATCCGCGTCGTTCAGTCCTTCGCGCAGGCAGCTTGATACTTCGCCTTATTTTCGTCACTTGGCGGATATAGGCCGGGCAGCCTTGCACCTGCATTCACCTCCTGCATGATCCAACCTTCAAAACGCTCCTGTTCCACGGCGGCATCGACGATATCGTCGAGCAGAGCGCTTGGAATGAGGACGGCACCGTCCTGATCGGCCACGATCACGTCGTCGGGAAATACCGCTACGCCGCCACAGGCAACAGGTTGCTGCCAGTCCACGAAGGTCAGGCCTGCGACCGAGGGCGGCGCCGCAGCACCGCTGCACCAGACGGGCAGGCCGGTGCCGAGCACGCCAGCCAGATCACGTACGACTCCATCCGTAACCATTGCCCGCACCCCCCGCTTGGCCATGCGGGCGCAAAGAATGTCACCCCAGACGCCGGCATCCTTGACGCCCATGGCGTCCACCACGGCGACGCAACCCGCCGGCATCTGTTCAATGGCGCCGCGGCTAGACTTCGGCGAAGCCCAGGACTCGAGTGTTGCAAGGTCTTCACGTGCCGGAACGAAGCGCACCGTGAATACACGGCCAACCACGCGGGGAACATCCTTCGCCAGAGGAAACGCGCCGCGGATCCAGACGTTGCGAAGGCCTTTTTTAAGCAGGATGGTGGTGAGGGTCGCCGTCGTGACATTGGACAGCGCTTTGACGATGGCGGGATCAAGGGGGGTCATGGCGATCTCCTTCATGAAATGGTGAGTCAGATCGATTGGATAAGGCCACCGTCCACGCGCACCACTGTGCCAGTGATGTAGGAAGCCTTTTCACTTGCGAGGAAGGTGGCGACGTCAGCGTATTCTTCAGGACGGCCATACCGGCCTATAGGGATGGATGCCGCGCTCTCGAGCTCCACCAGGGAAACGTCGCGCTGCTCCCTGCTCGCCTTCACACCGTCCAGGAAGCGCGTGCGCGCTGTGCCGATTCGCCCCGGCACCAGCACGTTCACCGTTACGCCGTCTCGCGCGACGTCCTTCGCCAGCGTCTTGGACCAGCCGAGCAAGCTGAGCCGCGCCGTATTGGACAGTCCAAGGTTGGCAATCGGGGCGACCACGCCGGAGGAAGTCGTGGTGATAATCCGCCCCCACCCCTTCTCACGCATTCCCGGCAGCACCCGGTCGGTAATGGCGATGACAGGAAGCACCATGGCGCCGAAGACCTTTTCCCAGGACTCACGCGGCTGCCCGTCGGCTGGTCCAGGTGCGGGGCCTCCGGTGTTGTTGAACAGAATGTCGATGGAAGCGGCCGCAGAAAGCATCTTGGACATCGCCTCGGAAGTCTGCTCTGGCGAAGCGAGGTCGAACACGTACGAATGAGCGACGCCACCTTCATCCTCAACCCTCCGAACCGCAGCTGCGAGCGCACCCTCATTGATGTCCGCGAGGAATAGCTCCGCGCCCTCTCGAGCCAACGCTACCGCGACCGCGCTGCCGATACCGCCACCGGCGCTGAGGACCAGCGCTCTTCTCCCCTCGAGACCCAGATCCATTTGATGCCCCTAGTCGATTTGCTTGGCCGCTGCGGCAAGCCGCTTGCATGCCTGACGCAACTGCTCGGTGTCTGTTGCAAACGAAATCCGGAAATGGCCCTCCGATCCGAACGCACTACCTGGAACGACGGCTACCCGCGCCTTTTCCAATAGGAATCTGGCTACGGCAATGTCGTTGTTCAGCCGCTGCCCGTCAGGTGTCTTTCGACCGATCCAGCCGGAGCAAGACGGAAAGAGGTAGAAGGCGCCCTCGGGCCTGCGGCATTCGAGGCCGTCGATGGCATTGAAGGCTTCGAGACACAAGTCGCGGCGCTCCCGGAAGACCTCATTGCGAGCGCGCAGGAAGTCCATGGGACCATCGAGGGCGGCCAGTGCGGCATGCTGGGCAATCGAGCAAGGATTGCTTGTGCTCTGAGACTGGATCTTCGCCATGGCCTGAACCAGGAGCTCAGGGCCCGCGGCGTAGCCAATGCGCCAGCCGGTCATCGCGTAGGCTTTGGAAACGCCGTTGACAGTGAGCGTCCGCGGATACAGCTTCGACTCAATCCTGGCCAGCGTATTGAACTCCCAGCCGTCATAGCGAAGGTGCTCGTAGATGTCGTCGGTCAGGATGAAGACGTTGGGGAAATCCAGAAGGACGTCGGCCAGAGCCCTGAGCTCCTCCCGCGAGTACCCGGCGCCCGTGGGATTGCCGGGAGAGTTCAGGATTAGCCACTTGGTGCGGGGCGTGATGGCAGCGCGTAGTTGGGCCGCCGTCAGCCTGTAGCCCTGGTCCGGGCCACACGGCACCTCGACGGGATTTCCTCCCGCGAGAAGCACCATGTCGGGATAGGAAACCCAGTAGGGCGCGGGAATGATCACCTCGTCGGCGGGATTCAAACTCGCGCTCAATGCATTGAAGATCACGTGCTTTGCGCCCGCCCCGACGCTGATTTGGCTGCGCTCGTATTCCAGACCGTTTTCACGGAGGAATTTGCGGGCAATTGCCGCTTTCAGCTCCGGAGTTCCATCTACATCGGTATATCTGGTGAGGCCTCGTTCAATTGCATCCTTGGCGGCGACGCCGATGTGCTGCGGCGTCGGGAAGTCGGGCTCGCCCTGGGCAAGCCCAATCACATCCGCCCCTTCACGACGCAGCTGGGCAGCCTTTTTGGCGATTTCGAGCGTCGGGGATGGCTTGACTGCGTTCAACGAGGCGGCAAGTAAGTTCATGTATATCTCCAGTAGGAGTTGAATTTACGGACTTGCCAGGAACATGTATATCGATATATTTTTGTGCTTTCCATCAATTTTCTGAATGCTCGATGCTCACCGAACTGCGCACCTTCATCGCCGTATGCCGACTTGGGACGTTCCAGGCCGCAGGCGACCGCATCGGCCTGACCCAATCCGCGGTCAGCAGCCAGATCAAGCGGCTGGAAGAGTCCCTGGGATTCGCGCTGTTCGAGCGCACGGGGCGGGCGGCAATCCTGAATCCCGCAGGCCAAGCGACACTGCCGAGAGCCGAAGAAATCTGCGCGCTCTACGACAAACTTGCGGAGTTGCCTGGCGAGACCATGGTCGCCGGCATGATGAGGATAGGAGCGATTGCTTCTGTCCACGCGACTTTGCTTCCCCGTGCATTAGCCGCTTTGAGAGTGCGGTTTGCCTTCCTGCGAATCCACGTCATACCGGGGCTCTCCATTTCTCTGATGGACGCGCTCGATACCGGACAGATCGATGCCGCGATCATCATCAAGCCTCCGTTTGGATTGCCTCAGGATATGACCTGGCAACCGCTGATTCGCGAGCCCTATGTCCTGCTCGTGCCGAACCAAGTCAAGGGCGATGACTGGCGAAAGATCCTTCGGGAAAATCCGTTCCTGCGCTACGAGCGCACATCCTTTGGCGGACGCTCGGTGGAGAGGTTTCTTCGGCGCGAAGGGCTGACTGTTTGCGATGCGATCGAACTCGACGAAATCGCGGGGTTGATCAATCTGGTTGCCATTGGGATGGGCGTAGCGCTGATTCCCTTGGCAGCCGCAAACCTTCCTCTGCCAAAGAAGGTCAGGGTGGTGCCATTGGGCGAGCAATCGTTCCATCGCGAGATCGGTGTTTTGCAACCAAACCCTCGTGGAGCGCCCGCCGCAGCCAGCGTCCTTCTGGAATGTCTGCTCGCTGCCAGCGCCGGCATGCCCGGGAGCCTCGCAAACCGAAAAAGTCTTGACCAAGGTAGCGGATAACAGTCCGGCCGCTTGAGCCGCTGTACCCGATGGTGTTCTTCGATGCGCTGCGCGTCAAGCCCGGTGGCTCTTACCGCGGCTCAGGACGGAAAGTTTGCCGGAGAAACCGTCTACAGCATCTTTCGATTGGTGTTGAAGGGCCTCCGATGCGCGGCAAATTGCGCCACCGCCTCCCTTGGAGGGAACGCCTGAAACAAGCGGGCATCTCCAGACCGCTGCGTACTTCGACCCTGGCGGCGTCAAGAACTTCCCTCCAACCGCCGCGCGCACAACACCGCCGCCAGATCCCACAGCGCGCATCCCACGCTCTTGAACAGGACCGGGCCGCCGGCGCGGAAGCGGTCGGGGGTGAGCACGGCGTCGACCAGCGGCACGGCGCGCGACCAGTTGATGCCCGCGTGCAGCAAGTCGCCGGCCTCGTGCTTGACTTCCCAGGTATCGATCACCAGCGTGCCGCGCACCGCGGCGTCGCGACACAACTGCGGCGGCAGCTCCTGCATGTCCGGGCGAAACGCGCCGACGGCGGCGATAAAGATGTCGTCGCGCCAGCGCATCGCGCCGCTGTCGGGCAGTACCGGAGTGGTGCTGGTGGTTGCGGCAACGACCACCGTGGCAGACTGCAGGCCCGCTTCGACCGAATCGACCACGGTGGCTTCGACGCCCAGCGTCTGGGCATGATCGGCCAGGGCCCGGGCGTTCGCGCGGGTGCGCGAATAGAGCATGAAGTGGCGGCTCTCCAGGCCGGCCGCGAAGGCTTCGAGGTGCGCGCGCGCCTGCACGCCCGCGCCGACGATCAATACCGGGCCGCGCGGGCGCGGCGCGAATTTGCGAGCCGCCAGCAAGGATACGGCGGCGGTGCGCCGGCTGGTCAGCACGGGGCCGTCGAGCAGCATCAGACGCTGGCCGTTATTGGCGTCATACACCAACACTTCGCCCTGAATCGCGGGCAACCCGTGGCGCGCGTTGCCGGCATGCACATTGACGTGCTTGGTCATGGCGATGTCGCGGTTGCTGGCCGGCATCACCAGCAAGATGCCACCCGGCCTGCCGTCACGGCCGTCGCCATCGCCAACGTGGCATACCAGCCGCTCCGGTGCGTGCGCGCTGCCGCTGCGCATTTCGGTCAACATCGTCTCGATGGCGTTGGCCAACTCGGGATAAGGCAATGCCTGCGCGGTCTGCTGCGCATCCAGCGTAATCATCGGCGAGTCTCCTGTGATATCCGGCGCGGTGACTGATGCCGTTCAGTGTAGCGTGAGTTATCGTCGCCGTTTGCCTTCCCATATCGCGATGTCGGACATTCATGCGAAAGGATGATCGGGATCAACCGCCCGGCGAGGGCGGCGCGGGAATTTTGCGCCCCGCCATATGGTGCAAATAGGCGAGCAAGTCGCGCAACTGCGCATCCGAGACGGTCGCGCGATCGATTCCCGGCATCCGTGCGTTGGGCCACCAGCGCAGCGACTGCGGGTTGCGAATGTAGCGGGCCAGGCGTGCGTCGCCGAGATACTCGACCGGATTGAACGGCACATTCAGATCGGGGCCCAGGTGGGAATCGCCCGCCCCGTTGAGCGAGTGGCAGGAAAAACAGGCCCGCTGAAACACCGCGAAGCCGCGCATGATCGCGCCGTGCGCCGGTACATCGGCGGCGGGTCGAATTGCCGGGAAGCGCTCGGCCGGGGACGCAACCGCCTCGATGCGCTCGATGCTGTAGGTCCAGTAACTCTGATTGATCGATGCGCCCGCGCCGTGCGCCCTGTCTGCCGGCAGCGTCCAGACCAGCCGGAACGGGCCGATATCGTGGCCTTCGAGTTGCGGCCACGGCGCGGCCGGGTTTTCCACCGCGAGATAGGCGCGCGGGGCATCGGGCTCGCTGGTGAGGAGCAACCCCATAGGCATGTGCGAAATGTAGCCGTCGCTGGCCACCAGTGTCGCGCTCGCGCCCGGCGGTATCGGCAAGCCATCGAGCAATGATGCCATCGGTATCGCCGAGACGGTCATGCGGCGCTTGAAATTGTCGTCATCGAGCGTCACCGGCGCAAGGCGCGGATCGGCCAGCAACTGGGCACGCGTCCAACTGCGCTGATGCGCGGCGGCCGAGATCGTCAGGCGCGCACCAGCATCGGCCGCCGCTGGCGTCGCCGCCCGTGACTGGCCCTGCGCCGCGCCGAGCGCGCACCCGGCTGCCAGCAGCCAACCCGCGAGGTATCGTTTGATGATCTGTCGCATCGATGTCTCCGCTTGGGCGCAAGAGCGCGCCGCGATGTCCGCGCGATTCTAACCCGCCGTATCGGCATGCGAAGCAGATTCGGCAAGCGCCTATGTCATACTGGAAATTCCTCGGTTCCTTGCCGCATCGTCATGCAGCTTTTCGCCATCAGCCTGCGCAAGAATGCGCTGGTCTACACCGTGAAGATCCTCACCGGCTCGCTCATCGTGTGGTACGGCCTGCGTTTCGTTGGTTTCGAGGAGCCCTACTGGGCAATGATTTCACTGATCATCGTCACCGAGCCGGACTTTGCGCAGGCCAAGGTGAACTTCAAGGCGCGCACCATCAATACCGTCAGCGGTGCGGTCATTGCCTGTCTGATGCTGGTGCTGCTCGGCCCGACCCTGCCGTCGATGCTGGTCGCGCTGGTGCTGGCCGTGCTGGTGGCAATGCTGATTCACAACTATCCGGCCAACTGGCGCCTGGCGCCGGTCACGGTGGTCATTTTGATGTCGGCGGCATTCAGCGGCAGCAATTTGCACGAAGAACTGCACATGGCGATCCTGCGCGTGGTCGAGGTCCTGACCGGCAGCACGGTCGCGCTGCTGCAGTCGCTCGTCTATGGCAAGCTGGTGCACCATCCGGACGCGACGCCGCATTAAACGTCGATACGCGCCGAACTTTTCAGACCACGCGACAGACAAAGCATGCTGCGGCGCCGCATCAGCAAGACGCCGCCGCCTGTGGAACAATCCAATATATGTGATCGGTTCGCGCCGCACCGTGCGGCGCGGGCTCTCGCGTGTGTCGCTATGAGGATGCTGCAATGACCAATCGACTCTCTTCCGAAGAACGTGCCGCCCTGCTCGAAACACTGCCCGGCTGGCTACCTGTGACCGGCCGCGATGCGATTCACAAAACCTTCGTGTTCGACGATTTCAATGCGGCGTTCGGCTTCATGACGCGCATCGCGCTCAAAGCCGAACAGATGAATCATCATCCCGAGTGGTTCAACGTGTGGAATCGCGTCGAAATCACGCTGTCAACGCACGACGCCAACGGCCTGACCCGGCTCGACGTCGATCTGGCCGCCGCGATCGAAACCTTTACCCGCCAGTGAGCGCTCAGCCGCGATGCCGCTGATACGCCTCCCAGGCCGAGCGCGCGGCATCGTCGAGCGCGGTCAGCGACACGCTGCTCGCGTGCTCGACGATCATCAGCGCGTAGGGGCGGGACAGCGCACTGGCCTCGCGGCATAACTTCATTTCATCGCCGGCAGCCGGCGACACGCTGCGCCAGTAGTTGATCGCTGCCTCCAGTTCGGTGAGTGTGATGTCGGCCATGCGTTTCGCCAGAGGGAAGTCGGTGAGCAAAGCGGTCAAACGCCGCGCAAGCCGCTGAATCGATCAGCGTTTGGGCGCCAGCATCGTGCCGCGGCACTGCGCGCTGCCGCAGTGACAAGCATACTCACGTTTGAGCTTGGCCGTATAGCGGGCATCGATTACCAGGCCATAGTCATAAAACAATTCTTCGTCCGGCTCGATAGCCTGCCGGGCGTAAATGAAAACGCGCTCGCCTTCTTCGCGAGCCTCGCAGTTGGGGTTGCAGGCGTGATTGATCCAGCGCGCGTTATTGCCCTGCACCTTGCCGTCGATCACACGGCCGCCCTCCAGACTGAAATAAAAGGTGTGCTGCGGATGCTCGGGATCGTGCGGATGACGGCGCAGCGCCTCGCGCCACGAAATGCGTTCCCCTTTGTATTCGATGATGCGCTCGCCCTTGGCAATTGCCCGGGTTGCGAAGACGCCTTTGCCATGCACGCCCGACTGGCGTACCACGATTTTGCGCTGGGAGGTCATGTGATCAATTCGATGAGAACCAAAAACCGGGCCGGAGAAATGCCAAAAGCCGCAGTGTACAGGAGCCACATGTCGGCTTGTCGGTGCACGCAGGCCGTCCGCACCTGCGGCCAATTGCCGGCTCATCCATTTTATCGAGGGGACAAAAGAAAACAGCCGATGGATCGCATCGGCTGTCTGGAACAACGGAATTGGTTCGGGTAAACGCTGTGTCACCCCTTGCTGAAAATACGCCACGTCTTGCGTTGGGTGGTCGCGTCGGCGATCTCATGCCCGTTGCAATCGAGGCGCAGGTGCGCATCGTCCAGCGCGATATCGAAATACCCGCAGTGATACGGTGCCGCGCCGCGCGCATGAGCGGCCGGATCGAAGTGCGCGCAGCTCACGCACATGCGTTGCGTGGGAATGTCGCCGCGTCCCTGCATGCCGTAAATCATCTTGACCAGGAGCCGGTACATCTGGCCCTGCTCCTTGTCGCTCAGTCCGTCGCAGGCGGACACGAGAAAGTCCGGCCACTGCGAGGCCTTGCGCGCCGCGGTCTTGCCGCGAGCGGTCAGCCTGAGCGCCAGCGCGCGGCCATCGTTGGCGTCACGGCGCTTTTCAAGCAGACCCTTGTTCTCGAGCGTGCTGACTGCCTCGCTGACCGTGGCCGACGTGAGCGCCGCGTCACGGGCAATGTCGCCCAGGCGCATCGGCGCATTGCGCATCAACAGCAGCGTCAGGATTTCGCCTTGCGTCGGTGTTAACCCTGCAGCGGCCGCGCCTTCCCAGGCGTGACTGCGTAAGGCCGTGCCAAGCCGCAGCATACCGGCGGTAATGCGCTTGGAGAGTGTTTCCTGGGGCGATGTCTGATTAGCCATGATTTTATGATTAGGATTTCTAATAACTATATGTCGTTAAACAAGCAAGTCAAAAATAAATTGCAAAAATGTGCTTTAAATCAAACGTTCACGACCTTTTCCCGCTTGCAGCTCGCAGGCTCGGGATAAACCCTTAGGCCACTCATCGCTCATCGATATGCATGCCGTAATTGTCTTACTGGATTGGGGGTTCGGCGTATCGGTTCTTGTACTGATGTAATTTGCGATTTCTCCGTAACAAAGTGTAAGCGGCCCCGTGCTCCGCTGGCTTCATAGTCGGAATGCAAACTATCGAGAATGCGTGCTTCGTCGGCCACCGCACCGGGTCTCGCCTGCGTCGAAGGCTCGGTAAGCCACGCATGCAGCAGGCGAAACAGGCGTTCGAGTTCGAGCCGGTGAGTGACCCCGGTGCTCGCGTACAACCAGTCCGACAAAGCCATGAAATTGTGAAATGGCGCGGCGCCCAGCACCAACGGCAAGGTAGTGGCAAATCGACCGGAGTTGGCCAACAGGTCCCAATAACGCGAAAAACGGGACAACCGCTGCATCGAAGAAAAGTCGACCGCCGACGTGGCCAGCACGTTATAGGGCGGCGCCGGGTTGTATCGCATGCCGAACGCCTCGGTGTGCCGGATAATCGGCGTGCCGCGCAAGCGCTTGAGCACGCCGAGCTGGATTTCGTCGGGTTGCCAGCTGATCAACCGGTCGAAACCTTCCCCGAAGCTCTCCAGCGTCTCGCCCGGCAACCCGGCAATCAGATCGACGTGCAGGTGAGCATGCGAATGCTGTTTGAGCCAGCGAATATTGGCCTCGGCCAATGCCAGATCGGTCCGACGCGAAATGTGGCCCTGTATCTGCGGATTGAGTGTTTGCAGGCCGATCTCGAACTGCAGCGTGGCAGGCGGAAATTTGGCGATGGCCGCCTTGAGCGCATCGGGCAAATGATCGGGCACCACTTCGAAGTGCACGAATACCGGGTCTTGCGGCGCCTGGGCCAACTTCTCGAGGAAAAACGACAGGATTCGCAGGCTGTTTTTTACGTTGAGATTAAAGGTGCGGTCGACGAACTTGAATTGCCGCGCACCGCGCGCGTAAAGCATCGCGATCTCGTCGAGAAAGGCATCGAGCGGAAAGGCCCAGGCCGTCTTGTCGAGCGCACTCAGACAAAACTCGCATTTGAACGGGCACCCGCGCGACGCTTCGACATAAAGCACCCGGTGACGGATGTCCTCGTCGTCATAGTAGCGGTAAGGCATCGCCAGTTCGGCCAGCGGCGGCTGTTCGCCGACGTGCACCTTGGTCAGGATCCGCTTGCCGGCCAGAATATCGCGGCACAATCGCGCGAAGGTCACATCGCCCCAGCCGGTGATCACGTAATCGGCCCGGCGGCAGATTTCCTGCTCGTCGGTTTCATGGCTGACTTCCGGCCCACCGAGAACAATGATCGTTTGAGGTGAAATCGTTTTCAGCAAAGCGACAAGCCGGGCGGTCTCGTCGACATTCCAGATATAGACGCCAAGGCCCACGATGCGCGGCTCGCTTGCCAACAGTTTCTCGGCAATCACCTCCGTCTTTGCGCCAATCACGAATTCCTGAATGCTGGCCAGTGCCTGCAACTCGCCCAAGTTGGCGTACAGGCTGCGCAAACCGAGCGACGCATGCGCATAGCGGGCATTCAAAGTGGCCAGAACAATCATCGTTGTCGGCGAGAAATTGGGGACAAAATGGTCCGGATTTTTTGTGAGAGTGCGATTGTAGCCGTCTTTTCCTTATTTTTTACGTATCTTTGACAAAGTAAACGCTCACACCCGCCTCAAGCGCCCGCTGCCTCACAGCTTGTGGATAACTTTCTGGATAACTGGCTTTTTTTGTTGTGAACGGTTTCGGGATAAGTCGCCCGCGATGAACACCGAGGCAAAAGTTGTCCCTTTTTGTCCTGTTCTATCCGACCGGTTGTCCGAATGGTTTTTTGTTCCGCAAGGAATTGTTTTATTGAGACTAATTCGTGTTATCCACAGAATCAAGGGAGCGTTGTTAACTACTACTATGTTTACATACAGTAAACCTTGTAAACACCTAAAACCGTACTATGAGCCGCCGAAAACCTGTACAAAAACGCAGTCTGATACAGGCGGTTCGACAGCTGAAAAGAAGAGCCTGAAAAAAAACCCCGCATCAGCGGGGCAGATTGAACAATGTAGCCGGATTGCCTAGGTGCCCCACGCCAAGCATTGCTGGCGGGTCATTTCGTGAAGCGACTTTTCACGCGTATTGACTTGCCTGAGCCACTGGGCGTCGTTGATGCCCGAGGCCACGATCTGGCCGATCTGCTCGCAGGCGGCTTCGGCCTCGAGTTTGGCCGAATGCGGCTTGATAAGCTCCAGGGTCTGGTGAATATGTTGCCCCAAAGTGGTGCGCTCACCGCTCTCCGGGTTGACGTAGGCACCCTGCAGACCAAAACGGCAAGCCTCGAAACGGTTGAACGTGTAGACCAGGTAGTCGTCCTCTTTCAGATCAAACGGCCGCTCTGTCAGTAAATACCGGGCTAGAGACTGGATATAACAGGCAATGGCAGCCCCACGATCGACAGTCAATGGGGTATCCATTACCCGTACCTCGATCGTCCCAAAGCCCGGTTTGGGACGAATATCCCAATAGAAGTCCTTCATGCTCTCGACCACGCCGGTGCGCACCATCTTGTCGAAATACTCTTCGAACTCGGACCAGCGCAAGGCAAAGGGTGCGCGGCCCGAGAGCGGGAAAGCGAACACCGAATTGAGCCGCGCCGAATGGAAACCGGTATCGACGCCCTGTACATAGGGCGATGAAGCCGACAGCGCGATGAAGTGCGGAATAAAGCGCGACATCGCGTGCAGCAAATACAGCGCGCTGTCGGGGTCCGGGCAGCCGATATGCACGTGCTGACCGAATACGGTGAACTGCTTGGCCAGGTAGCCGTACAGTTCCGACAGAAAATGAAAGCGCGGCGAATCGAAGATCTGACGCTCGCTCCAGCGCTGGAAAGCGTGGGTGCCTCCACCGCACAGGCCGACGTTGAGTTGTCGTCCGGCGGCCACCAGGACGTCGCGGATCCGATGCAGCTGCTCGACCGCGTCGCTGTGCCGGTGGCAGATATCGGTCGACAGTTCGATCATGCTTTCGGTGATCTCCGGCTTGATCTCGCCGGGGTATTGCTCTTTCTTGATCAGCCGCATCACGTCGGTGGCGGCTTTGGTCAGATCGTAGTCGTGCCGGTTGACGATCTGCATTTCCAGCTCGACGCCAAAGGTAAACGGCTCGGATGGGATGAATTGTTCCAAAGACATGATCAATCCTTTCGTTCACCGGTCAGGGCCAGCGCCCAATAGATCAGCAGGGGCCCGACCAACTGCATCAACGCCATGGCGCTGAACACGATGGCGCGCAAGTGCGGATCGAATTGCGGATAGATATCGTAGGTATCGGTCACCAGCGCCAGTGCCAGGCTGGCCATTGGCGTGAGCGAGACGCCCAGCGCCACCGCCTGCTTCAGATCGATGCCGGCGGGCCGCGAAAACAGCACCACGCAGACCAGCTTGGCCAGTGCCCGCACGCACACCAGGGCGAGCGCGGCCAGGCCGCCGAGCATCAGATCGTGCCACTGGAACGCCATCGAGGTCACCACGAACAGGATGACTGTCAGCAGCCAGCCGGCGGTGCCGAAGTGAGCTGGCCAAAGCTGTGGTCGTTCATTGAGATTCTTGAACAGGATGCCGGCCAGCAGCAGAGTCAGCGAATTCGGCAGACGCAGCATGTGCACCAGCGCCACGGCCAGCATGATCAGTCCGATCAGCATCACGAACGCGTGTTCGTCTTGCCCGCCCAGCTTGCGGAACAGCAGATTGCAGCCTCTGGCCAGCAAATAGGCCAGCACGCACGAGCCGGCCAGCAGATAAAGCGGGTGCAGCAGGGTGATCAGCAAGCTGCTGTGATAGGCCTGGTGCATCCAGCCATACACCAGCTTGACGACCACTACCGCGTAAATACTGTTGAGCGCGGTCAGCGCCAGCAACCGCTCGGTTACCTGGCCCTCGGAACGCAACTCGTTCTTGAGCTGAATGATCACTGCTGGCGCGGTAGCCATGGCGATCGCCGAAATCAGCATCGCCGTGAGCGGCGCGACGTTCAACGCGCGCAGCAGGGCAAACGAAGCCAGCAGGGTCAGCAACGCCTCGCAGGCGCTGGTGACGATCAGCCAGGGGTTGGCGCGCAGCCATCGCAAGTTCAGGCGGCTGCCCAGTTCGAACAGCAGCAGGCCCAGCGCCAGATCGATCAGCAAGCGGAAATCCGCCACTGTCTGGGCATCGAAAATGGAAAAACCAATTGCGCCGCCTACCATGCCGACCACGGCGTAACCGGTGATGCGCGGCAAGCGCATGAGCCGGTAACACACTTCACCGGACAAGCCTGCCACGATCAGCAGCAAACCAGTCCAGAACACGGGATCGGGCGTCGGCGGCCAGCCCGGGAAAAGGGACAATTCCGACGTCATATTGCCTCGTTTGCGCCCTATTACGGCGCATCAAAGTATTGAAGGGATGAAAAAGCCGCGCGAGGAGAAATGTAAATAGCAGGAAATGCGCGACGAACCAATCGGTTTGCCAACTATTCTGCCACAGTTGATTAAGGGTCAAACAAAATGCCGGCAACGGCCCGGCACCTCGGCGAACCGGGCCGCCATGCCGGATATCTGTCGGAAAAGCCCTAAACGATGGACAGGCCCCGGCGTAGCGCGCCGAGCAGCGTACGCGCCGGGTCGATCGCGTCGGCCAGGGCGGCCTCGAGCGGCCATGGGTTGCCCTCGAGCTGACTGGTGACCAGCGCGGCGCACAGGCTGGCCCACACGAGCCCCCGCGAGCCCAGGGCGAACACCCCGAACAGGCCTGGCAGTCGCGGCAGATCCGTCAGATGGGCACCTGCGTAGGCGCCACCGTTTTTCAATATGCCAGCCTGTATGGCGTCGATATCGGGGATCGGCCCGGCGACCGGCAGGCGATCATTCGTCGTGCAGCGATACGCGACGCGCCCGCGCAGAAGCGAGCCCGCCTCGCCGCTATGCGCCGGGTGGCGCAAACGCTCGCGCCCGGCCCAGTCCGGCAGCAATGCAGCCAGCCGGTCGAGATTGCGTTGATGGTCGGCAACCCTCACGGTGTCGTCGTGGTCGTCGAAATCATAAGTCGCGCCGGTCAGGGCGCAGCCATCCATGGCCGCGGGCGGGGCGACGTAGCCGTCGCCGCATACCACTGCCCGCAAAGCGGTGAGTTCGTCCGGCGGCAGGACTGTCAATTGACCGCGCACCGCCTTGAGCGGCAAATAGTCGCGCACCAAATACGGTTGCAGCAGTTGCCCGGCCTGGGCGGCATTGGCGAGAACGGCCACGGGCGCCTGCGCCAGCGTGGCACCCTGCGCGTCGAGTGCATGCCACGCTGCGCCGCGCCGCTCGAGCCGGGCAACGGCCGCGCCGGTCACCAGCGTTGCCGCTTCGCCGGCGGCCATCAACTGGGCCCGGCACAGGCCGGCCGGATCGATCCAGCCGCCCTGGCCAAACCACAGCCCGCCCTGCGCGACCGGCATGCCGGCCAGGTGCGTTGCTTCTTCCCGGTCGACCGCGCGCACATAGGCGGGTGGGTAGCCGAGCGCCTCGAGCACGGCCGGCAGCGCGGCGCTTGCCGCATCGTCGTCGGCCAGTTGCAGCAGCCCGGTACGGGACCAGCGCAGCGGCTGGCGCTCGGCCAGCGCCTCCCAGAGCGCCAGCGCATGTAGATAGCCGGCGCGTGTCAGACGCGCCAGAACATTGTCGTCGCGCGAGAGCTGTGGGTGAAACACCCCCGCCGGATTGCCCGAGGCCTCCAGCGCCGGCGCGTCGCGGCGTTCGAGCAGCGTGACGCGCCAGCCGTTGGCCGTCAACTCGTGGGCCAGCGCGCAGCCGGCCAGGCCGGCGCCGATCACCAGCGCATGCCGATCGGGCCACGCCACCGCTGTCGGCGGTTCGTGCCGGCGTACCCGCCAGCGCGGTGCGAAGCGGCCGGCCAGCATATCGCGCTTGCGACCATAGCCCGGGCGCTTGCCGAGCTCGAACCCGGCATCGAGCAAGCCGCGCCGAACCATGCCGGCGGCGGTGTAGGTGGCCACCGTGGCATCGGTGCGCGCCATGCGGGCGAGTGCCTTGAATACCGGCGGCGACCACATCGCCGGGTTCTTGGCGGGCGAGAAGCCGTCCAGGTAAAAGGCATCGGCGCCGGCACGCAGTTTGGGCAGCCATTCGAGCAGATCGCCGAACGCTACGGTAAGCGTCAGTCCATCGCCGAGCGACAGGCGATGCAGACCCGGCAAGGGCAGCGGCCAGGCGGCGCACAAGGCATCGATCAATGGCGCGAGCCCCGCCCATTCGGGATGGGCCGCGAGGTGATCGTAGGCGCGCCGCAAATCGCTTGGCGTAAACGGGTGCTTTTCGATGGATACGAAATGCAGTTGCGGCGCCAACCTCGAGGCCGGCATGGCAGCAAGGTGGGCCCGCCAGGCGGCCCACGTCGCCAGGAAATTCAAGCCGAGCCCAAAGCCGGTCTCGACGATAGTGAAACGGCTGCAGCCGTGCCAGCGGGCCGGCAGATCGTTGCCGCCGAGAAAGACATGCGCGGCCTGTCCAAGGCCGCCATCGGTACTGTGATAGACGTCGTCGAACAGCGGAGAATACGGAAAGCCATCCGCGGTAAAAGCCAGCGTTGCCGGCACGATGGGTGCGCTCATGCGCTCACGCCGCCGCCTGCAGTGAAAAGCCCGCCGCGCGCCAGGCGTCCAGGCCGCCCAGCAGCGGATGCACGTCGGCAAAGCCATGCTTGGCAAGCTCACGCGCGACGATTGCCGCCGAGACTTCGTTGGGGCAGTTGCAGAACAAAATGATTTTGCTGTCGCGCGGCAAGGTGTCGAGCTGGCTGGCCAGACGCTCGGGTGTGATGGTCAGGGCACCCGGAATCGTAAATGGATCGAGCTGGCGCCGCGTCGGCAAGCGCACATCGATAATGACCGGCTCGATCCCTTCTTCCATCATCGCGTAGAGGTCGTCGACGCTGATGCGCGCCATGCGCAGCGAGCGCAGCAACCGGTGGCGCTGGAGCCAGCGGTTGCCCAGATAGAGCACGAAAACGATCGCTAGCAGCCCCAGCGCGCCTTGTCCGAGCGAATTCAGGGCGACCACCAGCGGTCCGATCTCTCGCGCGAAGCCGCGGCCGAGCAGCACCGCAACCCCCGACCATAAAACCGCGCCGATCGTGTCGAGCAGATAAAAGGTTCGCCAGCGCACGCCGAGCGCGGCGGCCATCGGCAGTGCCAGCGTCGACAGGCCGGGAATGAACTTGGCAAACATCAGGATCTTGATGCCCCAGCGTTCGATGAACCCCTCGGTGCGGCGCACGCAAGTATCCTGGGACAGCGACAGGCGGCACAGAAATCGCAGAATGTGGTGCCCGTAGCGGCGACCCGCCGCGAACCACACGGTATCGCCAATGAGCGCGGCGAGCACCGCCACGGCCACGATCAGCGCCGGGCCAAAAGTGCCGTCAGCGGCCGTCACCAGCAGCGTCGGATACGCCGGTACCGGCAAACCCAGGGTTTGCAGGAGGATATTGACGAACACCAGGATCAGCCCATACCTGGCAATCAGACTGCCTAACATGCCCGCTCGCTTTTTTTCTTGGTGAATGGCGAACATGATAGCAAGGGCAGCGTCGCCGATCGACCGCATCGGCGCAACGCAATGTTGCACAATCGACCGGAATGGTCAGGCCGCCGCGCTTAATGACCCATTGCGGGCTTGGCGCCTTTTTTGGGTTTGGTCGCCCACACCAGCAACGCCAGCAGCACGAACACGTAGCCGGAAATGTAGAAGATATCGTTGGTGGCAAGCATGTAGGCGTGCTGGGTGACGAGCTGATTGAGCATGCCGATGTCCTGTCCGCCGACCAATCCCAGGCGATGCTGCAAGCCATCGAGAAACGCGTTGGTTTGCTGCGAATAGACGTTGATCGACTCGATTAGCCGCGAATGGTGATAGATCGCGCGATCATCCCAGAGTGTCGTGCTCACGGCGGTGCCGATCGCGCCCGACAGCACGCGGAAAAAATTGGACAGGCCGGCGGCGGCGGCCAGATGATCGTCGTCGATGCTCGACAGCGTAATGGTCGTTATCGGCACGAAGAAACAGGCAATGCCGATGCCCTGCACCAGACGCGGCATGATGACCTGGTCGAACGTCATGTTCAGCGCGAAGCCGGAGTTCCAGAAAGACACCACTGCAAAAACCACAAAGGCGAAGGAGGCGACCGCGCGCAGCTCGAGCCGCTCCATATTCTTGCCGACGATCGGCGCCAGAATCAGCGCCAGCAGCCCCACCGGCGCAGTGGCCAGCCCCGCCTGGCCGGCGGTGTACTCCATCACCGTTTGCAGCCAGAGCGGAAAAATCACCACCGAAGCAAAGAACGTCATATAGCCGAACGACGTGACGATCACGCCGAGCGCGAAATTGCGGTCCTTGAACAGCGTCAGATCGACGATCGGTTTATCGGATGTGATCTCCCAGATCAGCAACACCGACAGGCAGATCACCGAGGTCACGGCGAGCACGACGATGAACGTGGAGTTGAACCAGTCGTGATCCTTGCCGTTGTCCAGCATCATTTGCAGCGCACCCACGCCAACCGCCAGTAGCGCCATGCCGATCAGATCGATCGGCAACTGTTCGGTTTTCGTCTCCTGGCCGCGCAGCAGCACCAGGCAGGTGCCGAAAGAGAAAATGCCGACTGGCACATTGATATAGAAGATCCAGGGCCACGTGTAATTGTCGGTGATCCAGCCGCCGACCACCGGCCCGAAAATCGGCGCGACGATCACCGTCATCGCCCACAGCCCCAACGCCAGGCCGCGTTTGTCCTCCGGAAAGCTGCGCAGCAAAATGGTTTGCGACAGCGGCACCATCGGCCCCGACACCAGGCCCTGCAGCAGTCGAAACCCCACCAGGGTTTGCATGTTCGGCGCCAGGCCGCACAGCATCGAGGCGAGGGTGAACAGGGCGACGGCCGAGACGAACAGCCTGACCTCGCCCACCCGGCGCGCCAGCCAGCCGGTCAGCGGCACGGCGATGGCGGCCGCCACTGCGTAGGAACTGATGACCCAGGTTCCCTCGCTGTTCGACACGCCCAGGCTCCCGGCGATGGTCGGCACGGCGACGTTGGCGATCGACGTGTCGAGCACTTCCATGAAGGTGCCCAGTGCCAGGCCGACGGTCAGCAACGCCAGCGCGCCACCTTGCAGGCGGGTGGGCGAGGCAGGCGACGACGATCCAGCGGTGGGCATGGCTACATCGGACATAGGCGATGGAACTCCAACGACGGGCCCGTCACCGGGCGCAAATTATCCAGGCCGACATTGTGGCCCGATGACGCTCGCCCGGGTTGGAGTCAAACCACTAATAATTTTTTGCAGGCGGGCGGCGCGATACACCGCGCCGAGCCCATTGTTGACCGAAAAAGGAAGGACCGTAATGACCGCTTCGTTACGTATTTATTGCAGCGTCAGGCTGGCGCCGGCCGGCAGAATGTCGCCGGTATCCTCGAGATCCTCGAGGAAAAACGGCTCGGTGTTCAATTCGCGCGAAGCGCCCGGCTGGCCAGCATACCAGCGCACCATCGCCATGTTGCCGAGAATGCGGGTGACGATTCCGACCGCGCCTTGCGGCACGGCGATATGACTGGATTTCACGATGGAGCCTACTTGCATGGCACCTTCTCCCTTAAAACTGCGATGCTTCAAATATAACGCAAACCTCAGTTCGTCACGGGAGCAATCGGCAAGGTGTCGGGCAGCAATCGGTAGATGGGTCCGCGCGGCGTGGTGATCGAATGAACCAGGACGTAATCCGAGCACGGCCAGATAAAGGTGCGCCGCACCAACTCGGTCGGCGCGCGGCGGGCATGCCGCAGCAGCGTCACATGCGGATGAAAGCCCGCGCCGCTGAGGCGATGGCCATGGGCGCGCAATTGCTGCAGCAAACGCGCGCGCGTCGCACGCAACTCCTCGGGCACCGAGCGCGCGCCGCTCCACACGATTCGATTGGTCGGCCAATAGCCGAGCAGATCGAGCGTGAGCGAGCAGGGCGGCAGCGGCGTATTGCGCTGAATTTCCCGCAACGCGGGCAGCGCGGCGGGGCTGACCTCGCCAAGAAAAATCAACGTCAGGTGCAGCGTTTCGGCGCGCATCACGCGTCCGCCACACTCGATTTGCGCCTCGCGCGCAAGGTTATGCAGCGCGGCGCGCAAGTCGTCGTTCGGCCACAGGGCGAAAAAGAGTCGCATCGGAGGGCTCCTTTTTTATTGCCATCTTACCGCCGCCCGACGGATTCGTCGCCCTTGGCGGCGCCAACACGGCCAAAGGCGCGTGGCACCGTGCAAGCTGCGCGGCAAAAAAAGGTGTTATTTACCGATACAGAACCGACTGAAAATCACGCCCAGCAAATCGTCCGGCGTGAATTCGCCGGTAATGCTGTTGAGTTGCTCCTGGGCCAGGCGTAATTCTTCCGCGAACAAATCGAGCGCCTGGGCGTTTTGCGCCGCGTGAGCCGCGGCGACGGCCAGGTGTTCGCGTGCCTGACGCAGCGCGGTGAGATGGCGCTCGCGGGCGAGGAAGACACTTTCGTGGCCGGCTTGCCAGCCGGCGATTTTCAGGAGCTCGGCGCGCAGCAGGTCGATGCCCTGCCCGGCCTTGGCTGAGAGGTGCAGCGAGAGCGGCGTGCCGGCGTCGGCCGCCGCGACGCCAGGCGCTTGCCCGGTGAGATCGGTTTTGTTGAGCACCCGCACGACCGGAATGCCGGCCGGAAAACGCGCGGCGATCTCGGCGTCGGCCGGCGTCATGCCCTCACGCGCATCGAGCAGATGCAGAATCACGTCGGCCTTTTCGATTTCGTGCCAGCTGCGCGCCACGCCGATCTGCTCGACCTCGTCCTGCGTCTCGCGCAGGCCGGCCGTGTCGATGATGTGCAGCGGGATGCCCTCGATCTGAATGGTCTGCTGCACCTTGTCGCGCGTGGTGCCGGCGATCGGCGTGACGATGGCCAGTTCGGCACCGGCCAGCGCATTGAGCAGCGACGACTTGCCCACGTTCGGTTGGCCGGCCAGCACCACGTTCAGGCCTTCGCGCAGCAGGGCACCTTGCCGCGCATCGGCCAGCACCTGCGCGAGCTTTTCCTGAATGCGCGCAAGTTGGCCCAGGGCGTCGGCGCGCTGGAGAAAGTCGATTTCCTCTTCAGGAAAATCGAGTGTGGCCTCGACCAGCATGCGCAATTGAATCAGCGCGTCGACCAGCGCATGGATCTCGCGCGAAAAGATGCCGTCCAGCGAGCGGCTCGCCGAGCGCGCCGCTGCCTCGGTGCTGGCCTCGATCAGGTCGGCCACGGCTTCGGCCTGCGCCAGATCGAGCTTGTCGTTCAGAAAGGCCCGCCGGGTGAATTCGCCCGGCTCGGCCAGCCGCACGCCAAACCCGGCGCCGGCGTCGAGGCAGCGCTGCAGCAGCAGTTGCATCACCACCGGCCCGCCGTGCCCCTGGAATTCGAGCACATCTTCGCCGGTATACGAATTCGGCCCCGGAAAATACAGCGCGATGCCCTGATCGAGCGGCGTGCCCTGCGCATCGAGAAACGGCAGAAAGCTCGCATGACGCGGGCTCAGCAGGCGGCCGCACAGCGCATGCATGAGCGCCTCGGCCCCGGCGCTGCCCGCACGCCCGAGCGAGACACGCACGACGCCAATGCCGCCGCGGCCCGGGGCGGTGGCAATGGCGGCAATCGGCGGTTCGTTGAAGGGAGCCATCAAGTGGTGCAAATCGATATCGTAAAAGTCATTGTGACATAGCGCGCCAATGGAAAACGCCCGCGACTTGCATCGCGGGCGCTCGGTCGGCTCAGGCGCAAACCGGCCTCAGGTCGCCTTCTTCGTCTTGTGTTGCCCCAGCATCCGGTTGATCGACCATTGCTGCGCGATCGACAGAATGTTGTTGACCACGTAATACAGCACCAGGCCCGACGGCAGGAACAGGAACATGAACGAGAACACCAGCGGCATGAACATCATCATCTTGGCCTGCACCGGATCGGGCGGCGTCGGATTCAGGCGCGTCTGGATGAACATCGACACGGCCATCAGCACCGGCAGAATGTAATACGGGTCTTGCGCCGACAGATCGTGAATCCAGCCGAGCCACGGCGCGCCGCGCATTTCCACGCTCGAGAGCAGCACCCAGTACAGCGCAATGAATACCGGAATCTGGATCACGATGGGGATACACCCGCCGAACGGATTGACCTTCTCGGTCTTGTACAGCTCCATGAGCGCCGCATTCATCTTCTGCGGATCGCCCTTGTGGCGCTCGCGAAGCGCCTGCATGCGCGGCGTGATCACCTTCATGCGCGCCATCGACTTGTAGCTGGCAGCCGACAGCGGGAAGAACACCAGCTTCAGGATGACCGTCACCGCGATGATCGCCCAACCCCAGTTGCCGATCAGCGCATGCAGCTTCGAGAGCAGCCAGAACAGCGGCTTGGCGAGAATCGTGAACCAGCCGTAGTCTTTGAGCAGGTCCAGGCCCGGCGCGATCTGCGCGAGCATGTGCTCTTCCTGCGGGCCGGCGAACAGGCGCGCGTCGACAGTTTCGGTCGCGCCCGGCGCCACCGTGCCCAGTGGCTCCTTCATGCCGACGCGATACAGGTCCGGGCCCAGCTTGCCCATATAGTAGTCACGCGGCGAGCCCTGCTTCGGCACCCAGGCCGAGGCAAAATACAGCTGCACCATCGCGATCCAGCCGTTGTCGGCGCTCTTCGCGTAGTGCGCCTTATCCTCGCCGATGTCCTTGAACGACACTTTCTGGAATTTGTCGGCGTTGGTGTAGATCGCCGGTCCGGTAAACGAGCTGTGCGAGAATTTCGGGCCGGCGATCTGCGAGCCGTCGCGCACCAGTTCCATATACAGCACCGGGCTAACCGGCTTCGTACCGGTATTGACGACCTGGTTCTGCACGTCGATCACGTAGCTGCCGCGCTTGAACGTATACGTGCGCACCAGCTTCACGCCATCCTTGACGGGCGAATCGAGCCGCACGTTCAGCGTGTCGCCGGTCATCGTCAGCGGGCCGGGTTCCACCGTGAAAATATCGTTGTGATTCGGGAAATCGCCGCCGATCAGGCCGGTGCGCGCCAGATACGTATGCGTGGCGGACTGGTCGAACAACACCACATGCTTGCCGGGCTCGGTCTTGTCCGACCACTTGCGCAGCGCCAGGTACGTCAGCGTGCCGCCCTCGGTATTGATGTTCAGATCGTACAGATCGGTCTGGATCTTGAGATTCTGGCCATGCGTCGCGGCAGCCGTGGCCGGGGCATTGCCCGGCGCGGCAGCCGTCGTCGAAGTGCCGGCCTGCGGCAGCGCGTTGGCACCATTGGCCGCGTTGGCCCCGGATGCGCCGCCCGGCGCCGACGAGCTCGACGCGGTGTCCTGCATGGTCGGGAAGAAAATCGACGGGTGCCCGTGAAAGCGCTGCCAGTTGTCGAACAACATGACCAGCGATAACGCGAAAATGACCCAGAGTACGGTGCGTTTGATGTCCATGGAGCGATCTCTTGTTGGACGTAATCAGAAAAAGCGGTGGGGAAGACGGTGCGAGCCGTGCTTCGGATCCGACGTCGTGCTGCTGCGCGGCGCGGCGTTTTTCGCTTGACGAGGGGGCGGAACAGGGTCGCATCCGCCCGGGTGAAACGGATGACAGCGGCACAGACGGCACGCCGCGAGATAGGTTCCCCGTGCCGGGCCGTGCGTCTCGATCGCTTCGCGCGCGTAATCCGAGCAGCTCGGATAAAAGCGGCACCGGTCACCCAGCCAGGGGCTGATGGCCAGCTTGTAGAATCGCAAAAGCAACAGCAATAGGGTTCGCATATCAATCCGGCCGTGTCGGGGGAGTGCTGGATTTGCTCGGAGGGCCGCCAGCCTCGGCTGGGGCGGTGCCGCGCGCCGCGCGGGCTGCGGCGGCCTCGAAAAGCGACGCCAATTCAGCCCGGCAGGCCGTCCTGAGCGCGGCCGACGAGGCGGCGCGAAATTCCGTAGGCTCAAAACGGCGTTGCAAGCGTAGCACAAGATCCCAGCCGGCCAAACCGGATTGACGCAGCCGAAACAGGTCTCGCGCCGCGCGCTTGATCAGATTGCGGGTCACCGCATGCGGCGCGTGGCGCCGGCCGACCACGACCCCCAGACGAGCGCGGTCGCCGTCGGGCCCCGGCGCTTCGCGCTGACGCATGTACAGCACGAAATGCAAGCTCCGGCGCCAGGGCCGCAAACTAAAAACGGATGAAAATTCATCCGTTTTCAGAAGCCGCGCAGCTTTCGGAAAGCCGGCGGAGGTTTTCAAGCGCTCCGCGCACAAATCAACACGGAATCAGGCTTAAACAGCCAGGCGCTTACGGCCTTTGGCGCGACGCGCGCTGATGACCTTGCGCCCGCCACGGGTTTTCATGCGGACCAGGAAACCGTGGGTACGCTTGCGACGCGTGACGGAAGGCTGATAAGTACGTTTCATGATGACTCACTAATTAAAAAGGCCCAGCGCCGTGGCAAAGGCCATCGAAGGCGGCGTGCGCCGCCGGCCAGGGCCGGATGGGTATCCGTTATATTTTTGCAGAACCAGCTATTTAAGCTTTTTTTCCATTATGTGTCAAGAGCTTAGCGCAGAGCCCGTGCTGGCGCGGGTGCACGGAAAATGGATTTAGACCTGTGGATAACGTCCCCGCGCGGGGTCTTTGGCGTTAAAATCGACCCCATCACGTTTGACCGAGTTATTCGGCTGCGCGGCTTTTGCGCGGCGGACGGCCTTTTTGCGCGCGCGGCACCACGGGTGTTTCGCGGCGCGCCATGCCGTCGGCCGTCATGGGCCGGCCTGGCGTCGTGCCGCGGTGGCGGCACTGATTGGGCGCCTGAGGCAAAAGCACGCGCAACCCTCCTATAAGTAATAAATGAACGAATTCTGGCAACACTGCGCGACGCGTCTGGAAAAAGAACTGACGCCGCAGCAATATCGGACCTGGATCAAGCCGCTGGCGCCGCTCGAGTTCGACGAGCAGGCGCGCACGCTGCGTATTGCCGCGCCGAATCGTTTCAAGCTGGATTGGGTCAAGAATCAATTCTCCGGCCGCATCCAGGACATGGCCGCGGCTTTCTGGCAGGAGCCGGTCGAAGTGCTGTTCGTGCTCGACCCCAAGGCCGGGCAGCGGGGTGCGCCGGCCGGCCGGCCCAGCGCGCCGGCGCCGGCACCCATGAGCCCGTCGGCCATCGACGCCGCCGGACTCGCCGGCGAGTTGCCCGACGTGGGCGCCAACGAAGCCGAAATGGCGCGCCGCGCCTGGCGTGTAACGCCCCAGGAACCGCGTTCGTCGGAAAATCGTACCGAAATCGACGCAATCTACGAGCGTTCCAAGCTCAACTCCGCGCTGACCTTCGACAACTTCGTCACCGGCAAATCGAATCAGCTCGCGCGCGCCGCGGCGATTCAGGTCGCCAACAATCCGGGCACCTCGTACAACCCGCTGTTCCTCTATGGCGGCGTGGGGCTGGGCAAGACCCACGTGATCCACGCCATCGGCAATCAGTTGCTGCAGGAAAAGCAGAACCCGCGCATTCGCTACATCCACGCCGAGCAGTACGTCTCCGACGTCGTCAAGGCGTATCAGCGCAAGGCGTTCGACGAATTCAAGCGCTACTACCACTCGCTTGACCTGCTGCTGATCGACGACATCCAGTTCTTCTCGGGCAAGAACCGCACCCAGGAAGAATTCTTCTACGCGTTCGAGGCGCTGATCGCCAACCGCGCGCAGGTCATCATCACCAGCGACACCTATCCGAAGGAAATCACCGGTATCGACGACCGCCTGATCTCCCGCTTCGACTCCGGCCTGACCGTGGCCATCGAGCCGCCCGAGCTCGAAATGCGCGTGGCCATCCTGATCAAGAAGGCACAGGCCGAGGGCGTCGCGCTCTCGGAAGACGTCGCCTTCTTCGTCGGCAAGCACCTGCGCTCGAACGTGCGCGAACTCGAAGGCGCGCTGCGCAAGATCCTGGCCTACTCGAAATTCCACGGCCGCGAGATCACCATCGAGCTCACCAAGGAGGCGCTCAAAGACCTCCTGACCGTGCAAAACCGGCAGATCTCGGTCGAAAACATCCAGAAAACCGTGGCCGACTTCTACAACATCAAAGTCGCCGACATGTACTCGAAAAAGCGGCCGGCCAACATCGCCCGGCCGCGCCAGATCGCCATGTATCTGGCCAAGGAACTGACGCAAAAGAGCCTGCCGGAGATCGGCGAGCTGTTCGGCGGGCGGGACCACACCACCGTCCTGCACGCGGTGCGCAAAATGGCCGAGGCGCGCGGCAAGGACGCGCAGCTCAACCACGAATTGCACGTATTGGAGCAGACCTTGAAGGGATGATCGGAGGCGGCGGCCAGGCCTGGGGATAAGCAGGGGAGCTTTTGTGAATAAACGGCCTTTTGGGGCACAATACGGGTTGCGTCCACAAACTCCCCACACGCTGTGCGGCCTCTTGTCCGACCAGTTATCCGATTGGCAATTATTTGAAGCGAAAGGGAAAATAGCGGTTTTCCAACGCTTTTGCAGGACACTATTACTTATTACGAAGGATATATATGCAATTGGTCAAAACCCAAAGGGATAACCTGCTGCGGCCACTGCAAACCGTGAGCGGCATCGTCGAACGCCGCCACACCCTGCCGATCCTGGCGAATCTTCTGATTCGCAAGACCGGCCAAGACATATCCTTCCTCTCGACCGACCTCGAATTGCAGATCACCACCCGCGCCGACTGCGGCGCCGGGGCCAGCGACGTCGCCACCACCGTGGCCGCGCGCAAGCTGCTCGACATTCTGCGCAACGTGCCCGACAGCGAAGTCTCGCTGTCGCTGTCCGACAAGCGCCTGACCGTGCAGGCCGGCAAGAGCCGCTTCGCCCTGCAGACGCTCGCCGCCGAAGACTTCCCGACGGTGACCGAGGCCAAGGACTACGGCGCGAGCTTCGAGCTGCCGCAAAAGACCTTCCGCCAGCTGCTGGCGATGGTGCATTTCGCGATGGCCCAGCAAGACATCCGCTACTACCTCAACGGCATGCTGCTGGTGGTCGACGGCAAGCAGATCATCGCCGTGGCCACCGACGGCCACCGCCTGGCCTACTGCAGCACCGCGTCCGACCAGGAACTCGCGCGCCAGGAAGTCATCATCCCGCGCAAGACCATCCTCGAGCTGCAACGCCTGCTCGAAGACATCGACGACCCGGTCAAGATCGACGTCGCGCCCAGCCAGGTCAAATTCACCTTCGGCCAGGTCGAGCTCGTCTCCAAGCTGGTCGAGGGCAAATTCCCCGACTTCACGCGCGTGATTCCCAAGGGCTACAAAAACAGCTTCGTGATCGGCCGTGAAGAACTGCAGCGCGCGCTGCAGCGCGCGGCGATCGTCACCTCCGACAAATTCAAGGGCGTGCGCTGCATGCTCGAGGCCAACCTGCTCAAGATCACCGCCAACAACGCCGAACAGGAAGAAGCGCAGGAAGAACTCGAAATCGACTACGGCGGCGATGCCCTCGACATTGGCTTCAACGTCACCTACCTGCTCGACGTCCTGTCCAACCTGAAAGTCGAAAACATCCAGATCAGCTTCGGCGATGCCAACTCCAGCGCGCTGATCACCCTGCCCGACAACAACGACTTCAAATACGTCGTCATGCCGATGCGCATCTGAGCGCGCGCAGCACGCACGACCGAAGGGGCCGCGACGCCCCTTCGGCGTTTCTGAAGTTTCGTAGTACCGCAGTAAACCGGAAGATACTCATGAGCGAACAGCAAAACCCGCAAGCCGACACCAGCTCGACCAGCTACGGCGCGTCGTCGATTCAAATCCTCGAAGGACTCGAAGCGGTGCGCAAGCGGCCAGGCATGTACATCGGCGACACTTCCGACGGCACCGGCCTGCATCACCTCGTGTTCGAAGTGCTCGACAACTCCATCGACGAAGCACTCGCCGGCTACTGCGACGACATCCTCGTCACCATCCACGCCGACAACTCCATTTCCGTGCTCGACAACGGGCGCGGCGTGCCCACCGGCATCAAGTTCGACGACAAGCACGAACCCAAGCGCAGCGCGGCCGAAATCGTCATGACCGAACTGCACGCCGGCGGCAAGTTCGACCAGAACAGCTACAAGGTCTCCGGCGGCCTGCACGGCGTGGGCGTGTCGTGCGTCAACGCGCTCTCGAGCTGGCTGCGCCTGACCGTGCGGCGCGACGGCAAGAAGCACTTCATGGAATTCCATCGCGGCATCCCGCAGGAGCGCATCGTCGAGGAGCAGAACGGCGTGCAGGTCTCGCCGCTCAAGATCATCGGCGACACCGACAAGCGCGGCACCGAAGTGCACTTCCTGGCTGATGAAACCATCTTCGGCAACGTCGAATTCCATTACGACATCCTCGCCAAACGCATGCGCGAACTGTCGTTCCTCAACAACGGCGTGCGCATCCGTCTGGTCGACCAGCGCACCGGCAAGGAAGACGACTTCGCCTTCGCCGGCGGCGTCAAGGGCTTCGTCGAATACATCAACAAGAACAAGGCGGTGCTGCACCCCAACATCTTCCACGTCATCGGCGAGCGCGACGGCATCGGTGTGGAAGTAGCAATGCAGTGGAACGACAGTTACAACGAAAACGTGCTGTGCTTCACCAACAACATCCCGCAGCGCGACGGCGGCTCGCACCTCACCGGCCTGCGCGCGGCCATGACGCGGGTCATCAACAAATACATCGAAGAGCACGAGCTCGCCAAAAAAGCCAAGGTCGAAACCGCTGGCGACGACATGCGCGAAGGCCTCACCTGCATCCTGTCGGTGAAAGTGCCCGAGCCCAAGTTTTCTTCGCAGACCAAAGACAAACTCGTCTCGTCGGAAGTGCGCGCGCCGGTCGAGGAATACGTCGCCAAGGCGCTCGAAGAATTCTTGCAGGAGACGCCCAACGACGCCAAGATCATCTGCGGCAAGATCATCGAAGCCGCCCGCGCTCGCGACGCCGCGCGCCGCGCCCGTGAAATGACGCGCCGCAAAGGCGTGCTCGACGGCGTGGGTCTGCCCGGCAAGCTCGCCGACTGCCAGGAGAAAGACCCGGCACTGTGCGAAATCTACATCGTCGAGGGTGACTCCGCCGGCGGCTCCGCCAAGCAGGGCCGCGACCGCAAATTCCAGGCCATCCTGCCGCTGCGCGGTAAGGTGCTCAACGTCGAGAAGGCCCGCTTCGACAAGCTCATCTCCAGCGAGCAGATCGTCACGCTCATCACCGCGCTCGGCTGCGGTATCGGCAAGGACGACTACAACATCGACAAGCTGCGCTACCACCGCGTCATCATCATGACCGATGCCGACGTCGACGGCGCGCACATCCGCACCCTGCTGCTCACCTTCTTCTACCGCCAGGTGCCCGAACTCATCGAGCGCGGCTACATCTACATCGCCCAGCCGCCGCTCTACAAAATCAAGCACGGCAAGGAAGAGCGCTACATCAAGGACGAGTCCGAGCTCAACGCGCACATGCTGCGCCTCGCGCTCAACGGCGCCGAATTGCTGCCCAACACCGGCGCCACCCCAATCACCGGCGAAGCGCTGGGCGAACTCGCGCGCAGCTACCTGCTCGCCGAAGCCGTCACCGGGCGCGTCGGCCACGTCATCGACGCGGCCGCGCTGGGCGCCATCACCGACGGCATTGAAATCCACCTCGACAGCCAGGATGCCGCCGAAGCCTCCGCCAAGGCGCTCGAAGCCGCCCTCAACGGCGACCCGCTCAAGCCCGAGATCACCGTGCGCGCCACCTACGACGACGTTCGCGAAGCCCACGCGCTGCGCATCGAACGGCGCCGCCACGGCAACGTCAAGGTCAGCGTGCTCGACGACGACTTCGTGCAATCGGCCGACTACCGCCAGCTCACCACCACCGCGCAAACCTTCAAGGGCCTCATCGGCGAAGGCGCCACCATCAAGCGCGGCGAGCGCTCGCAAGCCGTCACCGACTTCAAGAGCGCCATGCGCTGGCTGCTCGCCGACGCCGAGCGCAACGTCAGCAAGCAACGCTACAAAGGCCTCGGCGAAATGAACGCCGGACAGCTGTGGGAAACCACCATGGACCCCAGCGTGCGCCGCCTGCTGCGCGTGCAAATCGAAGACGCCATCGCCGCCGACGGCATTTTCACGACCCTCATGGGCGACGACGTCGAACCGCGCCGCGCGTTCATCGAGACGAATGCGTTACGGGCGGGGAATATTGATGTTTGACGGGTGAAGAAACCCCGCATCCGGCGAGTTGCTGTGTGAGGCAACTCGCTGGATATTTCTGATAGTTCAAACGAAGTCCATCGGCGGTAAGTCGCAACGCCGATTTCCAAAAGCCTGATGCCATCGTCCTGATAGGCAACTTCTCATTTCAAGCATCCCTAAGCAAAAATATACTGGACGACTGCCTAAGCAAACCGATTCGAGGAGGCTCTGTGGCAGCGGGTATCGGTAAGGCAAGGTCGGGGCATTTTGCGGCAGCTTGCAGCACATCTCGAGCTGCTCGCGGGACGCTTGCCGACAGGGCGGCATTCACCCAGGCCTCTATCTTGATCAAAAAAATGCGCAGCAGTCGTTGGTCGATATAGAAATTTACCTATTAGGTAAAGAATGATAAGATGAGGACGCCTTGGAAATTCGGTACAAGGACAAGAAAGTCCGCGAGTTGTGTGAAAAACAGGCCGTCGCCGAGAAAAAACTCGGAACGGCCTCTGCACGTAAGCTGAAGGTACGGTTGGCGGCGCTCGAAGCGGCTGCATGTGTCACCGATCTGATCGCCGGCAATCCTCATCCTCTCAAGGGAGATCGTCTCGGGCAGTTCGCGCTTGATCTTGCCGGTGGCTGGAGATTGGTTTTCGCCCCCGATCATGACCCGTGCCCCTTACGCCCTGACGGCGGCGTTGAATGGTCCGAGGTTACGATCATCAACATTGAATACATAGGGGATTATCATGACTGAACCCAGAGCCCCTTTTGCTCCAGACTGGGCCTTGCCCCCCGGCGAATCAATTCTGGATATTGCCGACGAACGCGGCTGGACACAGGCGGAATTGGCGCAGCGTCTGGGTTATAGCGAAAAACATATCAGCCAGCTCATCAACGGCAAAGTGCCGCTTACCGTGGATGCAGCGCAGCGCCTGGAACGTGTGCTGGGCAGCACCATGGATTTTTGGCTAACGCTCGAAGCAAACTACCAAAAGCATAAAGCCAGACTTGAAGCTGCGCAGCGCCATGCCGGCTGGGTTTCCTGGTTGGAAGAGCTGCCGATTAAGGAGCTGATGGCATGCGCGGCTATTCCGAAGCAACGTCTGGATAGCAGACATAAACCCGGTCTGGTCGAGAGTTGCTTGCGCTTCTTCGGAGTTGCCTCGCCTGACGAGTGGCGTGCTCACTACGGCGGCATGCAGGTGGCTTTCCGCCGCAGCCGTGCAGACCAAAGCGATGTGGGTGCGATCTCGGCTTGGCTGCGTCTTGGTGAGCAACAGGCCGAAAAGCTCGATGGCCCCAAGTACGACAAGGTGAGTTTCGAGAAGGCTTTACACATGATTCGCGGCATGACCTGCGAGCCGCCCGACGTGTTCGAGCCGAAAATGCGCACGCTGCTGCACGGTGCCGGCGTGCTATTGGTTCTGGTGCCAGCCATTCCTCGGGCGCACGTGAGCGGCGTGGCTCGCTGGCTGAACCCGACGCGAGCTTTGATACAGCTGTCGCTGTACGGAAAAACCAACGACAAATTCTGGTTCAGTTTTTTCCACGAAGCAGCCCACATACTGCTACATGCGAACAGCAAGGAAGACAAGAAATCCATTTTCCTGGATGACCCCAACGCCGCGCGCACCAGCGACCCTCGTGAGCGTGAAGCCAACGAGTGGGCCGGAAACTGGTTGATTCCCCCGCAACATGTTCAAACATTGGCCAACCTCAAAACCAGAACGGCCGTTACCGATTTTGCGGCGCGGATTGGTGTCCACCCAGGCATCGTGGTCGGGCGGTTACAACATGACAAGCTGATTGAGCCGTCCTGGATGAACGACCTGAAGCAGAGCTTCCGCTTCGAAGCGTCGGTAGATGGGTGAACGGAAATCTATAACCCGGCTGGCGCCAGGCAAAGGCCAACGACACGTCAAGCCAGAAAGCCGCACAACCAAGCGCTGAAACAAGCCCGGCCAATGAGTCCCGTTTATCTGCTATTCAGCTATTCAATAAATATCTGAATAACAGATATCTTTCAAATATCTGAAAACCAGCTAAAATAAAAATAGCTGAATTTCGGATACAAGCCATGTCTCCTACCTTACCGTCGCAACCGTTGCTGACCGCCCTGCAGCTTGGCCAATTGCTCAAGGTTGCCCGCAAACGCCGCAAGCTGACGCAGGCGCAGGTGGCGGCGCGATTGGGCCTGAGTCAGAACCGCGTCTCCTATCTGGAACAACATCCGGACGAAATGAGTTTCAAGCAATTGCTTGGCTGGTGCGCGGCCGTTGGCCTCAGTTTGCGCCTGGGTGAGCGGGAGAGTCTCGAATCGGCTCCCTCGACGGAGTGGTGACATGGGGCGCCGTTCGCATAGCCAAACGCTGACGCTCTGGGCCAACGGAGAGCACGTCGGACGCTGGACCATCACCGCCCGCGGCGAAATGGAACTGCAATACGCCGCACAGTGGCTCGCCTCCGCGCGCGGCCGGCCGATATCTTTGTCGCTGCCGTTCAACCTCAACAATGAACCGTTGAAAGGCGGCAACGTCGCTCACTATTTCGACGGCCTGTTGCCAGACAGCGACGCCATCCGCAAGCGTGTTGCGGCCCGCTTCAAGACGGGCTCCATCGACTCCTTCGACCTGCTGAGCGCCATCGGGCGCGATTGCGTGGGCGCACTGCAACTCCTGCCGGAAGGCGAGACGCCTTCCGGTGTCGACGTTATCGACGGCGTGGTCGTGGACGACGAAGCCATCGAGCGCCACCTGCTTGAAGTCGCCACTCCCGACCGGTTTGCCGGCGCGCGGGACCCGGACGACGACTTCCGAATCTCGCTCGCCGGCGCCCAGGAGAAGGACGCCTTTCTATGGTGGGGCGGCAAGTGGCTGAAGCCGCGCGGCGCGACGCCCACCACACACATCTTCAAGCTGCCCCTTGGCCTGGTCGGCGGCCGGCAGGCAGATTTCACCACCTCGGTGGACAACGAGTGGCTATGCCTTCGCTTGCTCCAGGCCTATGGCCTGCCCACGGCCGAAGCCCGCATCGCCACGTTTGGCAAACTGCGCGTGCTCGTCGTCGAGCGATTCGATCGCTCGGTGTCGTCCGACGGCACGCGGCTCTTTCGGCGCGTGCAGGAAGACTTCTGCCAGGCCACCGGAACATCGCCGCTGGTCAAGTACGAGAACGAAGGCGGGCCGGGCCTCATGCAACTGTTCACCCTGGTGCAGCAGTCGCTCGATGCCGGGCGCGACCTGCGCACCCTCATGGCCTCGCAAATCCTGTTCTGGATGCTGCGCGCGCCGGACGGCCATGCCAAAAACTTCAGCATTCAGCCGCAGCCCGGCGCAGCAGGCGGCTTTCGGCTCACCCCGATGTACGACGTGATGTCCGCCTACCCAGTCATCGGTGAAGGCCCCAACCAATGGGCCGCGCAGGACCTCAAATTGGCGATGGCGCTGCTGGGCAAGAACCGCCACTACCGCATGCACGAAATCCAGCGCCGGCACTTCAACAGCACGGCGAGAAAAGTCGGTTATGGAGAAAACGCCGAGCCATTGCTTCAGGAGCTGATCGCACGAACGCCCGGCGCGGTGGCACAAGTACAAGCGGAACTGCCGGCCGGCTTTTCGCAGCAGGTGGCCGACCGGATGCTGGGTGGTTTGCTCGACGCCGCTCGGGTGCTCGAGGGGATGCCGGCGGGATGATGAATGGCGCGCCGCGTTTGGCAACAACCATTCGGGTGAATCGCCTCATTCCGTGCCTGACAAAGCCAACCATCGTCGCCACCGGCAGCGACCGAATTAAGCCAAAATCCTGTTTTTGAACATATGTTTGCATTTTAAGCCGTATTCATGCAAGTATATGTACATGTCAAAAGACTCCAACGCCAAAGCCATGCTGCCCGCCCCGGTCGAGCGCAATTTGCGCACGCTCGGGGAAAACATTCGCGTCGCGAGAAAGCGCCGCAAGGAATCTCTCGCCACTTTCGCCCAGCGCCTGCAAATATCCATTCCTACCCTCAGGCGTATCGAGGCGGGCGACCCGTCGGTCTCGATGGCCGCCTACGCCACCGCCCTGTGGGCTCTTGGGCGGGTCCATTTCCTGGGGGAACTCGCCAACCCCGAGGCCGACGAAACCGCTTTGTTGCTCGAATTGCGAACCATCAAGAGGCAACCATGAACCGCGACGTTTTATATGCGTGGATCTATCCGCTGGGCCAGGCCCGCCCGGTCGTTTGCGGAAAGTTGGAACTGGTGCGCGGCCGCCGCATCCTGTTTTCGTATGACGACGCCTGGCTGAGCCATCCTGAAGCCTTCGCGCTCTCGCCGGACATGCCCTTGCGCGCTGGCGTCATCGAGCCGCCGGCGGGCCTCGACGTGCACCCCATCTTCGACGACGCCGGGCCGGATCGCTGGGGCCACGCGATCATCGACAAGGTATTCAACCCGCAGCGCCGTTCACCCCTCGAATACCTGGAGCTGACCGGCGAAGACCGCGTTGGGGCGCTGGGGTTTTCTCGCTCGGGCATTGAGTATCTGTCGGTGCAAGATCAGGCGTTCCACGCGACGGATCTCGCCGCGCTGATGGACGCCGCCCGCGCGCTCGAAAAGCACCTCGCCATCGATGCCGCAATGGGGCGGCTGCTGCGCCCCGGCACCAGCGCCGGCGGCGCTCGCCCCAAGGCCGTCATCACCCACGAGGGCCAGGCCTGGATCGCAAAATTCCCTGCCGAAGGAGACCAGGTCGACGTCTGCGCGATCGAGCATGCCAGCCTGCAACTCGCGCAGCGCTGCGGCATCCGTGTGCCGGAATCAGCGCTGGTCGAGGTCGGCGGCCGGCGCGTGCTGCTCGTCAAACGATTCGACCGCGAGAACGGCGCGCGGCTGCATTTCGCCAGCGCCCGCACGATGCTGATCGCCGAAGGCATCAAAGACGGCGAGATGGGTTACGGCGACATTGCCGACGTCGCGCGGCGCCTGTCCAGCGACCCGGTGCAGGACTGCCACGAAATCTTTCGACGCATGGCGCTGAACGTCTGCCTCGAAAACACCGACGACCATGAAAGGAACCATGCATTCCTGTTCACGCAGGGCGCATGGGCGCTCGCGCCCGCTTATGACATCCAGCCGCAGATGCTCGGTATCGGCTACCAGCAACTGCGCGTCGGCGCCGAAGGGTACGCGCCCACGCTATCGAATGTGCTATCCGAAAGCCGACGATTTTTGCTGAAGGAGTCCGAAGCAAAAAAAATGCTGGATGCGGTGGTGAAACAGGCACGGGAGTGGAAATCCTGTTTTGTCGCGGCGGGGGTCAGTGTGCGGGATGTGGAGGTTTGCGAGGGGTTTGTGATGAGGGTGGGGAGTTAGCGGTAAGGTACTCCATCGCGTCGAGGAATGCCTGATACGTCTTGCGTGCCCTTCGAAAAATTAAATTCGCTATCCGACGCACCAGCCAATTTCTGAGAGCACAAAGCAGCGAATTCGCTAGCTCAGCTACTTCGGAAACGCCAGCCAGAGATGCGGCGTCAACTCACAACTAACGTCGACCGGGCCCTTAAGCACGTAAACCTTTGGCTCCTTTGCAAAATCGAAAACGCGATATATGGCGTAATGGTCTGCCTCTTCTTTTGAAACGGCGACCTCGTTAGCGGTCACTAGGAACGGGGCCGCGATACCTCCATTGGTTGTTTTTACCTCGATGTATAAGGGGCGGGCTTCAGAGTCGTACGCCTCGATTTCATATCGGAAGAGTCCATTAATCGCGCCTTGGTTGCCTTTGACGAGGTCGTAAAACGGATCGAGACCTGCCGCAATCGAGAGGCAAGCGGCTTGTCCATCATTCAGGCCTGGGAGCGCAATGGCGACGAGAATACCTGCACGGTATGTGACTCGCGGACATTCTGTCCAACCTATCGGGACGGACTGGCGCGCAAGAATGGCGAACTGCAACCTCGCGTGACATCGGTGAAAGATTGAATGGTCAAGGATAGCGAGGACGCTTTTCTACTTCGAAGAATCGTCCAGCCCGAAAATATCTGTAGTGCATTTCCAAACGGCTCAGGCCATTGAGTTGCGACGCACTCACCGGCCTCTTTTTTCCAAAATACTCCTTTGATCCGACGCCTTTCTCGTCGGACGTGGCCACGCCTTGCTCGTTCGTCGCCGCAAGGTGGAAGCGGGGCATTTGGCGAACTGCGCAGGCTAGGTTCGTCATTGATCCGCGTGGTTAAAGGGAAGTCCGAGTTTGCTTTGACTGCGCAATGAGGTGTCCCTTAAGAGTATAGTTTCTGCCCGCCTTTTCGTCTCAAGACAGGAAATTGGTTCGATATACTAACTAATAAGCGAAGAACGTCTTGTGGATATTTGGTGAACTGGAAGCAGTAATTCTGGCCCTTTTTTGAGTCGCACATCGACCGCTGGTCCGAATCCGGAGATCCAGAGGGCTGTCAGTCATTTGAGCAGTTCAAGTCTAGGGGTTGCAGGGAACAAGAGGCGGCGTCGGCACGATAACACGGTCTCAGCGCACGACTTTGCTCACAGCGTAAAACCATGTGGTGCACCTGCGGTATCGAAGCCAGCAATGGTGCACCGAAGCGTTCCAGCATGGCCACAGATCCCAGCGCTTTCTGGACCTCATTGGTTCGATCACTCATCCGTGGGCCGCCTTTCCGACCTCTTCCGTCACCCACTGTTGCGCCGGAGTTGCACATCTGCGTCAATAAAGCCGCTGTATCTCACTGAAAATATGGAATTTTTCTCTGAAAAGTGCGAGACTATCGAACAATTCAGTGTGCAGTTTCGATGGAGATTTTTTTGACTATGGGTGCAGTTATGGCGCGTAAAGCGATTGTTGTTACCAACTGCACCAACAGGAAGCGTTTGAGCGGCGCGGGTGTCGCCCTGGAGGCAGTCGAAACGAACGGTCCGCTGACGACTGTTGCCGCCCGTTGGGCCGAAGCCGTTCGGAAAGCAAGGCCGACGAGTCAGGCTCGGGACGTTTACATGGGGCGAGCCTTTACAGAGGCGCAGCGCGTGGCCGCGACTCTAAAAGGTACGTTACACATCATCTCCGCGGGACTCGGCGTGGTTGATGCTGCAGATCGTATCCCTTCGTACGACCTGACGGTCTCCGACGGTACGAATTCATTGAAACCCTTGCTCATCCAACTGGGTAAAGATCCGAGTGATTGGTGGGCAGCATTAACGGCAGAACTGGGGGCACAACACTCCATTTCAGGATTGCTTGACCGACATCCGGACTCACTGGCGCTCTTCGCGTTGCCGGGAAGTTACGTTGCCCTGATCGCTCAGGATTTGGCTTCCCTGACCAAAACCCAAGTCAGCAGGATTCGCATCATCACGTCGGGTCATGGTCGGACGCTCGTACCCGACAATGTCCACCACGTTGCTTTGCCATATGACGAGCGCCTGGAGGGGTCATCCTACGCGGGAACACGAACTGATTTCGCCCAGCGGGCACTACGCCACTTCATCGAAGTGCTGGTCGGACATCGACTCTCTGCTGAAGAAGCAGGAGCAGTTGTGGCAAATGCGATGCGCAATTTGAGGAAGCCCGTTGTTCCGGCACGGGAAAAAAAAACCGATGCAGAAATTCTCTCGCTTCTGCGAAAGAATTGGCGCCGGTTTGATGGAGCATCAACACGATTGCTGCGGTATCTACGTGATGAAGAGTTGGTGGCGTGTGAGCAAGGGCGATTTCGCGGTCTTTGGTGCGATCTCCGGCAAGAACTCGATACAAAGGGCTAAGGTCGATATGGCTAGGAATGAGATCGTGGTACGAGCGCTGCGCACGACCCAGGGTGAAGGCCTGGATGTTTATGCTTTCTTCATTCATGGGTCAGACATCGTAAAAGTTGCAGACATATCGAGAGTAGAGCGCGACGAATCGGATGTTCTAAAAGGCTTTCAGCGACCGGAAATTCGAACCCACGTCAAAGGTATCGTTGACTATTTGAATCAGGGCAACGTCCTATTTCCGAACGCGATCATCCTTGCAATGTCGCCGGCAGTTCATTTCGCCGCCGCTCGAGGCACAAAGCCCACGGGAGATCAGGGAATTGCGCAAGCTGGTACTTTGACGATCCCTGTCTATGAAGAGGGGCGGCGGGTTGCATGGATTGTTGACGGGCAGCAGCGTTCGCTAGCCTTGGCGCAAGCGGGGAGGAAGAGCATTCCGGTACCGGTTGTCGGCTTTGTCTCGGATAACCTGGAAGTTCAGCGTGAGCAGTTCATCTTGGTTAATAAGGCGCGTCCACTCCCAAGTCGATTGATCAATGAACTTCTACCTGAGACTCGGAGTATTTTGCTGCCTCGTGAAATAAGCGCGCGCAAGGTTCCGTCCGAGATTTGCAATTTACTTAACCGGGACCCTGAATCGCCATTTCACAGGTTGATCAAACGTATCTCGGAAAAAGGCAGTAGCACGAGTGTCATTACGGACACCGCCGTGATTGCAATGATTCGCAACAGCATGAACAATCCATTAGGTGCACTTGCCCCTTTCAAGTTGTCTGGCCGGGATGGTGTCGATGTCGAAGGGATGTATCAACTCTTGCGAACCTACTGGTCTGCGGTCCGAGACGTATTTCCAGACGCTTGGGGGGGGGACCCGAGGCGTAGTCGACTAATGCATTCTGCAGGCATCGAAGCCATGGGCGTCCTGATGGATAGGATTTACGCACGCCTCTCTGGGCAAGGGGAAGACTACAAGACCGTTCGCAAGGAATTGGAGAAGGTCGCGCCCGCTTGCCGCTGGACAAAAGGCACATGGGAAACCTTGGGCGTCGCTTGGAACGAGATTCAGAGTACCCCGCGAGATATCAGAAAGCTTCAGGATGCGCTGGTTCGAGCCTATACCAGTATGATAAAGAAATGAAATTCCTCTATTCAGATACTCAGGATTATGTTGATCCCGAGTACGATTTTATTAGTGACCGCAATGCTCCCGGTCGCCGTCGCTACTGGGACGACGTCTATGCGCATGAACTCATGACGCCGGCACCATATGACGGTCTGCTGGTGTCGATGAGTGCCGTACGACAGGCTGCCGGCGTCGCGAATTCAAAGGTGCGGTATTCCACAGCCGAAGAGCAACGTATGTTGCGCGATGGCGTTCGCAAGTTCCTGAGATATGGTGGCCCCAAGTTCAAGGATGCGATGGTATTGGGAGATTGCGGCGCATTTGCCTATGCAGATAGCAAGACACCCGCGTACCCGCCTCAAGAAGTGGTGGATTTTTATCTGGACGCTGGCTTCAGCCATGGGATATCGCCTGACCACATCATCTTCGACTGCCTAACTGATAACCCTCCTGCGCGCGATGTCGCGCCTGGCGTTGTCGAACGTTTCGATATCACACTTTCCAATGCCGAGGAATTTCTGCGTCTGACAGAAGCGGAGGGTTACCCGTTCGAACCGCTCGGAGCTGTGCAGGGTTGGTCGCCAAAGAGCATGGCAGATGCCGCGGTTCGCCTCGAGAAAATGGGGTATCGCTATCTGGCGATTGGGGGTCTCGTTCCACTGAAGGTCGATGTCATCAAGCACGTTCTGCATGCGCTGCGTAATGCGATCAAGCCGGAAACAAAGATCCATCTTCTCGGATTCGCCAAAGCCGATTCGATTCATCAGTTCACAAACTTTGGTATCACGAGTTTCGACTCGACGTCACCGCTCATTCGCGCCTTCAAGGATGCGAAGGCGAACTACTATATGGAATCACCGGAAGGTGGACTCGACTATTACGCGGCGATCCGTATTCCGCAGGCGATTGAGAATCCACGTTTGATGCAGGGTATCAAGCGAGGAATATTTAGCGCCGAAGATCTGCAACGTCGCGAAGAGAAGGCGCTTGTAGCATTGCGCAACTTCGATGGCGGCAATGGAAAAATGAAAGCTGCGCTCGAAGCCGTCATGGACTATCAGCGGTTCCTGACACTGGGTGAGGGACACCCTATCGAGAAGTACGAGAAGGATCTCAGCAAGATGCGCGCGCTGGTAGAGCGCACCTTGGACGATGCACCCTGGAAGCGTTGCCGTTGTTCCGTCTGCAGCAAGGCCGGTGTCGAAGTCATAATCTTTCGATCAAGCAACCGAAACAAGCGCCGTGGATTTCACAACTTGGGCGTCTATCACAAACACGTACAACGAACCCTGGAGAAAAAACGGTGAGCGTTTATCGATTTAAGGCGATTCGGGCGGCACAGGCTCCCGAGCACGACGTATTTACTTTCGCTGCCACTCCTGAGCAGATTTGGGGATTTGCGGAGATCGAGCGTGTAGGACGAGAAGACAACGGCAACTTGCGCGGCTTTCAGCGCCATCAGATCGCATCGCATATCAAGGAAATTCGCGACTATTTGCGACGTGACGACGCGTTGCTTCCCAATGCGCTGATTGTCGCCTTCATCGGTGGGGTGAAGGTGAAGGATAGAGGAGACGGTGTCGTCGACGTTGAGATCAAGGCTGGTGACGTAAAACCTGGTTTTGTCGTCGACGGACAGCAGAGACTCAGCGCGTTGTCCGGGGTCACCAAGCCCGGTTTTCAGGTTTTTGTATCTGCACTGGTCTGCAAAGACTACAACGAGTTGCGTCAACAATTTGTGTTGGTGAACAACACTCGGCCGTTGCCGAAGACCCTTATCTACGAATTGCTTCCGACGGTTGAAGGCCTGCCGGAGAGGTTCACTGCGCGTAAGTTTGCTGCTCGAATTGTCGATCGCTTGAACTTCACTCGTGGTTCTTCGTTGCGTGGAGAGATCCGTCAGCATACGAACCCTAAAGGAGTGCTGAGCGATACGGCCATGCAAAAATTGGTGATGAACTCCGCCTCTGACGGTGCGATTCGTGAGTTCATCAAGGATGGCGATTTTGAAAATCGCGCCTATGACTTCGTCAATGCTTTTTTTGGGGCCGTAGAGTCGGTTTTTGGAAGTGAATGGATAGGGATGAGTCCAAAAACTTCGCGTTTGCGACACGGTGCAGGCATTGTGGCAATGGGGTTTGTTATGGAATTTTTGTATTCAAGCGAAGGCGCCACAACTCGCCCCGAATTTGAGCGCAACCTTGAGTTGTTGAAGAAGTACACGGCGTGGACAAGTGGACAGTGGCGTCTTGCGCCGGATGACGAACGGCCTTGGAACGGTATTCAGAACACGCCGAGCGATATCGATTTGTTGACCAACTATCTAGTTCGGTCAATGAAGCGGGCGCTCCGTCAGCCACGGCAGGTAGCTAACTCCTAGCCATACAGGTGTATTCATGAAAACTCGCGCGATGGTTCTCTTTTCCGGAGGTCAGGACTCTACAACCTGCCTTGCATGGGCCCTTGATCGCTACGAACATGTCGAGACAGTAGGGTTCGACTACGGGCAACGGCACTCCGTCGAACTTGAATGCAGACCGAGGGTGCTCTCACACTTTCGTGAACAGTTCCCGGAGTGGGGCGGGAAACTCGGCGACGACCACATGCTTGATCTTTCGATTCTTGGCCAGATTAGTGACACGGCGCTCACTCAAGGCAAGTCCATTGAGATGGAGGAAAGTGGCTTGCCGAATACCTTTGTGCCAGGAAGAAATCTGCTGTTCTTCACGCTTGCGGCCGCCATAGCTTATAGGCGCGGTCTCGAGGTATTGGTCGGAGGGATGTGTGAAACAGATTATTCGGGCTATCCGGATTGTCGGGATAGCACCCTAAAGGCACTTCAGGTGGCGATTGCTCTTGGCATGGACCAACCTCTGATTATCGAGACCCCGTTAATGTGGCTAGACAAAGGCGACACTTGGAGAATGGCGGAGCACCTGGGCGGCGAGGTACTCGTCGAACTGATCCGCACGGAGACGCATACTTGTTACGTCGGCAATCGAACCGCGCAGCACGAGTGGGGTTACGGTTGCGGTGAATGTCCCGCGTGCGAGTTGCGCCGGAAAGGCTTCAAGTCGTTTCGGGAAGTCGCAGTCTGAGCAGCGCGGCGTCGTTGAACATGTGCCTTTGAATGATGGAGGAATACGAAGTGGCACCGGAGCAGATGAACTACGAACTTAGCCAGAAGTTTTACTTCGAGGCGGCGCACACGCTGCACCGAGAGATCGACGCCGAGGGGAGTCGCCGCGTTCACGGGCACACGTATCACGCGCAGATCTTCGTGCGCGGCCGCCCCGACCCGAGCACGCGAATGGTCGCCGACCTTGGCCAGTTACGCCGGGAGATCGAGCATGTGCGCGACCAACTCGATCATCGTTTTCTTGACGAAGTGCCCGGCCTTGGGGCACCGACACTCGAAGGTTTGTGCGCATTCATCTATCGAAGCCTGTCGCGCGCGTTGCCCAATATCTCCAAAGTGCGTGTGGAGCGGCCCGCGAGCGGGGATTGCTGCGATCTGGATCCGGCGTAGATGGTTTGAGAGGATGTTTGCGCTGATCGATCAGCCGATACGGCGAACGCTAGCCGGAAGAACCTTCACTATCTATACCGCGCTGCCGATATCCGATATATGTAGTGGTCAAGAAATTTCGGACAGGCCAATAGGTTTTTTGACGGTCAGTTTTGCCTCGTAGGCCGCGGGCGACAGATAGCCCAAAGTCGAATGCAAGCGCACAGGATTGTAGAAGCCGACGATGTACTGATTAATATCCCGTCTGGCTTCATCGTGATTGGCGTAGCGACGTCGCCACACGCGCTCCATCTTCAAGTTCAGGAAGAATCGTTCCATCACTGAATTGTCCCAGCAATTTCCCTTGCGACTCATGCTACAAACCACATGATGTTGCTTTAGCAGGGCTTGGTATTCAGCGCTCGCATACTGACTGCCTCGATCCGAATGCAAAATGAGTCCCGGTGCCGGACGGCGTTGTTGCAGCGCCATGTTCAAGGCTGACATCACTAACTCCGCGGGCATCGTCGGTGCCATCGCACCAGCCGATGACCTTGCGCGAGTAAAGTTCGAGCACCACCGCCAAGTAGAGCCAGCCTTGCGCCGTGCGGATATAACTGATGTCAGAAACCCAGGCCCGATTAGGCTCACATACGTCAAAGCGCCGCTCCAACACGTTCGGCGCCACGGGCAGCGCGTGTTTGCTATTGGTCGTGGCAACGAACTTTCGTTTCCAGAGCACATGCAAGCCAGCTTCGCGCATGAGCGTGCGTACGCGGTATCTGCCCATGCGCAAACCTTGTGCTCGCACGGCGTGCATCACTCGCCGGCTACCATAGCTCGCACCACTGGCGGCAAATACCGCCTTGACGTGGGTTTGCTCACGCAGGTGCCGGGGACCGGGCTGGGCGCGCTGGTGCGCGTAATAGCCGGAGCGGCTGACCTGCAGTACTCGGCAGGCGGCACTGACCGATATGGCCTTCTGTTGCAAGTGCGCTACCACGCGGTAGGTCACTTCAGTTCTCGTGCAAAGAAGGCCGACGCTTTTTTTAACAGACTATTATCTTCGCGCAGTTGTCGATTCTCCGCCTCGAGTTGCCGAATGCGCTGCTGCTCGGCCGTCAATGGCTGACCGATGCCGGGACCGCCAGCGCGCTCCGCGTCGTATTGCGTCAGCCAGCGTCGAACCGCGCTCTCTCCGAGCCCCATCGAGCGACAAACCTCGCTCGCTGTCAACCCTTGGTCTCAGACCATACGCACCGTTCTTTTGTCATCTGCTTTCCTCGTCGGTAAGCGCCCGGCAATGTCATCTTGAGAAGCGCCGTAAGCGTAAGGATCATGGTGCCCACCTAAAAACAGGTGGACACCTATGACCGATACGAAGATCCAACGGCGCCGTTACGGCGCAACGCTCAAGGCGCAAATTCTTGCAGAATGCGAGCAACCCGGCATGTCGGTGGCGCGCGTGGCCATGGCCCACGGCATCAACGCCAACATCGTGCACAAGTGGCGTCGCCAATCCCTGGCACGCTGCACCCCGGTGACGATGTCGGCGATGGATGGCTTTATTCCAGTGCCAATCGCGCCCGCCGCGTCAAGCGGTGCGGCCGACATTCGGCTTGAACTGCGGCGAGGCCCGGTCAGTGTGGCCGTGTCCTGGCCGATGGCGGCCACTACCGAATGCGCACACTGGCTGCGCGAGGTCTTGCGGTGATCCGCATCGACGCCATCTGGCTGGCCACCGAGCCGCTGGACATGCGCGCCGGTGCCGATACCACCCTGGCACGGGTGGTCAAGGTGTTCGGCGCCGCACGGCCCCACCATGCCTACCTGTTCGCCAACAAGCGCGCCACGCGCATGAAGGTGCTGGTCTACGACGGCTTCGGTATTTGGCTGGCGGCGCGACGTCTGAACAAGGGGCGCTTTGCCTGGACGGATGGCACCGCCGCCATGACCGTTGCGCTCAATGTCGAGCAGCTTGGGGCACTGGTAACAGGCCTGCCCTGGCAGACCCTGGCGCAAGACCATGCCATCACCGTGGTGTGACGGATTCCCCACAGGGATGTAAACAGTTTCGATTCACCCGGCGCCCCGGTTCTGGCAAACTGCGGCGCATGAACTCACCGGCAGACCTCGATCGGCTCAGCGAAGAAGAAGTGCGGAAACTGGCTGCGCGCCTGATGGTCGAGGTCCGCACCAAGCAAACGCTGATCGACAAGCTCACCCACGAGAATGCCACGCTCAAGCGTCTCAAGTTCGCTGCCACCAGCGAAATTTATACTGGGGAACAGCAACGGCTGTTGTTCGAGACGCTCGACATGGACATGGAAGCGGTGTCACTCGAGATCAAGAAACTGGCGCCACCGGCAGCCGGCACCCGAGATAAACAGCAACCCAAACGTACCCCCTTGCCGCCCACTCTGCCGCGCAAGGACATCCATCATGAGCCGGCATCGACCGTCTGCCGCTGTGGCTGCCAGTTGCAGCGCATCGGCGAGGATATTGCCGAGAAGCTCGATTACCAACCAGGCGTCTTCACGGTGGAGCGCCATGTGCGCGGCAAATGGGCGTGCCGCCAATGCGAGACGCTGGTGCAGGCGCCGGTGGCGCCGCACATCATCGACAAGGGGATTCCGACCGCCGGCTTGCTGGCGCATGTGCTGGTGGCCAAGTACGCCGACCACCTCCCTTTGTACCGGCAGTCCGACATCTTCGAGCGTGCCGGGTTAGGCATTGCGGATTCCACACTGGCGCAATGGGTTGGCCAATGCGGCGTGCAATTGCAGCCGCTGGTGGAAGCCTTGCGCGAAGCGCTGCTAAAGCAGACGGTACTGCATGCCGACGAGACGCCGGTGCAAATGCTTAAGCCCGGCAACGGCAAGACGCATCGGGCCTACTTGTGGAGTTACTGCAGTACGGCATTTGATCCGATGAAAGCAGTGGTGTTCGACTTTGCCGAGAGTCGCGGCGGCCGGCATGCCGATGCGTTTCTAGGTGCTTGGCGCGGCACGCTGGTGTGCGACGATTACAGTGGCTACAAGGCGCTGTTCAGGCAAGGTGTGACGGAAGCCGGCTGCATGGCGCATGCGCGTCGCAAATTCCATGAATTGTGGGCCAACCACAGCAGCCAGATTGCCGAGGAGGCGCTCAAGCTGTTCGGCGTGCTGTACGAGGTCGAACGGGCAGCACAAGACCGTGATGCTGACCAACGGTACGAGATGCGGCAGCAACAGGCCAGGCCGGTGGCCGATACCTTGCATGCCTGGCTGCTGGCACAGCGGCAACGGGTGCCGGATGGCGGCGCCACCGCCAGGGCGATCGATTACAGCCTGGGACGCTGGGGCGCGCTGACGCGCTACCTGGACGATGGCGCGCTGCCCATCGATAATAACTGGGTGGAGAACCAGATCCGGCCGATTGCGACCGGACGCAAGAACTGGCTATTTGCCGGCAGTTTGCGCGCCGGCCAGCGCGCTGCTGCCGTGATGAGCCTGATCCATTCGGCCCGGCTCAACGGGCACGATGTTTATGCGTATATGAAGGATATTCTGGAGCGGCTGCCAACCCAGCCGGCCAGCCGTATCGGTGAACTGCTGCCGCACTGCTGGGAACCGCTCGATTAAGTCCCGTTCTGAAAGCGTCGTCAAGATGGGTTCGCCGGGCGCTTACCCTCGTCGATAGAGATTATCTTCCTATCGACCTGTCCGAGGAAATTAGACCATTACACGGCGTCCACTCCGATCAACGCTTTCCTGCTAATCGGCCTCGACCTCGCCATCCGTGACCGTCTTCATCTCGACTGGCGCGGGCGCTCGCTGTGGGTGCGAATGTTCAGCCTGATCGCCGGCGTCGTGAGCTATATGCTCAACCCAGCATCGGGCCTCATATCCTTGGCGTCGCTTGTCGCGTTCAGCACGGCGGCCATTGCGAGCGCAACTGCGTTCCAAACTGCGCGACACTATCCAGTTCTGGCGCGCGCGAATGGTGCGAACGTCGCCGGTGCAGCTGTCGACTCTCTCATCTTCCCGTTGATCGCGTTCGGCACGGTATTTCCGGCAATCGCTGGCCTTCAGTTCCTTGCGAAAGTTGCCGGCGGCGCTGTCTGGTCGCGGGTCGTGTTGCGTAAGGTACGTACCACCTAAAGCCCACGAGGAAACGATGAGTACTAGAGGAAGTTTGCTCAACTGCGTCTTGCACATAATCGCGTGTTGGCACCGATACTAGCCCCACGGCCTGCACCGGTCATTCGGTACCCATCAGAGTGAGGGGAAGTTCCTGCCGGTGTTGCCGCCCAAATCCAAGGACATAAGCCGTCTGCAATTGCGGAGAAACACTATCGCCGTCGCCCTCTAGGCCTTCTACAAAAGTGGCACGACAAACGTGCCACCAACTTTCGTTCCTCGCGTACTCCGAGTCACCATCGCGAGCGCATGGAAAGCCTCGGCATGCAGTCCGCATAACCACCGACGGATCAAATAGTCGCCCCATCGATCCACCGCTCAGTCCTACCTCGAGAATTTATTTTTCTTTTTTATCAATCACTTACAATTCAGCACCTCGGGAAATCAAACGCGACCAAGTCATCGTCACTACACGCCAGATGCTTCCCGGCGCGTCCTTCGACCGCCCCGCCTTCAAAAATGCTTGAAAGCGCACGTCATAGATCGCTCTTTTTCCGCTACCATCACGGTGTAACAAAAGCTTACAAACGGTTCTTTGACCGGAAACTAGCGTCATCGCGATGAAGGCAGCCGACGCATCGGACGAATATCCAGTGCCTCAGTTGGAAAAATCTCCGCTCGCAAATCTGGACCGTGACAGTGCGGGGTTTTACCACGCCTCTAAAGACACTAAAACCAACGGCGTTAACTCTAACAAAAAGCAGCGAAAGTATTGCGCCACCACCAACGTCGCAAGGATGTCCAAGCGTTCTGATAGCAGGCGCCAGACTATCTTGTTAGGGTTGGCCAGGCAGAATCACGTCAAAGTACGATCGTGTCGCTCGTGCCACAGTGCACTTCGTGTGGTTTTAATGCAACTTCGCCGAGAGATCGAAAGGCCAATCGAGAGTAAAACGAAAATTTACGATCCGATCCGCGGATCCTTCTACATTTCCGTTTCCCTCGTTCGTGTTGGGGCCTGCGGAATTGTAACAACTCCTCGAGCATATCGATTTCTTAGGAAGAAGACGGACGTCAACATTACATAAGTAGGCCGACGATGTTCTGTTTGGTAAAAAATGCCGAAAGGGACGGCTTGGGGAAAGTCGTTCACCGGGAAGGTTCGCAGGCTACTGTCGAATACTTCGATTCCCCAATCGCCGGCGGCCGGCGCATTGTGACTGTGCCGCTAACGTCCACTACACCCAAGCGACTGGGACGCAATACTCGTGTCTATGTTTATTACGAGTCGGCAGACCAGTGGTGCATCGGGAGAGTACGGGAAGACGACGGTGATGGCGTCGAAGTCCGCCTAGCCGACAAGCACGACGTATATTTTCAGTATGGCCAAGTCTTCGTTCGATGGAAGCGCCCCATTCAAGACCCAGTAGTCTACCTCGGCAGGTTCATTACCGAGACGCCGCAGTATGCCGAAGCGCGCTCCGGATTTCTCCGAAATTACCTCAATCAACGAGGCAATGCTTTCGGCGTTTCCTCGCTGCTTTCTTCGTCGATTGAACTCGAACCGCATCAGGTTGATGTCGTACGCCGAGTCTTGACCGACCATTCCCAGCGTTATCTTCTGGCTGACGAGGTCGGTCTCGGCAAAACGATTGAAGCAGGAATCGTGATCCGGCAAGCCGTGCTTGATGACATGCGTCAGCATCGTGTTCTCGTGCTGGTTCCGCATGCCTTGGTGAATCAATGGCGCGAAGAATTGATCGTCCGCTTCGGTCTTCAGGACTTTATCGATGATTCGGTCATCGTGCTGCCTCAGGAAGACAGCGAGGAACTCCGGGAGGCTTTAGACAACTTGTCCTTGCTCGTCATCGACGAAGCACACCATGTAGCAGACAGCAATGCGGGCAAAGGGATGCAGGAACTGTATCGCCTTATCAGCAAAGTGGCACAGCGAACCGATCGTCTGCTGCTCTTGTCCGCCACGCCTATCCTACGCAACGAGGGCGGCTTTCTTCGCATGCTGCACTTGCTCGATCCCGTTGTGTACCCGCTTGACGATCTAGAAAGCTTCCACGCTAAGATCGTCAATCGTCAGGCATTAGCGGAGACAGTTGCAGCGCTCGATCCCAGCAATTACTTGTTCATGGACGCATCGCTCGATGATCTGATCGCGCGTTTACCGAACGACCCACGACTCGCGCAGTTGACGCACGCATTGAAGGAGAAGTTGCTTTCACTTCCGGATGAGAACGACGTCGAGTTCTGCGCGGCGGTTAGGCAATTACGTGCGCATATATCCGAGACCTATCGCCTCAATCGACGCATTTTGCGTAATCGTCGTAGCCACGTGGAAGGACTCACGCCAGAGCGCAAAGGGGCGGAAATTTGGACTGTGGCAGAGTCGACGATGGCTCGTCTCGAATCCGCGTTGGAGGACTGGCGTGTAGGCGCATCGCTGGTGATCAGCGCAAAGGCTCCGACTGTTGCGCAAGCTCTTGCAGATTTCTATTGGAAAGCGGTATGTGCCCTATCTGAGAAAATAAGTGCATTTCGTGAACTGTGCGAAGAACGCAGAAACGGAATCGAGTTGGATAGGGTCGAATCGTTCAAGCGAGAAGACGAACTGCTCGATGCCATCTTTGCCGTAATCGATGTCGCGGAGTGGATGGATGCCCGCCTCAACCGTTTGCTCGAGGGGTTACGCTCCCTGTCTGATCTCAGCAAAGCGGTGATTTTCTGTACCAGCGTCGATACCGCGGATGAAGTCTATGCGTTCTTGAAATACCATCATACTGCAGCAATAAGACATGACGTTGGTGAGATTAGGACTGGCGTAGACCAGCAGACGTGGCGTGAATTTTTGACGAATCCAGCGGTTCGCGCCATTGTCTGCGACCACAATGCGGAAGAAGGTATTAACCTTCAGGGCGGAAATAAGGTCGTTGTGCACTTCGATCTCCCACTGCAACCGAATCGCATCGAGCAGCGCCTTGGCCGAGTAGATCGTTACGGCTCTGGGAAGCCAATCCAGTCTTACGTGTTGATCGATGAACGTGCGCCGCTGCAGACGGCATGGTTCAACATTGTCGACCAAGGGTGGGGGGTTTTCGGCCGATCTATCTCCAGCCTGCAATACCTCGTTGAAGCGGAAACAAATTCTTTAGCCGGGACAATGATCCACGAAGGCGTCGAAGGGCTCCAGGCTCTATGCGACAGATTAGCTTCTGGCGTGGTGAAGCGTGAACTTGAACTAATCGACCAACAAGACGCGTTGGATCAACTCACGCCTATGCCTGAGGACGATCTCGATAAGTTATTCGACACTGACGGAGACTGGAAAGGGATCCGCGACCCGATGCTCTACTGGATCGAGGACACGCTACTGTTTCGCAAGGTTGACGAACCGCGTCGACCGGGCGTTCAGTCCGTCGATCACCCTTTCCGCTTGCACTATTGCTCACCCGATGCAGAAAGGCATAGTCCAACGCTCATTTCATCGTCCAGCTTCATAGACGACTTCCTCGGGGCGATTGACTTTGATGCGCCCGGCAGTTGTTCGACGCAGCCGCAGTCGTATCCATATGTGATACATCGCCCCACCGCCGTAAAGCGTGGAATTCGCCCCATGCGTTACGGCACGGAGTTCATCGAGGCGATTAAATCATTCTCCGACGTTGACGATCGAGGCCGCAGTTTCGCAATGTGGCGCCAAGTGTTTGATGCATTCCCCGCGTCCGAGATCCGCCTCTGCTTTCGCTTCGATTTTGTGCTTGAGACGTGCTTGGATGAGGCTCTCGCGATCGCGGTCCTCGACGGTGGGAATTCTAGTGATGTGATGCGCGCAGTATTAGCACGACGCGGCGATACCCTGTTCCACCCTGAGATGATGCGAGTATGGGTCGACGAAGAGGGCGATGAACTTCCGAAGGATATGGTCGCGGGTTTTTTGCTGCCTAAGTATGCGAAACAGGGCGGGAACGGTTATATAGATAAGAATCTCAAGTTGTCTTACCTGCGCTCCTTTCAGAAGTTGGCGCCAGATACCTTCACAAATTGGGAAGAGCGCTGCCACCGAATGCGCGACCATGCGCTGGCCATTGCGATGGCGAAGCCTGAATTAAGAGACCGGCAGCGCGTTGCAATAGAGCGAGCATTAGCGGAAGACGAAATTCGCTACGCTCAATTGCAGACTCGAATCCAATCGTTGCGTGGAACGGAAGCGCAGACAGAAGCGCGGCAACTCAAGTTTGAGCGGGCACTGAACGAAGCGCTTCATCGTGGCATTTCGTCGCCTTCGGTGAAAGTCGACGTTGCTGGCGTCGTCTTTCTTACCAGCGAACCCGTTTCGCTAATCGAACGCTTTGTCCAGGAAGACGTATGAGTTTTGGCTTTGACGAACTGCAGGGTCTGCTTGCGAATTGGCCAACTGGCGATTGGCCAGAGAGAGCAGGAGATGGCGTACTGGACCGGATATGTCAGGTACTGCGTGCGACTCGCGCTCAAACGAACGGATCTGCCTGGAGCGCTGACCTACTACCTCTGATTCGACACGTTCTCTTACGCGCCAGCGACAGAGCGGGCAAGAGCATGCGGCTTCGCGTGCCGGTTGGCCAAGGGTGGCCAAATCAGGCGAGTTGGGAACGCCACGGACTGGAGGTACTTGAAGCGGGTTCCGGCGCCTATCTCCTGACGGCGCGCCCATGGCATCCGGAGTGGCTAGGCGGCGAAGAAGACGGCGTGTTCGCTGCGGCGTTTTCAGACAAGATCGTACGTCGCATCACGCATTGCGCAGCCGATCCCTTCGTCAGCGATGCCACCAAATTTGACAACTACTCCTCTCTCGGTCAGTGCGAAGCGGTACGCGCAGCCTTCCTGATTCCGGAAGGGGACACCCTCATAGTCAACCTGCCTACTGGGTCTGGCAAGAGCCTGGTCGGACAGGCGCCGGCCTTGGTCAACAAAGAAGAAGGTCATTTGACTATCTTCGTCGTGCCGACAGTCGCGCTCGCGCTGGACCAAGAACGCGCCATGCAGCAACTCTTTCGAGAGAACGCCCCTGGCCGTCCGGATTGGCCTTTGGCTTGGTACAGCGGTTTATCCCATGAACAGCGTGCGGAAGTACGCAAACGCCTTCGCAACGGTACGCAACGTATGCTTTTCACATCTCCGGAAGCACTGACGACCTCGCTTCTATCGGCGGTGTCTGATGCAACCAGGGCGGGCATGTTGCGTTACTTTGTGATCGACGAAGCTCATTTGGTCACGCAGTGGGGTGACGATTTTCGCCCATCGTTTCAGGCATTGGCAGGGTTGCGCTACACCCTCTTGGGATTGTCCGAGCGACCGTTCCGTACCCTCTTGATGAGCGCGACTTTTACAGAAGAAACCGTAGATACCCTAGCGGGCCTCTTCGGCCCGGCCAATCGCGTACAAATGGTCTCCGCGGTGCATCTTCGGCCGGAGCCGCAATATTGGTTCTACAAGGCCTCGTCCCCGGAGGAGAAAGAAGAACGAGTACTTGAAGCGCTGCGCCATGCACCTAGACCATTCATTCTCTATGTCACAAAGCGCGACGAGATTACGCACTGGAACACCGTGCTGCGTTCTCGTGGAGGCTTGCGCCGACTCGCTACCTTCGATGGCGGGACGCCTGATCGTGAACGACTGCGCATTATCAACGAATGGGCCGACAATGGCATTGATGGCATCATAGCCACATCGGCTTTCGGCGTTGGCCTCGATAAGCGCGATGTGAGAACGGTAATCCACGCGACGATTCCGGAAACGCTGGATCGGTACTACCAGGAGGTGGGCCGCGGAGGTCGCGACGGGAAATCGTCGGTGAGCCTTCTTGTGTTCGACGATTCCGACTGGAATTTGCCGGAGCGCCTCGCGAAGCCCAAGATTATCTCAACGGAACTTGGGTTTGACCGATGGAAGGCTATGTACCAATCTCATTCTTCGACACATGAAGAGGGACTGCTGTCAATCAACATCGATGCGGTCCATAAGGGATTGCCAGGGGGGAGCGAGTACAACGTTACCTGGAATATGCGTACCCTCATCTTGATGGCAAGGGCCGGCCTGCTCACGTTGGACATCGAGGCGAACCGTGATGGTCAAGATCTTGATCCGGCCGAGAGCGCCTCATCGCTGCTCGCGTCGATGGCGAGCGTACGCGTAAGGATTCAAAATGACGGTCACCTCATCCCGGAATTGTGGGAGCGTGCTGTCAGCGCTTCGCGCGCGAAGACGCTGGAAGCGGCCGAACGAAATCTGCAGATGATGCGGCAACTCTTGCCGGGCCTCAGCGGCTCGAAACATCAGATTGGTCGAGAAGTTGGCGAGACGCTCACGGACCTTTACCGCGTGCGGTCCCCGCGTTGGCCGGTTCACGTGACCCGAGTATGCGGCGGCTGTCCGAAGGATCGCTTTGCGATTCGGGACCGCACAGACTATGCCGAACCGACGGTGGTACCGGTGCATCGCGTTACTTCGTCACTAAATGAAGCTTGGGAGGAGAAGTTCCCTTGGATCGATCCTGCCTTTGCTTACTTGTTTTATGACGAGGCCCAACCATTGGTCGACGTCCGGCATTCTGTCTTGCACTTTGCCGAGTGGCTGGTTCGCTCCTGCGGAGTGCAGGAAATTGCTACATCTTCAAACTCCGCTCTGACAACTTTGCCTGCGTGGAACAGGTTGTACCAGCAGGCAACCAGTCGAGTTCTACTCCATCGCCCCCTTCTGGGCGGCTACATGGAACCTTATTCTCCGCTAGCTCGCGTTTCGATTCTCGAACCGAACTCGGCATCGGATCTGGTGCTCGACATGCAGATGCTTCAGCGGCCCTTTCACATCGTCGTATTACCGCTCAGCATGCGGGAATCCGGCAATAGACAACGCCGACTTGTTGACGTGAGCGCAAATACGCTGCGTTTGGAAAACGTGATTCGGGTGATTACTCAATGAGTATTCTCAATCTTCAATCCGACGGCCTGCCGTCAATCGTGCTTGCGCTTGCTAGGATCGCTGCTCAAGACAAAACGACTTCTCGCGATGACCTGCTTGGAATTTGCGTGCCGCAGTCCAGAGCAATCAATGACACCGACAAGGACTTGACCGCCCGCGCACGAGCAACGCTCGTGCGTTGGACCAATCTCGGCCTGTTTGCAGAAGATAACGATCAAATTCGGCTGTTTGTTGGACCGGCCAGAGGCGAATCAATAGACGCGTTCACGGCACGCTTGCCTGAGTTGTGCCGAGAACTCGCTTTGAGTCGCGAAAACGGGTTGCCGTTGTGGGCGGCCGATGGGAGCATTTCGGAAGAGACGACAGGACGCACAGCCGACTTCTGTCGAGGCTTAGCCTGGTGTCTCGCTCAGGACATCTATACGTTACCGAGTTCACACACTGAGATTGAAAGCCTTGCTACATCTCAAGTTCAAGCGGGGCGCTTCATATTCCTGAATGACACACGCTGGGCGGGATTTCGAACTTGGGCGAGGTTTCTTGGCTGCGCCACAGGCGATGATTCAAGCTTTTTCTGCGATACGACGCCGGCAGTGCGTTGGGCGTTCAGTCAAATTATGCGCACAGAAGAAACTCTTGCTGCATCGGAAGTTATCTCTCGCTTGGCTGAGTGTCTCCCGGTTATTGATTCCGGCGTCTATCGGCAAGAAGTGGAGCAAGCGCTCAAACCCGAAGCTTGGAGAAGGCCAGCTCCAGGTCACTTGTCGACGTCACTTTCATTTGCTCTGCAACGCTTGCATAGGCAAAAGAAGATTCAATTGACGAGAATGGCCGATGCAAATTCACAACTCACGTTGGTCGGCCAAGGTGGACGAACTTGGGAAAGCTTCACGCATGTGCGTTTGATGAAGGGCGCGTCATGAGCCTGCTGAACTATTGGCCGACAGCCGACGAAGTAAATCGCTGCATCAATCATGAAGCCGAAGGCGCGCATGATGCGGTACTTTTGGCCGTCCATCAGCCATCCCCGCTGACGTATCAACTGGCTTCGTCGACAATTACGTCGTCCGGAGAAAAGGTTCCTTGCGACGAAGAAGCACTCTTCGGCTACCTGATTACCAAGGATGTGCCATCCGGCACACATGTGGTCCCCATTACTGGCGAATCGGGTGTGGGTAAGTCCCACATGGTACGTATACTGGCGGCACGACTGCAAGGCATGAATGACGACGGTCGCTACGTCATGATCCGCATTCCGAAGAGCGCAAGCCTACGGAAAGTAGTGGAACTTATCCTCGATAAGTTGCCAGAAGAGGAATACGCGCATGTGAAATCGGAGTTTGCCAAAGCGCTTTCCGAAATCGATATCGATACGGCGGTCATCAATTTCCAGAGTCAACTCGACATTGCGCTTGTTGAATTGGCGAAAGAACTTCAGTCCAAGGTGCAAGCCGATCCGCGCAATGCCGCGCTGAAAGAGCAACTCGGACACGCGCGCAGTCTGCCGAAATTTTTTGGCGACCCAGTGTTGGTCGATTATTTTCGGAGTGAGGTCTTCCCAAGATTTGTCAAGCGCGCCATCGAAGGGGCAAAGACGGTCGAGCAGGAGATGCGGGCTGAGGATTTCCACGCAGACGATTTCGAATTGCCTCGTGAAATCGATATTTCTCAAGCTGCATTGGTGACCCGCTCGTACTACACCAGAAACCTCACGATACGCGAAGGTGAAGGTCGGCGTGTGGTTGCGCGGTTACTCAATGAAAGTAATGTCGTCGATCTGGCAATTCAGCGATTATTCAAGCTCCAGGAGTCGCTTGGTGGAATGACATTGCAGGAAGTCATACTCGAGATTCGACGTCTGTTACTCAAGCAGGACCGCGAGCTTGTTGTCTTGGTTGAAGACTTCAAGGCTTTAACGGGCATTCAGGACACGCTGCTAAACGTGTTGATCCAGGAGGGTGTACGCGACGGCAATAGAGAATTCGCAACAATGCGATCGGTCATCGCCGTGACTGATGGTTATCTCCGCGAGAAGGACACGATCGCGACGCGCGCAAAGCGTGTGTGGAGAGTGGAAAGCCACTTGTCCGGTGACCCGGAGGTTCTACGCCGCACAAAGGCATTGGTCGCCTCGTACCTGAATGCGGCACGTTGGGGCTACGAGGAATTAGTGAGCCATTTCGAACGCAGCGGCGGCGTACAGGCCGGGCAGCATTCGGCGATAGAAGCCTATGCCGATCACGACACAACCGAATCTTCTGTGCTGAGCGCGTTTGGAGTTGAGGGTGAGATCCCTCTTTTCCCCTTTACCGAACAAGCCATAGAACAGTTGGCACGAGCGACGCTTACCCAGAACAACGTCTTGGTATTTACGCCGCGTTTCATCATCGATAATATTCTGCGCGCCCTGCTGCTATCTGGTCGGCCCGCATTTGAGCGCGGACAGTTTCCGCCGCCCGACATCAATGCAGCAGGGACAAATGCTGCGGTCACCCAGTGGCTTGCCTCCTTGCCAGTGTCAAATGACATGCGAGAGCGCTATCGGCGCGTCGTTACGATCTGGGGCAATGGCCCTCTTACTGCTGCTGACATTGGGTATATCCCGAAGGAGGTTTTTGACGCCTTCAGTTTGGATAGACCTAACCTTGAATTCCGACGTCCGCCAACGTCTGGTCCTGGCTCTGGCTCTGGCTCTGGCTCTGGCACTGGCACTGGCACCGGTACTGGTACTGGTACTGGCACTGGTACTGGTACTGGTACTGGCCCAATCATCGATCCGTCACGCCCCGAACCCAATCCGGACGACCAAGGATTGATCGACGCGCTTGAAAACTGGGTTCAGAAAAGCGAACGTCTGCCTCAAACGGTGGCGAATCAGATTAGACAGTCGATTGCAACGGCTTTGAACGAACGCATCGATTGGCAATCCGAGCGCTGCGCTAAATCACCCTTCAGTTACAAGCAAATTTCCATCCCCCTCGCCGGCGGCAATGCGAGCATTGCTTCGGATGCCATTGAAGTCGCTCCGGACAATGGTGATCCTACGGGAGAGGTCCGCATGGCATTGACCGCCGTGACTCGCCTCTATGAACTGAACGGTGGCAAGGTGAACTACGCTGGCGTCGACGACGACCTGATCTGGGTCGCTAATCTGGCCGATCGATTGATGCCGCAGGCGTTGGCGCTCGTGCGCGCAAGTATGCGCAAGAAACTTGGAGTCGCACTACGTTTGTTATCTATCAACAGCCGAATTCTTGGTGCTATCGAACGAGGCCGCACAGCGACTAGCCTTGCCACGTTTCTGTTCAGTGAACCCCAAATTCCAGCACGAGCGGCCGAAGTCGCGCCTGCGGAGTTTGGTGACTGGCGAGCCATGCAGGAGCAGGCCCTGCGGATACGCCCCGAGTTGATGCAACTTGTCGCCTCGTTCTGTGGAAGTTTTCAGGGTACCGGCAAGACACCATATGCCGTGGATATGTTACGTGTGACCGAATGCTTCTTGCCGGAAAGCGAAGCAGTGAACTTGACGGCACTCGACGGTTTGTCGAGCGATTTAAAACAAGCCGTACAGGCGATGAGCGAAGTACGCGTGAAGGCTCTTGCGCGTAAAGCGGCCCAACAGGCAAGCAGCCTTCGGAACAAGGTCGTATCGGACCTAGGAGAAGCTTTCGACAAGCAGGAAGTCGCTGACCAGATCAAAGCATTGGCTGATCAGTTGAAGGAATCCGGTGTGTGGAATACGGAAGAGATTGGCATGGGTCACATTGCTTTCAAGAATCTGTGTGATGACTTTCGTAGTTGCGCACTGCGAGAATCTTTAACCATGCTTGCAACTGCAGGTGAGGGGGAGGAGGGAACGAGCGAAGTTCAGTTGATCAGTCGCATGGGTCGATTTGACATTCATCCACTCGTCGTTGCATCGCGCTTCGTCGAAGCCGCTCGCGCAGTAGTGGCCGCCGCAGAGAAGCGAGCCAATTCCTTAGAGGAACAGTTCAAAGGCGTTGACCCCCAAGGAAGGGCGGACGAGATACAGACTTTGTTTCAGGATCTCGTAAATGAAATAAGTGCCTTGGGAATGGAGGGAGAAACGACATGCTCCTGAACGACGCACAAACTCTACGCTCACGATTAGTGAGGGCGGAATCCGCGAGCGCTGGCATTGAAGAGGCGAATGTGCTGGCCAGCAAGAAGTCAGAGTTGGCACAACATGCAGCACGCATCGTCATGCTGACGCGTCGCAATGCCTTACTTCGTAACGCGGGTATACAACTTACCCCCGTGCAAAATGCAGATAAGACCCGGCAACTTGTCATTCAGATTGGTGATCGGTTCAGAGAGTCGCCTAAGTCAGCTACCCTTGTCGACAAGCAGCGTTGGACCAAGCTGACTGCGGCACTCACTGAATTCATCGTTTCGGGAGAGACGCAACAGAAAGCCGACTGGAGAGCCTATTTCAGCAACAAACTTTTCGGTGGGGTTCCGCCGGAGCAACGTAAGCAAACGATCCTGCAATCTCTGCCGGCGAACAAGAGCGCATTGGAACACTATACGTTTTTGTATCAGCGCTTCAATGAATATCGCAATACGGTTCCCAGCACTGTTGAGGCGATGCGCGAACTACACAAATATTCCGAAGACTTGGCGGATATCGAGTTTGTCGAGAACGATAACGTACCCCAAGCAGTCAGGGAATTCTTCGGCGCTACATCTTCAGCAACGGGAGCCAGCTTGGACTTGCTGACGCCCGAAGTCATTGAATGGTTGCGCACCAACAAAATGTTGACCAACTATGTCGTGCGTGCACGCTAATGGAATGAGGTGGTAATTTGGACGCACGCGAAGATTTTCTTGCCTCAGTTCTAGATCGCATTGAAGAGCGCGAAACGAGATTGCTCGTTTGGGGCATCGTCGATGGCGCGTTCAATCGCGAAGAAATCTGCGATTTGCTCGATCCCCTGATCGATGAGGCTCTCAATCAAGGTTTCGACGATTTTTTTTCCGCAGACGATGTCTTGGCGGAGTTGCTCGAACGCCGATGGATTGCAGAAGTGCCGGCAGGTAGTGGTGGTGTGATCGGATACCGATCGCGAATGGCGGAGACCGTACGGTTAATGCAGCGCTTGCGACAACTGTTCCCGAAGCACTCCGGCAGCGGCGGATGGCAGCATGCACCGAGCCTTGTTGCCGATTTTCGTTTCCTGCGGCGGCGCCGTCGCTACCCAAGGCGCGACATTCCCGTTGAGCAGGCGCTTGCCACGATCGGCGACGCGGCTTCAAGTCCGGCCGTACTGGCCGCTCTTCAAGCTCTGTTGTCGTCGCGGGATCGCACAGTCTGCCTATCTGGCTTTCAAGTCCGCGCTGCAGTACGCATTTTGCATGCGATTGAAACTGGGAAAGAACTAGCGACGATCGTTACTGCAGGAACTGGCAGTGGTAAGACCCTCGCTTTTTACTTACCGGCGCTTGCATCGATCTACCGCCATGCACTGATAGAAGACCAGTCTGAGTGGTGGGTTAAGGCTGTCGCGCTATATCCGCGAACAGAACTGCTCAAAGACCAATTGCGTGAAGTCTTGCTGCGCATTCGCAGCCTTAAAGGCGCCTTGCCTCAAAAAGATCAAGTATCGCTTCGCGTGGGTGCCCTCTACGGCGATACGCCATTTTCCGCCCAGTATTGCGACTGGGCGACTGTGGGGAATGACCGCGTCTGCCCAACGCTTGCCTGTCTGGACTGCGGCGGCGAGTTGCGATGGCTGCATAAGGATCGAAATGAAAAACGTGAGCGTCTGGTATGCGCATCGTGTCAGGCGGTTCTTGACGGTACGGAATTCCCACTAACCCGGGAATCGCTTAAAGGTTCAGTCCCGGACATTTTGTTTACGACCACCGAGATGCTGAATCAGCGATTATCGGACAGTTCGATGATGCATCTTTTCGGCGTGGGACCGAAGGCGTTACATGCACCCGAACTTGTGTTGATGGACGAGGTTCACACATATGAGGGCAAGCACGGAGCCCAGGTTGCACTTCTTATGCGGCGCTGGCAGCGCATGCTAGAGCAACCCCTACGGTGTGTAGGACTGTCAGCGACCTTGCGTGAAGCAACGCAGTTCTTCGCAGCTTTGACTGGGAGTCGGCTCGATTTTGTGGACGAAGTGTCGCCGCGCGCCGATGAGATCGAACCTGAGGGCGCTGAGTATATGATTGCCTTGCGCGGCGATCCGGTTTCTCGTACCGCACTGCTATCCACGACGATACAAGTGGCCATGGCACTGCAGCGCTGCCTCGACCCTAAAGCAGCGCGACCAATTGACTCGATCAGCCATGGTGCATTCGGTCAGCGGACCTTCGTGTTCACTGACAACCTCGACGTTATCAATCGCCTGTATTTCGATCTGCTGAGTGCTGAAGGACGGAACAGTTACGGTGATCCCGACATGCGTAACGCGCCCAACGGAGGCCTGGCAGTGCTGCGCGAAGCCGGGACGTCGCTCTTACGCTATTCAAACGGCCAAGACTGGCGGTTCTGTCAGGATTTGCACCAAGGTTTGCAACGGCGCCTGGTTGTCGCGCGCGTCAGTTCTCAGGATCGCGGTGTAGACGCTCTCGCGGATGTCATTGTGGCGACAACTGTGTTGGAGGTAGGTTTTGATGACCCGGTTGTCGGCGCTGTAATTCAGCACAAGGCGCCGCGCGGAATGGCGGGATTTCTGCAACGTAAAGGACGCGGCGGTCGTACGCGGGGTATGCGTCCTTGGACAACTGTCGTGCTGTCGGACTATGGCCGCGATCGCGCTGCTTACCAAAGCTACGATTTGCTCTTCGACCCGGAACTGCCGGTTCGTACGCTGCCTTTAGCAAATCGATACGTCATCAGAATGCAAGCCGCTTACGCCACCATGGATTTCCTAGCGTTGCGACTGCAGGATAGTCCAGCCGGCAGTGTTTGGAGCGACCTGAGCGGCGACAGAAAAATCAATGATCGACGCCGTCAGCGCCTCGTGTTGGAACTGCGCAACATCCTCGAAACCGAAGTAGGTACGCGACGTCTCACCAACTATCTTCGGTGGGCATTACGCCTGCCCGATGAGGAACTTTCTGCGATTTTGTGGGAGTATCCACGGCCGCTTATGACAACGGTGCTTCCAACGGCACTCCGTCGTCTGGAGAGCAACTGGAGCGCTGACGGGAAGCCGGGGCAGGATTTCCGCGTTTTCAATACTCCATTACCAGATTTCGTCCCCGGCTCGCTTTTTGCGGATCTCAACTTGGCCGAAACAGCAATTGATTTACCTGTGTCCAGTTCTGCCAATCCGCTCAGTGCTCAAGCAATGTCAGTCTACGCCGTGTTGAGAGAGTTCGCGCCCGGTCGGGTTAGCCGACGCTACGGCGTGCGTCATCGCGTCGAGCGCCACTGGATCGCACCTTCCCCGGAGTTTCAGGACGGGTCGGGAATGTGTAGTGGCGTATTCGAACTGGACATCGACTCGATCGGCAGCCATGTGTTGCTTGGTGATTATCGAATTAAGCGTGGCGAGGAGACGGTGATGCTGCAGGTTTATCGTCCTGTGCGCCTTGCGCCGCAGGCGCCGCCTTTCCAGGTGAGGGATTCCTCGAACGCGGCACTCGAGTGGCATAGCCAAATTGTCGCGACGATCGATCCCAAGTGGCTGACGCCACCTTCCGGCAGCCTATGGACGCAGATCGTGAGTCGCATTGGCTTCTTCACACATTCACAACACGCGCCGGTCGAGATTCGGCGATTTGCCGTAGGAGCCTCTGCGGACATCGGCGTCGGCACCGAAAAAGTCAGAGCCGACACAAAGTTTCAACGAAACGGGCAGGCGGTGGGACTGGGTGCGCAGTTTACCGCAGACAGCGCGGTGTTTCAGATTTGCATCCCCGGTGATTTGCACCTGCAGAGTCAACCTGGCGGCGAAGCAAAGTGGCGCGCATTGCGTAGCGCTCGTTTTATTGATTCCGCGTGGCGCGGAAAATGTCTGGCGATGATCGGCAGTCCTTTTATGCGTGAGTGGCTCGCACAGATTTATCTGTCGGCCTTGACATATGAAGCGATGCACCGACAAGTCGAACTTGCGCAGGCCGACACGTCGATCCGGGAGGGCCAGGCACCATTTTCACTGTCGGACGTGCTCGGCTTACTCTTTCAGTCCCAAGTAGTTGAAGTGCACGGTGACGATACGACTTCGAGCAGTCCGGACAAGTTACGCGAGGAATTAAGCGGCTATCTGCGAGATCCCGAAGTGATCGCGGAGTTGCACAGGTGTGGAGCTATGCTCTGGGAGCCAATAGACGCCACTTGGGAGCCGTGGTTACGAGGGGTTTATCACGCCACCCTTGCTTCAGCTATCCTGCGTTCGATTACAGACCTGTGTCCGAGCATCGATTCGGACGATCTGACGGTGGATTTGGATCGGGGACCAGTACTGTCCGACCAAGCGGCCGGCTTCGATCCAAACACGGTAGAAGCATGGTTTTCCGAGCGAAACCCGGGGGGGAATGGATTGATCGAGGAATTTATGCGGCGCTACGCGGAAGATCCGCGCCGCTTCTTCGCCACTATTCGCACAAACCTCTCGATGGGTGAATTCGAGTTGATCGACCATCAACTCAAACAGGTCGTGAGCGTGCTCGCGGCAGACGATGGAAGCGAACTTCGAGAAAGCACGACCTTAGTACGCCAGTTTCGTCATGCTGAGAGCCAAGAGCAGATGGCGCAGACTTTCAGAAGTCTCCGTCGTGTCTTGATTCAGGAAGGATTCTCACCATTTCATGGTTTTCTCGTCGCGCTCGGAAACCGAGTTTTGAGACCAGGATCCGGTTCTGCTACCGACCATTATCTTGCGGGGACGCTGGATCTTTGGCAACGCGAGGAGGCACGCATCGGTATTGAAATCGATCTGCGTGTAATGAGTTATTACCTGAGTCAATCAGACGAAATTGATCGCGTCATGTCTGACATCGGATCTCCAGCAAGTAGCGACCGCGCCGCCTGGCGAATCGGTGCTATCTATGGGCTGTTATGGCCTCGCGGCCGAGCTGTTCGACAGTCCGCATTGCAGATGCGGAATCCATTTAGCGAACTACCCATAGTCGAACGGCTTTTGGTTGTCGAGACCATCGGCGACGATCGCATCTGTATTTCGCTATTGGACGATGACTGGTTGACCCAAACGGCTCAGCGGCTTGCGGACGGACGCTTGGTGACGCTGACCTGCCCGGAATCGGAGCGAGCCCGACTTGCCGCGGCGCTCAACGCCCTGGTCACAAATCCTATTGAGTCCGGCTACTTCCGGGCTTACGCCCGTTTGCAAGGTATTCGGCAGACGGGAGTGTTGGTTGAGGCCGATCTCGAACTTGTCGAGGCAGTGCAATGAACGTTCTCTACCGCCGCATTTTCAAGACCAAGACTACCGGCGTGACCACCATCCAGGAATTGCTCCAGAGCATGTTCGTTGCCGAGGTGCTACAACCTGGCGACGAAATATGGATCGTTTCGCCCTGGATCAGCAACGTTGTCCTCATCGACAATCGGTCCGGTTCGTTCGATGCGATTAATCCGGAATGGGGACGACGTGAAATTCGCCTTGCTGATGTACTGGTAACGTTGATGAATCATGGCACGAAAGTCCGCATTGTCACTCGTAATGATGACAGCAACGACACCTTCCTCTCCCGGATATCCGATGCAGCGCGTGAACACGGCCTTGAAGATCAAGTTGCGATTCACATCCATGATCAGTTGCATACCAAGGGAATCTTGCTCACCCGCTGTTTGTTGATGGGCTCTATGAATCTTACCTACAACGGTATGGTAATCAACGATGAATGGGTCGAGTTCTCGCTCGATTCGCATGATCTCGGAAGAACGCGAATTGAGTTTGCTCGCTATAGGGAGACGGCATGATGGATATCGCACCATCTGATGAAGTTTCCTGGCTGAAACGCTTTTTTTCTGGTCGCAACGCACTGCGTTGGGATGATATTGCTGGCGCGAAGGCACCGGCCGCTTGGTTGGAACACGTAATCCCTTGGATCAACGCCTTCGCGGCACCACACGTTCAACGTCCTATCGTACTGCCAGTATTTGATACGAATGGACCATGCCAGTGGTATGGCATGGCAGAAGATGACGCTTCCGCAACTGCGTTGGCGCAGGAACTAACTGCTGCCGTCGGTCCAAGTTACAGTGATTTCCGCGGCCAACCGCTTGAGAAGGAAGATGACGATGAGATCGAACGCAGTTTGCGCGCTCGATTTGGCCGCTTTATCTTCCGCTTCGGACCGGTAGATGCGGCGGCCCGCGACGAAGTCTCCCAAGCATTACTGTTGTATCTTGGCATGCTGCGTCGCCGCCCGGTGATTCCCGATCGCACGCAACGCCCATTCGGCCGAATCCGAGCGGAATTCGATAACGCACTGCTGGCTGGTAATGAAGCGGATGCATATCGTTTGCGCGACGAATTGATTGCGAGCGGCCGAGTCGATTCGGAGCAGCAAAAGTATTTAGAGATTCGCATGCTGGCCGGGCTTGGCCGTCAGCATCAACTTGCACACGACTACTCGCTGGTCAAGAGCGTTCTGGGTCTTTCACTGCCCGCCCAAATTATAGCGGACCTGGTTGAAGCACTATATTCAACCTACGTCGCGGACATTGAGCGTGACCTGAATGTTGACAAGGTGCTCAACGCGTTCCGAAGCAATATCGCACGTCCGTTCGGCCCGCTCTTCCAAGAGCGAAAAGGCATCCGTCAACCCAACGTACTGAAGGCCTTCCTGCTCTTTGAATTGACACAGGATAAGCCTAATGTGGCACGTTGCGAATCCATTGCCGAGTCCTATCCGGAACACGCTGAGCACAGCCTGATTGATCGTTGGATCGGCAGATTGACGTCGGCATCGTCATCGGATGAGGACAAAGCCGTCCTGGCACGCCAAGCTTTGGGCGACGAGGACTATGAACTAGCTCTTCAATTGTCGCTCGAAAGTCGTCCCGAGGCATGGACCTACGGGGCGATGCTGCGCTGTGCCGTTGAGTTGGAGGACAAGCAAGTTACTCTTCGAGTCCTCGAAGCAGTTCGATCGGCCCCGGAAGACATACAAAGCAAATGGTCAAAGCGTGATTTGGCACGATTGCGGCAGTTAGAAGAGGAGTCATCCGACGCAGGCACTGTGACTTCGAACTCGCACATTCGCCCTGGCTCTGACTGGTTGTCTTGGGCCAACTATGTACTGGCAGGCAACTACGACCGACACCCTCTGCAAATTTTAGCGGACGCCTCCACGCGCTGGGATATCGAGTCGTTTGTCTCCGATCCGAGAGCCTGCCGCGAACTGGCAGAGAGAATCGGCAACGCAAGGGGAGACGCTGAGGCTGTCTTCCGTGACGCCTTTCCCGCGTTGGTGGAATTCTTTGTTGACCGTCAGGCCAATCCAATGCGGGGCTTCATGCCGCTTTACAGCATGCTAATTCGAATCGTGGCTTGGAGCGGCACGGTGTCGGCTAATGAACTGGAGTTGGCGTCTGTTCTGATGCAAGCACTGATCGGTCTCGGCCCAACGAAAGGTGACTATGTTGAAGCACTGGAAGCGTTCGCCGAGGTCCTTTCCGCAAACAGTGCGCCGGGCAATATCGACTGGGCGCTTAATGCAGCGGAGATGCTGGCACTGTACGCGTCGCCAGATCACGAATCAAGACTGCGCTTTTTCACTGCAGTTGTGGGCGTGGCTCGAGTTCACGCCCATCGACTAAATCCGGCGCGGCTTGCAGTCTTATCGCTGTTGGCAAAAGATTATGGCGCTGTTGAGTTGCTCGAAAGTTTCCCCCCTCAGGTAGACGAGCATGCCGCAGCTGTCGCATCAATTGATTTCGCTGGCTTGATCGGTATTTACACACTAACTGAGCCTGCCGGTCAACGTGCACGAGAATTCCTTCAAAAACTCTTGCCTCAGTCACGGGTAGAAGTGAATGCAGACTACGCGGCTACCGACCGGTTGAAACATTTGGCAGCGAATGCCGACATATTTGTGTTTGCCTGGAAGAGCAGTAAGCACCAAGCTTATTACGCTGCAAAGGAAGCGAGAGGTAACAGGCAAACGCTACTTCCCTTGGGAAAGGGGAGCGCCAGCATTTTGGACTGTATATTTAAGGAACTCCAGCGCTTGCGGTATTGATCGTAAGCATAGAAGTAATCTCATTGAGCGAACGGGCTACGTGGTATGTAATGGTCTAATTTCCTCGGACAGGTCGATAGGAAGATAATCTCTATCGACGAGGAAAGCAGATGACAAAAGAACGGTGCGTATGGTCTGAGACCAAGGGTTGACAGCGAGCGAGGTTTGTCGCTCGATGGGGCTCGGAGAGAGCGCGGTTCGACGCTGGCTGACGCAATACGACGCGGAGCGCGCTGGCGGTCCCGGCATCGGTCAGCCATTGACGGCCGAGCAGCAGCGCATTCGGCAACTCGAGGCGGAGAATCGACAACTGCGCGAAGATAATAGTCTGTTAAAAAAAGCGTCGGCCTTCTTTGCACGAGAACTGAAGTGACCTACCGCGTGGTAGCGCACTTGCAACAGAAGGCCATATCGGTCAGTGCCGCCTGCCGAGTACTGCAGGTCAGCCGCTCCGGCTATTACGCGCACCAGCGCGCCCAGCCCGGTCCCCGGCACCTGCGTGAGCAAACCCACGTCAAGGCGGTATTTGCCGCCAGTGGTGCGAGCTATGGTAGCCGGCGAGTGATGCACGCCGTGCGAGCACAAGGTTTGCGCATGGGCAGATACCGCGTACGCACGCTCATGCGCGAAGCTGGCTTGCATGTGCTCTGGAAACGAAAGTTCGTTGCCACGACCAATAGCAAACACGCGCTGCCCGTGGCGCCGAACGTGTTGGAGCGGCGCTTTGACGTATGTGAGCCTAATCGGGCCTGGGTTTCTGACATCAGTTATATCCGCACGGCGCAAGGCTGGCTCTACTTGGCGGTGGTGCTCGAACTTTACTCGCGCAAGGTCATCGGCTGGTGCGATGGCACCGACGATGCCCGCGGAGTTAGTGATGTCAGCCTTGAACATGGCGCTGCAACAACGCCGTCCGGCACCGGGACTCATTTTGCATTCGGATCGAGGCAGTCAGTATGCGAGCGCTGAATACCAAGCCCTGCTAAAGCAACATCATGTGGTTTGTAGCATGAGTCGCAAGGGAAATTGCTGGGACAATTCAGTGATGGAACGATTCTTCCTGAACTTGAAGATGGAGCGCGTGTGGCGACGTCGCTACGCCAATCACGATGAAGCCAGACGGGATATTAATCAGTACATCGTCGGCTTCTACAATCCTGTGCGCTTGCATTCGACTTTGGGCTATCTGTCGCCCGCGGCCTACGAGGCAAAACTGACCGTCAAAAAACCTATTGGCCTGTCCGAAATTTCTTGACCACTACACAGCGACGCCTTTACCGCATTCCTCGCGCTGCTCAAGCAGGCCGACGAGCGTGCGGTGGCGCCCAGCGGTTTGTGGGCGCTGGCGCAGCCGTTGCAGCAACAGTTGGAAGCGGCCTGCGGGCCGGTGCGGCAGATGGTGTAGCGGTCCGCCGTTGCCCCGCCCGCCGAGCGGCGAGCGGGCAGTGAATGGGCAGTGAACGGGCCGGGAGCGGTCTGCGCCGCCTCAGGCGAAGACGTGCGGATCGAGGTGCGGTATCGCGCGAAATGCCGGTTTGGCGAAGAAGTAGCCTTGCATCAGGCTGACGCCGTGCGCGACGAAGAAGTCGCGCTCGCCTTGGGTTTCGATGCCTTCGGCGATGACTTCGATGCCCAGGTCGCGGGCGATCGAGAGGATGCCCTTGACGATGCGCTGGCGCACGCTGTCGGTGTCGATGCCGCGCAGCAGGCTCATGTCGAGCTTGACGAGGTCGGGCTGGAAGTCGACGAGTAGCGAGAGCCCGGAGTAGCCGGCGCCGAAGTCGTCGATGGCGGTGCGAAAGCCGTAGCTTTTGTAGGCCTTGAAAATGTCGACCAGGTGCGCGCGGTCGGCGATGTGCTCGCCCTCGACGGTTTCGAAGATGATTTTTTCGAGCGGAAAGCCGTGCGTCTGCGCGGCCTCCAGCGTCGTTCTGATGCACACCTCGGGCCGGTACACGGCATTGGGCATGAAGTTGATCGACAGATGCGCGTCGAGCGCGAGCGCGGCGGCCGTGGCGATCGCCACTTGCCGGCAGCGCTGGTCGAAGTGGTATCGGTTGCCTTCGTCGATTTGCGCGAGCACGGTGGCGGCCGATTCGCCCCCGGCGCCGCGCACCAGCGCCTCGCACGCGAAAACCGCCTTGCTGCGCACGTCGACGATCGGCTGAAACGCGAAGTCGATCTCGATCGGCAGCGGCGTGGCATCCTTGCAGCCGACACAGCCTTGCGGGGCAAGCGGCGTGATGTCGACGCCGGGTTGGGTGGAAGACTTCATTGGGCCTCTCCTGCCGATGGGGACGGGGGCCGCGCCTCACCATCCCCCTTCGTTGATTCCGTGGCGCCTTGTTCCGATTTGACGACGTCTTCGACGCGCACGCAGTTGCGTCCCGCGCGCTTGGCTTCGTACAGCGCGCGATCCGCGGCGGCCAGCAGGTCGTCGAGTTCCGCCTCCGATTCGTCGAGTGCCGCTACGCCGAGGCTCACGGTGGCGTGCAGCACTTGCCCGCCGGTCTCGATGGGCAGCTGTTCGATCGCCGCGCGCAGGCGCTCTGCGATGGCGGCGGCTTCCTGCCGCGTGGTGGCCGGCAGCAGCAGCGCGAATTCCTCGCCGCCGAGCCGGCCGATCAGGTCGGCCGCGCGCAGCGTGCGCTTGGCTTCGCGCACGATCTGCTGCAGCACTTCGTCGCCCGCCGTGTGCCCGGCCGTGTCGTTGATGCGCTTGAAGTGGTCGGCGTCGAGCATCACCAGCGAGAGCGGGCGCCGGTGCCGCCGCGCGCGGGTGAATTCGGCCTCGGCCACCTGGAAGAAGTGCGCGCGGTTCGAGGCGCCGGTCAGGTGGTCGGTGGTCAGCAGCCGCTCGAGGTTGTCGCTGGTGACCTTGCGCTGCGAGGCGTCGCGAATCACCACGGAATACCCGCTCGGCGCGTCGCCGTCTTCGTGCAGCACCGAGACGAGAATCTGCCCCCAGAAGCGCTCGCCCGAGCGGGTCGCGCACCAGCATTCCTCGATGTGCCAGCCGTCGTCGCGCGCTAGCGCCACGTGTTCCGCCAGGCGCCCCGGGCACGCCTCGCCCGGGGCATAGAAAATGTCGAGCGGCCTGCCGACGATGTCGTCTGCCTGAAAACCCGTGAGCCGTTCGATCGACGGATGCCAGGTCTCCACGCGCTCCTGCGCGTCGAGCGTGAAGAAGGCGAAGTCGTGCACGCTGGTGTAGATGCCGGCCAGCCACGATTCGGTTTGGCGCACTTGCCGCTCGGCGGCGACCTGGCGCGAGATGTCGGTCAATACGGTCATCAGGAAGCCGGCGCCGATCCTGATGATTGAGCAGCTAAGCACGGCCGGGTGGTGCCTGGCCGGGTTCACGTACAGCCGGCGATTCTCGCAAACCGGGCCGCGCTCGCGCGTGAACTCGGCCACCAGGCGGCGCAACTCCGGGGCGACCGGGGCGAGCGTCTCGAAAATATTGGCGAGCTCGCCGCCCTGCGCCAGCGGCATCAGCAACTGCGCGGCCATCGGGTTCATCATGTCGACGTTGCCCGCCAGGTCGCTGCGCACGATGCCCACCGGCGAGAGATACATGAACGAGAGCAGCGCTTCGTGCTCGGCGGCGAGTTCGTCCGGCCCGAGGTCGGGGCCGTTCATGCGGCCACCTTGCGCTCGATCAGCAGATACCGCGTGGCGATCTCGGGCGACATCAGCAGGCGCAGCCGCACGGGGGTGGGGCGCATGCGCAGGGTGAGCACGTAGGGGATGATTTCATCGAGCGTCTGGGCGTCGAGAAACCGTTGCGCGACCATGAAGTTGTTCATGCACGGCGCGACTTCCTCGAAAATATGGCGGGCCAGAATGCGCGCCGCGGAAAGCCCCGCGTTGCGCGATTCGGTGGCGTTGTAGTGCGTCACCAAAAAGTCCGGCGCGAAGCCGATCACGCCGTAGGGCAGTTCGTCGAGCCGGTCGGCGTCCAGCGCGGCCAGCTGCGCAATGCCTATGGTCTCGAATCCGTAATCGATGTTTGTCATGCCTTGGTCAGCGCCTTTGCCGGCCCATCGGCCAGCGAAGTTCTTTACAGTGAAACGAGCGCGACAGGCCGATTTGCTGGATGTTGGGGCGACGGTGCTGCCGCGAGCGGTTGGCGCCCGTTGCGTAGTGCGACACACACGATAACGGCACGCGGCATGCAAACTTTAGTGATAGCCGGAAATGTCGGGGTGCGCGCGCATCGGCATGTGCCGGCGCCGCGCGCCTACCCTACATCAAATGCGCCCGCACCGCCTCGATCGCATAACTGCTCAAATACAGCAACAGGCCGATGCACCCGCCGACCAGCGTGCCGTTGATGCGGATGAATTGCAGGTCCTTGCCGATGTGCAGTTCGATCTGCCGCGACATGTCGGCGGCGTCCCAGTTTTTGACGGTGTCGCTGATGTGCCGGGTGAGAAAAGCCGAGAAGTCCGGCGCCATGGCGCGCGCGGCGGTTTCCATGTGTTCGTTGAGCGCTTCGCGCAGGGCCGCGTTGGTGGCCAGCTCCTTGCCGAGCCATTGGCCGGCGGCGGCGACTCTGGCGTGCAGCACCGAGTCGCCGCGCGTGATGTCGTCCTTGAGCCAGCGGCGCAGTTGGCCCCACAGCTCCGCGATGTAGCGATTGAGCGCCGGGTCGTCCTGGATGTAGCGCTTGATCTGCTCGCCCTTGGCGAGAAACGCCGGGTCGGTCTTGAGCTTGTCGATCAGCGTGGCGGCCGCCGCGTCGAAGCGTTCGCGCAGTACGTGGCGCGGGTTGGCGCTGATGTCGGAGAGCACCGAGTTGACCGCCTTGGCCACCATTGCCGCGCCGTTTTCGCCGAGCCATTCGGTGGGCAGCACGCGTTCCTTTTTGGGATGTTCGCGCTTGAGCCATTCGACGATGCGCGCGGCGATGAAGGCGCGCGTCTCGGGTTTGTCGAGCAGTGCGACGAATTGCGCGATGCCCGCGTCGAGCAGCTTCTGGTGCCGGCCGTCCTGCGTGAGCGTGTCGAGCAGCGTGCCCATCGATTGCGACAGATCGAGCTTGCCCAGCAGCGCGTGCAGCGCATCCCGGATAAAGCGCTGGATGCGCGCGTCGTCGGTCAGCTCCAGCAGGCCGGCGGTGAGGGTGGCCACGTAGCCGCCCAGCAATTCGGTATTGGCGGGGGCCGTCAGCCATTGCGCGATGCGCTGCGCCGGGTCGTGCCTGCGGATCAGCCCGACGATCGACGGCGCGTCGAGAAATTTGTCGCGCACGAACTGCGCGAGGTTGTCGGCGATGCGGTCTTTGTTGCGGGGGATGATGGCGGTGTGCCTGGCGACCACCGGCAGCGGCACGCGCCGGAACAGCGCGACCACCGCGAACCAGTCGGCCAGTGCGCCGACCATCGCCGCTTCGGCCACCGCCTTCACGCCGTCGACCCACGGGCCCCTGGGCGCGAGCGCGGTGCCGACGAACACGGCGGCGGCAAGCAGCAGCAGGAGCAGCGCCTGGCGCTTGCTCCGGCTCAATTCCTGGGCTTTGGCGGGATCCATCGATAGGGCGACGAGGCGAGGGGGCACACACGCCCGACTATACCTCGCCCGGCCCGATCGCGGCCCTTATTCGACCGGTGGAAAATCCACCTCGGTGTCGTTGATGCGGTTGAACAGGTTGGTGAACACGGTCAGCGCGATCACCAGCGAGATCTCCGCCAGTTGCACCTCGCTGTAGCCGGCCGCGCGAATCGCCTCGACCGCGTCGGCGCTCACCGTGCCGCGCGTTTGCACCAGGGTGCGCACGAATCGCGCCAGTGCGTCGCGCTGGGGCTCGCCGGTGGCCTCGCCGGCGCGGATCTGGCGCAGCGTGTCGGGCTTCAGGCCGGCCATTTTGCCCAGCAGCGAGTGCGCGGCCACGCAATAGTCGCAGCCCGCCACTTCGCTGACCAGCAGCTTGATCGTTTCGCGGTCTTGCCGGCTCAGGGTGCCCGCGGCCACCACGCCTTCGGCGTTCAGATAGGCCTTCAGCCCTTCGGGGGTCAAGTGGCCCAGCGCGGCAAACAGGTTGGGCACGCCGCCGGCAGCCTTTTTGGCCAGGGCATAGGCTTCGGCGGTGGCGCCGGTGGCGGATTCGATAGCGGGGATGGCAATGCGGCTCATGGTCGGACTCCTTGGTTGAGTGATGTAAGGAGCCTCCACTGTAACGGCGAAAAATGAGCTTGATGAGTCCGTAATCGCTCAATAAAATGCTCATACGTCTCACGTTAAGGATTGCGATGTCACCCCCGATGGATTGGTTGAGCCGCCTGCTCGCGATGATGACCGTGACCGGCGAGCTCGAATATCGCTGCAGCTATGGCGCGCCGTGGCGCACGGTGTATGAAGATATCTTGCCTGGCGACATGCCCTATCACGTGGTGCTCAAGGGCACCGCGATCCTCGAGGCGCCGGGCGGCGACGCGCCGCAACGCCTGGGGCCCGGCGATATCGTGCTGCTGCCGCACGGCTCGACGCACGTGCTGCACGACGGCAGCGGCGCGCCGCCGCTGCCCACCGTCGAGCGCGCTGCGCTGAGCCGCGTCACGCTCAGCGAAAACGCCGGCGGCGGCGACCGGCTCGACATGCTGTGCGGGCGCTTTCGGCTGGCCGCGCCGCACGACCGCCTGATGCGCGATTACCTGCCGCAGCGGCTGGTGGTGCGCGCGGCGCCCGCTGGCGAGACGCCGCCGCAGACCACCGCCGCGCAGCTCGCCGGCCTGCTGGGCTTGATGCGGGCCGAATCGTTGGGCGACCAACTGGGCGGGCATGCGCTGCTCAATGCGTTGTCGGCGGCCCTGTTCGCCCTCACGCTGCGCCTGGCCAGCGAAGCGCAGACGCCCGCGCTCGGGCTGCTGGCGCTGGCCGGCCAGCCGCGCCTGGCGCCCGCGCTCACGGCGATGTTCGACGACCCCGCGCATCCATGGACCCTGCCCGAACTGGCGCAACGCTGTCACATGTCGCGCGCCACGCTCGCCCGCCATTTCCAGGACAAGGTCGGCCGCTCGGCCAGCGATCTGTTGACCGACTTGCGCATGAGCCTGGCCGCCAACGCGCTGAAAAAGCCGGCGCTGTCCACCGAGGCGGTGGCGGAAATCGTCGGCTACCAATCGGTGGCGGCATTCCGGCGCGCCTTCACGCAACGCACCGGCATGACCCCGGGCGAGTGGCGCCGCCACGAGGGGCGCGATGCTGCACCGCACGAAAATTCTCTTCAGCCGATATAATTCGAGCTCGACGCGTGCCGGCGCAGGTTCGATGTGATGCGCCAGGGCCGGATGTCAGGGGGGCAAATGCCCTGCATCGCACGGTTGGGCGCCGTTGAGTGTTTTCCATCGCTTGGCTCGCCCGCCGCAGTTTGTCGGCGGCCGGTGCCTTCCCATCATTACGCTTACGCGATACGCAGGAAGATCCCCGATGAATGCCTCCCTTGAAACGCTGTTCCCCGAGCATGACCACGCCACCGACAGCGTCGTTACCGCCCTGAACCACCAGGACATCGTCATGGCGTTGTCCGCCGCGCTGGCCACGCAGCAGGTCGCCGTGCTGCATATGCTGTATCCGCGCACCGACGCGCGCACCCACCACAGCCTCGATGCGCTCGTCAACGTGCTGCACGGGCACGGCCTGCACGAAGTCGCCACGCTGATCGCGCGCGAGGCGCATTACCTGCTGTTCAAGGACCCGGTCAAGGCGTGGAAAGCGTTCCAGGAAATCCGCAACGATTCGCTCGCGATCGGCGCGCATCTGTATTACCGCGGCCTGGTCGGCGCGGCGGCCGAACAGGCGCTCGACGCCGACGCGCACCGCAAGGCCTGACACGGCCCTGCCGCACCCGGGGGCGGCGCGGCCGCGCTTTGCCCCTCGCCACTCCTCGCCACTCCTCGCCACTCCCCGTCGCATCCCCGCACCACCGATACGCCGTGACACGGCAGCTTCGCTGTAACGGTTCGTAATTTCTCGCCAAGGCCGTGTAACAAAAATTCCGGGCTTCCTCCGCTAGACTGCACGGCATGGCCATTCGGATTCATCTTGACGCCGCCTTGCTCCGTCAATGCACCCGCCGCTGTCTTGCCGCGCAGGGGGCCGGCGCATTGGCGCGCGCGCTTTACCCGCCAGGCTGCGCCCCTGCTATGCTTGGCGGGGCCGCCGCGCGCAGCCGTGGCGAGCCCATTGCGCCGGATGGCAATAGCTTTCGGAGATGTAATGGATGCCTCCCTCCCTACGGGGATTGAAACTGGGACTGGAGTACGGAGATGAAGAACGTGGCTGTTCTGTGGAGTTGTCTTGCGGCGATCGCAAGGTGGACCCTCGAATGGATACGGCATCAAGGTGCCCAGGGTGTGATAGACCGAGGTCTTCACAAACACCATCGAGGGTCCGACATGAATCGTAAAGCAAGCATGGGAGCTGGGCAAATCATCGGCTTGATCGACGGCCAGCAGGTCTTTGGGGTGGACATTGCCAAGAGCGTTTTCCAGCTACACACGGTGGACATGGACACTGGCGAAATCATTAACCAGCAGATCAAGCGTGCGAAGGTGCTGGAGTATTTCGCAAACCGTCAGTCCTGCTTGATCGGCATTGAGGCGTGCGGTGGTGCGCACTACTGGGCACGCAAGTTCAAGGCGCTGGGTCACAGCGTACGACTCATCCACGCCAAGGCAGTAAGGCCGTTTGTCTGCGGCAACAAGACCGACGCGACGGACGCACGTGCGATCTGGCTGGCTATTCAGCAACCTGGAACGAAGTTCGTGGGCATGAAGACGTTGGAGCAGCAGGCGACGCTGACGCTGCACCGCCAGAGAGAGCTGCTCATGAAGATGAAAATCATGCAGATGAACTCACTGCGAGGCCTGCTCTATGAGTTCGGCACGATCTTCGCCAAGGGAGCGAGGGCCCTGCTCAGTGAGATGGAGACGGCGCTTGAATCGTTGGCCAAGGACATCCCGCAGTACGTAGCTGACAGCCTGCGAGAGCAAACTCAACGGATCAAGCAAACCGAAGCCGACATTAGGGCGATCGAACAGCGGCTGGCGCAGCGCCTGCGTGAGAACGTTGACATGAAGCGCGTGGCCGAGATTCCGGGCGTGGGTCTGCTCACCGCGACGGCAGCGATCGCCACGATGGGCGAGGCTCGCGCCTTTAAGTCCGCCCGCGAATTCTGCGCGTGGCTGGGCTTGGTGCCAAAGCAACGCGGCACAGGGGGCAAGGTCAATCTGCTGGGCATCTCCAAGCGAGGAGACACCTATTTGCGCACGTTGCTGATTCACGGGGCGCGGTCGGTACTCACGAACGCCAAGGAGCCGGGACCATGGCTTGAACAGATCAAGGTGCGGCGCCCAGCGAACGTGGTCATCGTGGCACAAGCCGCGAAGATGGCACGCACGATCTGGGCCATCACCGCCAAGCAGCAAGAGTACCAACGGGGTTACCAGAGCACCAAGCCGCTTGCGGCCTAACTCGGTAACCAATCATCCATCACCTTTAGAAGGATATGGTGAGCCTTTGAAGGCGCACAGGCAGCACGAAGCGAAGTGATGTGAAACAGGTCAGACCGGGACGAGCTAAACCTGAATGTCATTCCGGACTTCAACAGTCCGTTTTGGAGATGAGGTGTTCGTCAGCGGATTACATCGGGGCCAGTGGCCGAGCGGGGCAACCCATCGATCCACACACTAGGCCGGATACAAGGCAGCAGCCGACTTCTTCACAACACGATGCGGGTTACTACCTATCGCCGGGAGGCATCCATACAAGAGTGATATGAGCGAGGCCCCGTCCACGCAAGTCAAGCAGGGGCGCCGCGGGCGCCTGATCATCCTGGTGGTGTTGCTGGTGCTCGTCGCGCTGGTGCTGTACCACCTGTTGGGCCGCAAGAAAGTCCAGCGCGGCATGCCGGCGCAGGTGGTCACGGTCGCCGCCGCCACGGTGGGCGACATGCCGCAGACCTTGAGCGCGCTGGGCACCGTCACGCCGATCACCACCGTCACCGTGCTGCCGCAGTTGAGCGGGTACCTGACGGCGGTCGGCTACCAGGAAGGCCAGGACGTCGCCAAGGGCCAGTTTCTCGCGCAGATCGATCCCCGGCAGTACGAAATCAGCAAGCAGCAGGCCGAGGCCCAGCTGGCCAAGGACCAGGCCGCGCTGGCCCAGGCCCGGGCCGATCTGGCGCGCTATGCGCAGTTGCACCAGCATCAGGCGATTGCCGAGCAGACCTACGCCGACCAGCAGTTCACCGTGCGGCAGCAAGAGGCGGCCGTCAAGGCCGACCGGGCCAGCATCGCGCAGTTCGAGCTCGATCTGGCCTATGCCCACATCACCGCGCCGGTGGCCGGCCGCGTCGGCCTGCGCCTGGTCGATCCGGGCAATTACGTGACCACCTCGAGCCAGCTGGTGGTGATCACCACCATCAAACCCACCACGGTCGAGTTCGCCGTGCCGCAAAACGCGCTGGGCAGCGTGTTGCAGCGCGTGAACGCCGGTGCCAAATTGCCGGTGACGGTCTATAACAGCGACAACACCAAACAGCTGGCCTCCGGCACGCTGTACGCGGTCGGCAATCAGATGGCCACCAGTACCGGCACCGTGCCGCTGCGCGCGATGTTCGCCAACGCCGACGAGGCGCTGTTCCCGAATGAGTTCGTCAACGTCAGGCTGCTGGTCGATACGCTGCGGCATGTCGTGCTGGTGCCGACCGCGGCGGTGCAAAGCGGCGCGCCGGGCGACTATGTGTTTCTGGTCAATCCCAACCAGACGGTTTCGGTGCGCAAGGTCACCGTGGGCCCCAGCGACGGCCGGCATACGGTCATCGTCGCGGGCCTGAACGCCGGCCAGACGGTTGTTACCGACGGTCTCGACCGCCTGAGCGACGGCGCCAGGATTCGGCTCGCCCCGGCGCAGCGGCCCGCGCCGGGTTCGCCGGCGAGCGCGCCGGCCGCAACCCCGGCGGCCCCGGGCAGTGCCGCGCGCGCGTCGTAGCCAGCGGGTCGCGCGCCGATGAATATCTCCCGCCTGTTCATTCTGCGGCCGGTGGCCACGCTGCTGCTGATGATCGCCTTCGTGCTGGTGGGGCTGGTGGCGATTCGCTTTTTGCCGGTCTCGTCGCTGCCCGACGTCGATTACCCGACCATCCAGGTGACGACCTTCTACCCGGGCGCCAGCCCCGACGTGATGGCCACCACCGTGACCGCGCCGCTGGAGGTGCAGCTCGGCGAGATCCCCGGCCTGCAGCAGATGGTGTCGTACAGCTCCGAGGGCGCCTCGGTCATCACGCTGCAATTCAACCTCGCGCTCAATCTCGACGTCGCCCAGCAAAACGTCCAGCAGGCCATCAACGCGGCCAACAGCCTGCTGCCCAGCGGGTTGCCGGCGCCGCCGACCTACGCCAAGGTCAATCCGGCCGACCAGCCGATCCTGACGCTGGCGCTGACTTCCAAGTCGATGTCGCTGACCCAGCTGCAGGATGTCGCCAATAACCGGCTCGCCGCGAAAATCGCCGAAGTGCCCGGCGTGGGCCAGGTCACCGCCGCCGGCGGCAACGTGCCGGCGGTGCGGGTCGAGGCCGATCCGCAGAAGCTGGCCGCCTACGGCCTGAATATCGACGATCTGCGCACGCTGCTCAACACCGTCAACGTCAGCCAGCCCAAGGGCAATTTCGACGGCCCCGAGCTCGACTACACGATCAACGCCAACGACCAGATCAAGGACCCGGCCGGCTATCTCGACACGGTGATCGCTTATCGCAACGGCGCACCGGTGTACCTGCGCGACGTCGCCCACGTCAGCCAGGCCGCGCAGAACGTCGAGCAGGGCGCCTGGTACAACCGCACGCCGGCGATCATTCTCAACGTGCGGCGCCAGCCGGGGGCGAACGTGATCGCCACTGTCGACCAGATCACGAAAGCCCTGCCCCGGCTCGAGGCGGCGCTGCCGGCCGGCATGCACGTCGCGGTGGTCTCCGACAGCACCGGCGTGATCCGCGCTTCGGTGTCCGACGCGGCGCTCGAGCTGGTGCTGGCCGTGGCGCTGGTGGTGCTGGTGATCTTCGTGTTCCTGCGCAATCTGCCGGCCACCATCATCCCCAGCATCTCGGTGCCGGTCTCGCTGATCGGCACGCTGGCAATGATGTACGAGCTCAATTACTCGATCGACAATCTGTCGCTGATGGCACTGATCATCGCCACCGGCTTCGTGGTCGACGACTCGATCGTGATGATCGAGAACATCGTGCGTTATCTCGAAGAGGGCAAGACGCCGTTGCAGGCGGCGCTCGAAGGCGCCGGCCAGATCGGCTTCACGATTCTGTCGCTGACGGTCTCCCTGATCGCCGTGCTGATCCCGCTGCTGTTCATGGGCGGCGTGATCGGGCGCCTGTTCAGCGAATTCGCCGTGACGCTGGCCGTCACCATCGTCATCTCGGCGGTGGTCTCGCTCACGCTGGTGCCGATGCTGTGCGCGCGCCTGCTGCGCGCGCGGGCGCAGCGCCATCCGAGCCGTTTCGAGCGCATCAGCGAGCGCGCCTTCGACAAGACGCTGGCCGCCTACGAGCGCGGCCTGCACTGGGTGCTCGATCACCAGGGCCTGACGCTGGCGGTGGCGCTCGGCACGCTGGCGCTCACGGTGTTTTTGTACGTGGCGATTCCCAAGGGCTTGTTTCCGGTACAGGACGTCGGCGTGATCCAGGGCATCAGCGTGGCCGACAATTCGGTCTCCTACAAGGTAATGGCCGAGCGCCAGAGCGCGCTGGCCGAGGCGATCCTGAAAGACCCCGACGTCACCTCGCTGACTTCCTACGTGGGCATCGACGGCACCAACGCCACGCTCAACAACGGCCGCTTCCTGATCAACCTGCGCCCGCACGACCAGCGCTCGCTCACCGCCCGCCAGATTGCCCGCCGCCTGGGGCAGGAAGTCGCCGGCGTGCCGGGCATCAAGCTGTACCTCCAGCCCGAGCAGGATCTCACGCTCGACACCACGGTCTCGCCCAACCAGTACAAGCTGGTGCTGCGCGGGCCCAACCAGCAGACCTTCGAGCAATACGTGCCGGGGCTGCTCGAGCGCATGAAGCAGATCCCGTCGATTACCGACGTGACCAGCGATCTCGACAACCAGGGCCTGAGCGTGAACGTCGAGCTCAATCGGCAGCTGGCCGCGCGCTACGGCATTACCGCGGCGACCGTCGACAACGCGCTGTACGACGCGCTGGGCCAGCGCATCGTCTCGACCATCTTTCAGCAGGCCAACCAATATCGCGTGATTCTGGTGGCCAAGCCGCAGTCGTTGCCGAATCTGCAGGCGTTGGGCGACCTGTACCTGCCGAGCCAGACGGCGGGCACCGGCCAGGTGCCGCTCAAGCAGATCGCCAACCTGCAGATCGTCAAGTCGCCGCTGGTGATCAACCATCTGGCGCAGTTCCCGGCGGTCACCATCTCGTTCAACCTGGCCCAGGGCGCTTCGCTGAGCACGGCGGTCAAGGCGATCGGGCAGGCCGAGCAGGCCAGCCATTTGCCGCGCTCGATCACCAGCGCCTTCCAGGGCGCCGCGCAGGCGTTCCAGGAGTCGCTCTCCAGCGAGGTGTACCTGTTGGCGGCGGCGCTGGTCGCCGTGTATATCGTGCTGGGCGTGCTCTACGAGAGCTTCATCCATCCGGTGACGATCCTCTCGACGCTGCCCTCGGCGGGCATCGGCGCGCTGCTCGCGCTGATGCTTGCCGGCAGCGACCTGGACGTGATCGGCATCATCGGTATCGTCTTGCTGATCGGCATCGTCAAGAAGAACGCCATCATGATCGTCGACTTCGCGCTCGACGCCGAGCGCCAGCGCGGCAAGGCGCCGCGCGAGGCGATCTTCGAGGCGTCGCTGCTGCGGTTCAGGCCGATTCTGATGACCACCCTGGCGGCCATGCTGGGCGCCCTGCCGATGCTGCTGGGCACGGGCACCGGCTCCGAGCTGCGCCGCCCGCTGGGCCTGGCGATCATCGGCGGCCTGCTGCTGAGCCAATTGCTGACGCTGTTCACCACGCCGGTGATTTACCTGTTCTTCGACCGGCTCGCGCGGCGCGTGCGCGGTAAGCCGCGCGAGCAGCCCGCCGAGGGTGCGCCGTGAATCTCTCGGCGCTCTTTATCCGGCGGCCGGTGGCGACCACGCTGCTGGCCATCGCGATTCTTCTGTCGGGCGTGCTGGCCTATTTTCAGCTGCCGGTCGCGCCGCTGCCCAACGTCGCTTACCCGGTGGTGGTGGTGCAGGCCAACATGGCCGGCGCCAGCCCCGAGACCATGGCCGCGACGGTGGCCGCGCCGCTCGAGCGGCGGCTGGGCACCATCGCCGACGTCAACGAGATGACCTCGACGAGCAGTGTCGGCTCGACGCGCATCATCACCGTGTTCGGGCTCAAGCGCGACATCAACGGCGCCGCGCGCGACGTCGAGGCGGCGATCCAGGCCGCGCGCGCCGATTTGCCGACCACCCTGCGCGGCAACCCCAGCTACCGCGAGTTCAACCCGGCCGACTCGCCGGTGATGGTGCTGGCGCTGACCTCCGACACGCTGACCAAGGCGCAGCTCTACGACTCCGCCAGCTCGGTGATCCTGCAGCAGCTCTCGCAGGTCGACGGGGTCGGCGAGATCACGCTGGGCGGCGGCGCATTGCCCAGCGTGCGGGTCGAGCTCGAGCCGGACAAGCTCAACAGCTACGGCATCGGCCTGGAAGATGTGCGGGCCGCGCTGGCCGCGGCCAACGCCAATAGCGCCAAGGGTTATCTCGACCAGGCCGGGCAGCGGTTCATGGTGCTCTCGAACGACCAGATCAACGAGGCGGCGCCCTACCGCGATCTCGTGATCGCCTATCGCAACGGCGCGCCGGTACTGCTGCGCGACGTCGCCGAGGTGGTCGATTCGAATGAAAACATTCGCAACGCCGGCCTCTACAACGGCAAGTCGGCGGTGCTGGTGATCGTTTATCCGCGCCCGGGCAGCAATGTGGTGCAGACCGTCGACCAGATCCGCAAGGTGCTGCCGAGCGTCGAGGCGAGCCTGCCCAGCGGGATTCGCGTGGGCGTGGCGCTCGATCATTCGCAGTCGGTCAAGGCATCGGTGGACGACACCGAGCGCTCGCTGTTTCTCGCCGTGCTGCTGGTGGTCGGCGTGGTGTTCGTGTTCCTGCGCTCGCCGCGCGCGCTGCTGATTCCGGCGGTGGCCTTGCCGCTGTCGATCATCGGCACCTTCGGGCCGATGTATCTGCTCGGCTACAGCATCGACAACCTCTCGCTGATGGCCCTGACGGTCGGCACCGGCTTCGTGGTCGACGATGCGGTGGTGGTGCTCGAGAACATCATGCGCCACCTCGAGGCGGGCCTGAGCCCGCGCGAGGCGGCCTTGCAGGGCAGCGCCGAGGTCAGCTTCACGGTGCTCGCGATGAGCCTGTCGCTGATCGCGGTGTTCCTGCCGATTCTGCTGATGCCGGGCATCGTCGGCATGCTGTTCCACGAATTCGCGGTCACGCTGTCGATCGCCATCCTGATCTCGCTGGTGATCTCGCTGACCATCACGCCGATGATGTGCGCCTATTTGCTCACCCGCAAGAGTGCCGCGCATTCGCGCACCCGCTGGGGCGCCTGGGTCGAGCGGCAGTTCGAGCGCTTCAAGGCGGCCTATGCGCGCTCGCTCACCGTCGCGCTCGACCATGCGCGCCTGGTCGGCCTGCTGCTGATCGCGCTGCTGGTGCTCAACGTGTTCCTGTTCAAGCTGCTGCCCTCGACGTTTTTCCCGGAGCAGGACACCGGCATCCTGATCGGACAGATCATCGCCGACCAGAGCATTTCGTTCCCCGCCATGAAGAAAAAGCTCGCCCAGCTGCAATCGATCGTGCAGCAGGACCCGGCGGTCGAATCGGTAGCCGGCTTTACCGGCGGGCGCGCGCTCAATACCGCGGTGGTTTTCATCGAGCTCAAGCCGCTGGCCCAGCGGCACGTCTCGGCCGCGCAGGTGGTCAGCCGCCTGCGGCCCAAGCTCGACCGCGTCTCGGGCGCGCGGCTGTTCCTGCAGGCGCAGCAGGACTTGCGCGTGGGCGGCCGGCAGTCGGCCGCCGAATATCAATACACGCTCACCGGCGACGATGCCGACGCGCTCTTCACCTGGGTGCCCAAACTGGTGAGCGCGCTGGGCAAGTATCCGGGCCAGGTGCGTGACGTCAACACCGATTTGCAGCAGCACGGCCTGCAGACCGAGATCCATATCGACCGGGCCACCGCGGCGCGTTACGGCTTCGAACCGAACCAGATCGACAACACGCTGTACGACGCGTTTGGCCAGCGCACCGTCTCGACCATCTACAACCCGCTCAACCAGTATTTCGTGGTGATGGAAGTCGCGCCCAAGTACGCGCAGTACCCTCAGGCGCTCGAGCGGATCCACCTGAGCAAGGCGGCCGGCAACCCCAGCGGCACCGCCCAGTCGCAGATGTCGAGCGCGCTGGTATCGGTCGCCAGCGCGGGCGCCGCGTCGACCTCGACCAACGCGCTCAACGCCGACGCCGAGGCCAACCAGCGCACCAACAGCATTTCCAACAGCAAGGGCGGCGCCTCCAGCGGCAGCGCGCTGAGCACCGCCGGCGAGACCATGGTGCCGCTGACAGCGCTGATGACGTACTCCACCAGCCACACCGCAACCCAGGTCAATCACCAGGGCGGGCTGGTGGCCGGGACGATCTCCTTCAACCTGCCGGTGGGCGGCTCGCTCAGCCAGGCGGCGGTGGCCATCAACCAGGCCGAGCAGGACATCGAAATGCCGGCCAGCATCCACGGCGCCTTCGCCGGCGCCGCGCAGGCCTACGCGCAGTCGATGGGCACCATCCCGTTGCTGATCCTGGCCGCGCTGGGGGTGGTCTACCTGGTGCTCGGCATTCTCTACGAGAACACCATTCACCCGATCACGATCCTGTCGACCCTGCCCTCGGCCGGCATCGGCGCGACCCTGGCGCTGCTGATTTTCGGCACGCCGTTCTCGGTGATTGCGATGATCGGCATCATTTTGCTGATCGGCATCGTCAAGAAGAACGGCATCATGATGGTCGACGTCGCGATTCGCCTGCAGCGCGATCAGGGCATGGACGCCAAGCAGGCGATTCACGACGCCGCCGTGATCCGGCTGCGGCCGATCATGATGACCACCGCGGCGGCCGTGCTGGGCGCCGCGCCGCTGGCCATCGGGCTCGGCCAGGGCTCGGCGCTGCGCCAGCCGCTGGGCATCACGGTGATGGGCGGGCTGATTCTCAGCCAGATGTTCACCCTGTACACGACACCGGTGATCTACCTGTATCTCGACCGTTTGCGCGGCAAGTTCATCAAGTGGTCGGCGGGCTTGCCATGGAACAGACAATCGGACACCAACGCATGAAAACCAGGCTTCCCTCCCCGCTTCCGGCAACGCTGGCCGTGGCGCTCTCGCTGGGGCTCGCCGGCTGCATGGTCGGCCCCGACTACCATCGTCCGGCGGTGGCCGTGCCCGCGCACTACCAACCGCTGCCCGGCTGGACGCCGGCCTCGCCCGGTGCCGCGGCCGGCCCCAAGGGCGATTGGTGGACCGCCTTTCATGACCCGTTGCTCGATCGCCTCGAGCCGATGGTGTCGGTCTCCAACCAGAGTGTGCGGCAGGCCTATGCCAACTACCGGCAAGCGCTGGCCGAAGTGCGCCTGGCGCGCAGCGGCCTGTTTCCGGTGCTGGGCCTCACCGGCTCGGCGACCCGCCAGCACAGCGCGAGCGGCAACGTCTCGAGCAGCGCCGGGTTCGGCCGCTCGGTGAGCGACTCGGGATCGCTCGAAGGCAATATCAGCTGGGCGCCCGACCTGTGGGGCGAAGTGCGGCGCGGCATCGAGCAAAACACCGCCACGGCCCAGGCCAGCGAAGCGACGCTGGCCAACGCCACGCTGTCCGAGCAGATCGCGCTGGCCACCACGGTCATCGAGCTGCGCATCAACGATGCCAGCGCCGAACTGCTGCGGCAGACGGTGGCGTCCGACGAACAATATCTGCGCGTGGTCACTGAGAAGGACCGTGCCGGCACGGTGCCGCCGTCCGACCTGATCGCCGCGCGCACGCAACTCGAAAACGCCCAGGCCAGCCTGATCGGGCTGGGCGTGGCGCGGGCCCAGTACGCACATGCGATTGCCGTGCTGGTCGGCAAGAATCCGCAAGACCTCGACATTGCGCCCGGCACCGCGCTGCCGACGCTGCCCGAGATCCCAGTCGGCGTGCCCTCGACGCTGCTGCAGCGGCGCCCCGACATCGCCGTGGCCGAGCGCAAGATGGCCGCGCAGAATGCGGCCATCGGCGTGGCCGTGGCGGCCTATTACCCGACTATCTCGCTATCGGCCGTGGCGGGCTTCACGCAGTCGCCGCTGGCCGGATTGCTGCACGCGGCCAATCGCGTCTGGTCGCTGGGCGCCGATGTCGGGCAGACACTGTTCGACGGCGGTCAGCGCAGCGCGCAGGTGGATGCGGCCCGGGCCGCTTATGACGCGGCCGAGGCCAACTACCGGGGCACCGTGCTCAGTGCGTTTCAGAATGTCGAGAACGACCTCTCGGGTCTGCACGTGCTTGCCCGGCAGGCCGAGGTGCTCGATGCGGCGGTGCGCGATGCGACGCGCGGCACCGAGATCGCGCGGCGCGAATACGAAGCCGGCACGGTCGACTACACCACCGTGGCGACCGCGCAGGCCACGCAGTTGAGCGCGCAGCAAAGTGCCCTGAGCGTGCAGGCGCAGCGCCTGCTCAGTACCGCGTCGCTGATCGGCGACCTGGGCGGCGGCTGGTCGGCCGACGCGTTGCAGGGCGCTTCGGTGCAATCGCCACGGCCGACGCCATCGGCGCAGCCGCATTGAGGCGGCGGCGCGCTGGCCGCGCGGCCCCGGCGGGCTCAGGCAATCGAGCCGAAGCGCTGGTCCAGATAGGCGATGATCGCGTTCGATTCGTACAGCCAGCGCGATTCGCCGTTGTCCTGAATATGCAGGCAGGGTACCTTCACCTTGCCGCCGCCGGCCATCAGGCGCTCGCGCGCGGCCGGGTCTTTTTTGACGTCGTGCAACGTCATCGGCACGTTCAGGCGATGCAGCGCGCGCCGCGTCTTGACGCAAAACGGACAGGCGTGAAACTGATACAGCGACAGATGCGCGGCCTCGGCGGCCACGCGCGCCTGGGCTTCGGCCGAGCGGCGCTGCGCACGCGGCCGGCTGAGCGCATCGCCCAGCACGACCAACTGACCCAGACCGACACGCAGGGCTTTCATCAACATAACGGCAACCTCGATGAGTGGGAAAAGGTTGTTATGTTACGCCCTGCGTCCGTACGCCGTGCCCGCGCTCACATCAGCAGGATCGTCTGCACTTGTACCAGGTGCCGGCGCATCGCGGCGCTGGCCGCCTCCGGGTCGCGCGCTTCGAGCGCGTCATAGACTTCGCGGTGCTGCGCGGCCGAGCGGCGCCGGCCTTCGTCGTCGACCGTGGCGATCCGGCGCGAGCGCCAGCCGGATTGCGCGCGTGCGCTGTTCATCGCGCCGATCAGGGCGATCATTGCCTGATTGCGTGTGGCCTGCGCGATCAGGTGGTGGAAGCGGTGGTCCCATTGCTGCCATTCGCTGTCGTTGCGTGCACTGGCATTCTTGCGCACGCATTTTTCGATTTCCTGAAGATCTTCGGCGCTGGCCTTGGTGGCCGCCAGGGCCGCTACCGCCGGTTCGATGATGAAGCGCGCCTCCATCACGTCGGCGGGGCTGGTGTCGCGAAACAGCGCGTCGAAACCCGAAACGAATTTTTGCGGCCGCGAGCCGAGGAAGGTGCCGCGCCCCACGCCGCGCCAGACGCGCCCCTCGAGTTCGAGGTGCGACAGCGCCTCGCGCAGCTTGCGCCGGCTCACCCCCAATGTGAGCGCGAGCTGGCGTTCGGCCGGCAAAGGGTCGCCTTCGTTGAGTTGCTGCGCGGCGACATAGGCGAGCAAGGCGGCAAGGGCTTCGGGTTCGTGTTGAGGCATGGCGAATATTGAACCAATTAATTATTGGTTCAATATTCTATAGCGGTTTTCCTCGTTATGGTGCATTAAATAAAGAAAATACAAGTGTTTTAGTTTGACACCAAAACTTAATGGGTTCTAAAATCGATCGCGTTGCAACCCGCCCTGGGTTGCCGGCATGCGCGGGGCATGCGAGAACGCGAGGTTTCTTATGAAAAGACGCAGTGTTCTGAAAATCGGCGGGGCGTTGCCCTTGCTGTCATTGGGTTCGCTGGGCGCGGTCGACGCATTCGGGCAAGCCAAGCCCGCGAGCGTGACGGTGCTGACCTGGGGTGGCCTGTGGGGCGATGCATTGCAAAAAGGGGTCGGCCAGCGCCTGACCGCGCAGACCGGGGTGCCGGTGATCGAGGATCGCGGCTCGACGCCCGACCAGCGCATCACCAAATTGAAAGTGGGGCTCGCGCACCAGACCTACGATCTGGTGCAATTGCACGACGGGCTGTTCCCGCTGGCGGTCAGCCAGGGCGTCCTGCAGAAGATCAATCCTCACTCGCCGCGCCTGACCAATCTGCCGGACGTCTATCCGCAGTTCAAGCACGAGTATTGGGTCGCGCAGATCTACTCGGCGATCGGCATCGCCTATAACGCCAAGGCGATCAAGAAGCCGCCGCGCTCGTGGGCCGATCTGTGGCGCCCCGAGTTTCGCGGCAAGATCGTGCTGCCCGCCTCGTCGCATTCGATCGGCCTGTACATCATTCCGATCGGCGCGATGGCCGCCGGCAAGTCGCCCAAGGACGGCGACGCCGGTTTCGAGATGTTCGAAAAGATGGTCAAGCTGCAGCCGATCTTCGAGCCCGACACCGATACCATCATGGCCGACCTGGTCAGCGGCGAGGCAACCATCGGAGTGCTGTACAACGCCCAGACCGAGACCGTTGCCAAACGCAATCCGGACGTCAAATGGGTGTTTCCGGAAGAGGGCGCGATTTCCATTTCGTGGGGTACCGGCATCGCCAAGAATGCGCCGAGCCTGGACTATGCCGAACGGTTCCTCAATCTGACGCTCGACCCGCAGGGGCAGATCGGTTTCGCCGAGGCTTTCAACTATCCGGGCACCAACCGCAAGACCCAGGCCCTGCTGCCGCCCGCGCTGCAAAAGAGCATCGTGCTGAGCGATGCGGAGCGCTCCCGGCTGGTCGACCTCGATCAGCAATACATGAGCGAGCAGCGCGTGAGCTGGATGAGCCGCTGGAACCGCATTGTCGCGGGGGCCTGAGGACGCGCGCCGCACGTTCGTCATGCCTGCCGACATGCTTGCCTTGCGCTGGGGCGACAACGCGCAAGGCTGTGTGCTTGCCGTGCTGGCGCACCGCCTGGCCGCGCGCGGCTGCGCGGTGCATGTGATGCGCGAGGACGTCGCGGGCTTGCGTGCCGGCGACTACGTCGTCGCGGCATCCGGGCCGGTGCGTCGTGCGATCGCCGCGAGCGGCATCGAATCGGTCGATTTGGCCGGCGACCGGGCGCGCGAGCTTCTCGATAAGGCCGACGCCGTGCATGTGCCGCGCATTGCCATTTTCGGCGGCGCGGCATGCGCCTATCCCTACCTTGGCTACTATGCGCACAGCCTGGCCAGTCTCGGCCTGCCGTTCGACGTGCTCGACGGCGCGCCGGTGGCCGCCGGCGCGCTCGACGCTTACGATCTGCTGATGCTGCCCGGCGGCTTCGAGACCTGGGGGCTCGACCGCAATGAAGACACGCCGGGCATCGACCGCGCGATCCGCCGCTTTATCGCGCGCGGCGGCGCCTGCATTGCCTCGTGCGGCGGCGCCTTCTATCTGTCCGAGGGGCGGCCTCACTGGCTCGGCGTGGCGCAGGCCAGCCCGCGTTATTCGCACGAGTATCTGCGCAGCGGCGCGGGGCTGGTTTCCATCGAGCTCGAGCCCGGGCCGCTCGCGCGCGGCTGCGCCCCGTTGGTCGAGATGCCCTATTACCACGGTCCGATCTACGAGGCCGTGCGCTCGCCGACGCGCAGTGCCGCGCGTTTTTGCGCGCTGACGCTGCCCGCGCGCCTGCCGATCGACAATCCGCTGGATGCGGCCCGCTTTGCCGCCGAGATGGCCGGCAAGGCCGCCATCCTGCTCGGTGGCGCGCAGTCCGACGGCGCGCCGCGCGCGGTGCTGTTTTCGCCGCATCCGGAAATGGGCGACGTGGTGCGCAAATACATCGCACTCGAGCGTTACGTGAGCGCCTATTTGCCGATTCGCGGCGAGGCGGTGATGACGCAGACGCTCGATTTCTACGAACCCAACGATTCGCCGTCGTTTCGCCTGATTCTCAACGCGGTCCAGCTGCTTTGCACGGGCCGCGCGCCGGCCGCGCCGCAGCCAGATACGACAGCCGGCGAGTCGTCCGAGCCGAGCGGGTGGCCGGATGCGCGCCGGCGGCTGCTGACTGCGGCCCACGAGGCGCTCGAGCGGCTCGTGCCCGCCGACGATGCCATGGGTCGTTTGCTGCGGCGGGAAATCACGCGCCTGCGTGCACTGGCGCTCTCGTTGGCCGAGGCTGCCGCACCGCCGAGCGGGGCCGGCGGCGCATTGCGTGTGCTCGAGGACGCCGGCGCCGGGCTGGCGGCCGCGGGGCCGCCGGGCACCGACACTCGCGCGCTGGCCCAGGGGCTGCTCGCCGTCGAACTGCCGCTGAGGTTTCTCGAGGCGCTCGCGCGCCAGACGCGCTGCGACGCCGGGCTCACCCTGGGTGTTGACTAGCTATCGAATTCATCGGACTCCTAGCATGGATCTCACGGCAGAAGCCGACGTGCGCTTTGAAAACGTCACCAAGCATTACCAGAACGTCGTCGCCATCAAGGCGCTGAATCTCGACATTCCCCGCGGCGCTTTCTTCTCGTTGCTGGGGCCCAGCGGCTGCGGCAAGACCACTACGCTGCGCATGATTGCCGGCTTCGAACAGCCGACCGAAGGCGACGTGTACATTCGCGGCCAACGCGTCACCGACATCGCGCCGTACCGGCGCAACTTCGGCATGGTGTTTCAGAACTACGCGCTGTTTCCGCATATGTCGGTGGCGCAGAACGTGGCCTTTGGCCTGAAGATGCGCAAGCTCTCGCGCGACGAAACCGCGCGGCGCGTGCGCGAGACGCTCGATCTGGTCAAGCTCGCCGGCTTTGAGGACCGTTATCCCAAACAGCTCTCGGGCGGCCAGCAGCAGCGTGTGGCGCTGGCCCGCGCGCTGGTGATCCAGCCGACCGTGCTGCTGCTCGACGAATCGCTCAGCGCGCTCGACAAACTGCTGCGCGAGCAGATGCAGGTCGAGTTGCGCCAACTGCAGAGGAAGCTCGGCATTACCGCGATATTCGTCACGCACGATCAGGAGGAAGCGTTGACGATGTCCGATCACGTCGCGGTGATGCGCGCCGGCGTGGTCGAGCAGGCCGGCACGCCGGGCGAAATCTACGAGCGCCCGCGCACCGAGTTCGTCGCCGGATTTCTTGGCAACAGCAATTTTGTCGACGGTGTGGTGGTCAACGCCGGCGGCGACGGCGCGCGCATCGATATCGGCGACGCGCAGATTCGGGTCGCCGACTGCACCGCCCGCCTCGGCGCGCGCGTCAAGCTGGCGCTGCGTCCGGAGAAAATCGACATCGTTCCCGACGCCGAGGTCGGCGGCCGCGAGAGCGTGACGGCCACGGTGCGCGAGATCATCTATCGGGGCGCCGCCACGCACGTGTATCTCGAGCGCCGCGGCGCGCCCATGCAGGCTTATGTGCGCGACGCGAGCGGGCTCGCGCCGGGGCAGGAAGTGCGCTGCGCCTGGGCCGCCTCGAGCATGGTCATGCTGCGGGAGCCCTGATGCGAGTTGCCCGCCCGTTCTATCGCCGGCCGTTTTTCTGGGCCGTGGCCGCGCCGCCGCTATTGGCGACGCTGGTGTGCTTCGTCGCGCCGCTGCTGCTGCTGTTCTATGTGAGCTTCATGGCGCCGTCGAGCACGCAACTGTTCAGCCACCATGCGACGCTCGCCAACTACGTGCAATCGCTGAGCGACCGTTACATGCTGCTGCTGATTCGGCGCACGCTCGGCGTGACCGCCGCGGTGCTGGGCGTGTGCCTGCTGCTCGGCTACCCGGTGGCGCTGGTGCTCGCGCGCATGCAGCCGCGCCGCAGGCTTGTCACGATGATGGTGCTGCTGTTCCCGCTGATGATCAGCAACGTGGTGCGCGCCTATGGCTGGCTGGAGATTCTGGGGCGCAACGGCGTGGTCAATCTGGTGCTCGTCAAGCTCGGCTGGATCCGCGTGCCGCTGCGCATCGTCGATAGCTTCGAAGCCGTGGTGATCGCACTGCTGACGATATTGCTGCCCTATATGATCATTTCGATTGCCAACTCGCTCACCGCGATCGATGCTTCGCTGCACGAGGCGGCGGAGTCGCTCGGCGCCAATCCGTGGCGCGCCTTCTGGCAGGTGACCTGGCCGCTGTCGAGCCCGGGCGTGGCCTCGGGCATGATGCTGGTGTTCTTCCTGACGCTCAGCGCCTACGTGACCATCGCGCTGCTGGGCGGTGTGCAATACAAGCTGCTGGTCAGCGCCGTGTTCGATGCGGTGAGCACGCTGCAGTGGCCGCAGGCGGCGGCGCTGTCATTCATTTTGCTGGCGCTGGCACTGGCCGCCGGCGCGGTGATCCAACTGCTGCTGCGGCCGCATCGGGTGCAAGGCAAGGGGCGCGCCCAATGAAACGATTCGGCAATCTTCTGTCCGCGGTGGTCACCGCATCGGTCTTCGTGCTGCTGCTCGGGCCGCTCCTGGTGGTGATCGTCACGGCGTTCTCGCCATCCGATTTTTTTCAATTTCCGCCGACCGGCTTCTCGCTGCGCTGGTTCGCCGATTTCTTCTCCCGCGAGCAAATGCGCGGCGCCTTCACGCTCAGCGTGGAGCTGGCGCTGTTCGCCTCGAGCGTGGCGACCGTGCTCGGCGTGATGGCGGCGCTGGCGACCGTGCGCAGCGGCCGGCGCGCGAGCGGGTTCTTCCAGGCGCTGTACATGGCGCCGCTGGTCTTCCCGACCATCATCCTCGGCCTGTCGCTGCTGATGTGCTACCGCTACATCGGCATGCCGGTGCTGGCGGGCCTGGCGATCGCCCACGTCCTGGTCGGCATGCCCTACTGTTTCCGTGCCACGTACGCCAGCCTGCAGAGCTTCGACACATCGCTCGACGAGGCCGGCCAGAGCCTGGGCGCCTCGCCGCTGACGTGCTTCCTGCTGGTGACGCTGCCGCTGATCTGGCCGGGCGTGCTCTCGGGCTGGCTGTTTGCCTTCATCGTCTCGTTCGGCGAGTTGAACACGGCACTCTTCCTGACCGGCCCCGGTGTCACCACTCTGCCGATCGAGATCTTCGGTTTCCTGCAGTTCGACGGCGGACAACTCGTGATTGCCGCGGCCTCGGCGCTGCAGATTGCGATGATCCTGCTCATCGTGCTGGTCATGGAGCGCGCGATCGGGCTGGCCCGGATGGTGCGTTCATAGTCATTGCCGGCGGGCCAGCGGCCGCCGGCGGGGAGAAATCAGCATGCAGTTCACCACGCGCCCGGAATTGATCGGGACTTTCGGCATGGTTGCGTCGACGCACTGGCTGGCCAGCAGCGTCGGCATGGCGGTTTTGGAAAAAGGCGGCAACGCCTTCGATGCGGCCGCCGCCGCAGGTTTCGTACTGCAAATCGTCGAGCCTCATCTGAATGGCCCCGGCGGTGAGTTGCCGGTGGTGTTCTACAGTGCGGCGCAAGACCGCGTACGCGTGCTGTGCGCACAGGGCGTCACGCCGGCGGCCATGACCATCGAGCGCATGCACGCGCTGGGCCTGGACGTGGTGCCGGGCACGGGGCTCCTGCCGGCGGTGGTCCCCGGCGCCTTCGGCGGCTGGATGGCGTTGCTGCGCGACTACGGCCAGCTGCCGCTGGCCGAGGTGCTCGGCTATGCGATCGACTACGCCGAAAACGGCTATCCGGTGCTGCCGCGCGTGGCATCGTCGATTCTCGCGGCCGAAACATTTTTTCAAAACGAATGGCCCACCTCGGCCGAGGTCTGGCTGCGCGATGGCAAGGCGCCCGCGCCGCACACCCTGATGCGCAATCCCGGCATCGCCGCGACTTATCGGCGCCTGCTGGCCGAGGCCGGCGCGGTGAGCGATCGCGCCGAGCAATGCGAGCGCGCGCGCCTGGCGTTCTACCAGGGCTTCGTGGCCGAGGCGATCGACACGTTCTTCCGCACCACCGCGGTGCTCGATACCTCCGGGCGGCGTAACGCGGGCTTGCTTACCGCCGACGATCTCGCGCGGTGGGCGCCGACCTATGAGGAGCCGGCGAGCTATGAGTACGCGGGACTGCGCGTGCACAAGACAGGCCCGTGGGGGCAGGGGCCGGTATTCCTGCAGCAGTTGGCCTTGCTCAAGCGCTTCGACCTGGCGGCGATGGACCCGGCCGGACCCGAGTTCGTCCACACGGTGGTCGAATGCGCGAAGCTTGCGTTCGCCGATCGCGATATCTTTTACGGCGATCCGGACTTTTGCGAAGTGCCGTTGCAGACCTTGCTCAGCGACGCATACAACGACGCGCGCAGCCGTCTGGTCGATGCGCGCCACGCGTCGCGCGAGCTGCGCCCGGGCCAGCTGGGCGATAGCGACGCGCGGCTCGCGACCATCCTGGCCAACGCCGGACGCGCGCAGACCGGCGGCTTCGGCCAGGGCGAGCCGACCTTCGCGCCGCTGCCCGAGCTCAAGGGCGACACCGTGCACCTGGACGTGGTCGACCGCTGGGGCAACATGGTGTCGGCCACGCCCTCGGGCGGCTGGCTGCAGGCCTCGCCGGCGGTGCCCGAGCTGGGCTTTTGCATCACCACGCGCGGCCAGATGTTCTGGATGGCGCCGGGCTTGCCGTCCAGTCTCGGACCCGGGCGGCGCCCGCGCACCACGCTCACGCCGACATTGGTCACGCGCGAGGGCAAGCCTTATGCCGCGTTCGGCTCGCCCGGCGGCGACCAGCAGGACCAATGGTCGCTGCAGATGTTCGTCAAGCACGTGCACCACGGCATGAACTTTCAGCTGGCGATCGATGCGCCGACCTTCCAGACCGCGCATTTTCCGGCGTCGTTCTACCCGCGCGCGATGCAGCTCGGCCATCTCGCGATCGAGGGGCGCTACTCCCCCGCCACGCTGGCGGCGTTGCGCGAACGCGGCCACGACCTGCAGGTGATGGACGACTGGGCGCTCGGGCGCCTGTGCGCGGTCGGCGTGCGTGGCGGCTTGCTGCGCGCCGCGGCCACGCCGCGCCTGATGCAGGCATACGCGGTCGGACGCTGAATCGGGCGCGCCCTGGGCGGCCCGCCCGGGAGGTTTGACCGGCGCCGCGTTAGCCAATAGACTGAGGAATTGCTGCGGCGCAACATTCGCTGCCGCCGGTATCCCGGCGCGGCCACCGACTTCCCGCAGCACCTCACGAGGGTGGCGCATGCGCAATAAAACGGTAACGATCGGCTTGCAAGGCGGCGGCTCGCACGGCGCGTTTACATGGGGTGTGCTCGACCGTCTGCTGGAGGACGGGCGCATCGACATCGAGGGCATCAGCGGCGCGAGCGCCGGCGCGATGAACGCGGTGGTGCTCGCGCATGGCCTTATGCTTGGCGGGCGCGACGGCGCGCGTCAGGCGCTGAAGGATTTCTGGGAAAGTGTGGCGACCGGCGCGCTGCCTGGCGGCATCGCCTCGCCCGGCACCATGCCGCTGGGCGACGGCACCCAGGGCGGCGCGGCGGCGGCGATGAAGGCGTATTTGTTCATGACGCGTTTTTTTTCGCCGTATCAGCTCAATCCGCTGGGAATGAATCCGCTGCGCGACATCCTGAGCCGGCAGATCGATTTCGAACGCATGCGCGCCGAGTGTGCAGTCGCGCTTTTCATCGCCACCACGCGCGTCAGTACCGGCACGCTCAGGCTGTTCGGCACCCGCGAGCTTACGCTCGACGTGCTGCTGGCCTCGGCCTGCCTGCCGACCCTGCATCACAGCATCGAGATCGACGGCGAGGCCTATTGGGACGGCGGGCTGAGCGCCAATCCGCCGATCGCGCCGCTGTTGCACCAGTGCGCCGCCAACGATTTGGTGCTGGTGCTGCTGCAGCCCTCGCCCAACCGCGAGACGCCCGCCTCGGCCGACGAGATTTCGCGGCGCCTGACCGAGATCAGTTTCAACACGGCATTCTCGACCGAACTGCGCGCGCTGGTGCAGGCGAAATGGGCCGCCGAGCGCGCGTTCTTTTCATTTGGCCGCCTCGATCGGCGCTTGCGGCATTTCTATTTGCATCTGATCGACTCGCCGGCCTTCATGAGTCGCTTGCATACGCTGAGCAAGGCCAACACCGACGCCGCATTTATCGCCGCGTTGCGCGACGAGGGACGACGCAGCGCCGGCCAATGGCTGACGCGCAATTTCGCCCGTCTTGGCTCGCGCTCGACGTGCGAGCTCGACACGCTGCTGCCGTGACGCCGGCCGCGCCGCGCTAGCGCACCACCTGGGCCGGATTCTCGCCGTATGGCGGCGCGTAGATCACCAGCAATTGCAGCGGTTCGTCGCTGACGGCCGTGACCACATGCGGCACGCCGGCCGGGAAGAACACCGCATCGCCCGGCACGACTTCGCGCTGCGGCTCGTCGCCCACCTGAACCAGCGCGCGCCCGGCCAGCACGTAGCAGGCCTGCTCCAGATCGGGGTGGGCATGCGGCAGCGCGCCCTGGTTCTTTTCGATGGTGCCGTGCAGGATTTCCATGTGCCGCGCGCCGACGGTGTCGGGCGAGATCAGGCGGCGGTTGGTGGTGCCGTGGTGGTTGGCCGGGTGATAGCCGGGCACGTCGGACAGGCGCACGAAGTATTTGGAGGACATGGTCGGTGTCGGTAACGAGTCGAGGGGATGGCTGGCATCGCGCCAGGCGTCCAGCATAATCGAGAACCGCCTTCGATGTGGCGTTTGCTGCTCGCCTCGCGAGCGGCTGCGAAAATTGTAGTTGCATAGCTAACTATGTCGGCCTAAACTGCGTTTCATGTTCGATCACTGCCTTTACTTCAATACGTCGGCACTGGCGCGCCAGCTCGAGCGCGAGTGGGCGGCCGCGTTCCAGCCGTTCGGGCTGACGCCGCCGCAGGCATTCATGCTGCGGGCGATCCTCGAACAGCCGGGCATGCTGCAGCGGGAGCTGGCCCAGACCCTGGCGATTGCGCGGCCAACCGCCACCCGCGCGCTCGACGGGCTTGCGGCCAAGCAGTTGATCGAGCGCCGCTGCCTGCAGCGCGACGGGCGCGAATTGGAGATTCACCCCACCGCGCAGGCGCTGGCGATCAAGCGAGCGCTCAACGAGGCCAGCGGCAGGGTCACGGCACGCTTGAAGAAGGTATTGGGAGCGAACGAGTTTGCCGCGGTGGTCGATAAGGTGCGCGACACCCGCTCGGCGATCGAGTGATTTTTTTTCGATAGATAGTTGCATAGCTAACTATAAGGAGCCGTCGTCATGCCTATCCTGAACGTCAAAATCAGCGCCAAACCATCGAAGGAGTTGACCCGCGAGGTCTCCGGCATCCTGCTCGATCTCACCTCGCGGATTCTCGGGAAAAAGCCCGAGGTCACGTCGATCGCGATCGATTACGTCGATCCGGATCATTGGATCGTCGGCGGCCGCTCGCTCACCGAGCAGGGCAAGAGCAGCATCTATTTCGACATCAAGGTCACCGACGAGACCAACACCAAGCAGGAGAAGGCGCAATACATCAGCGAGGCATTCGGTGCCTTCTCGCGCTTGCTGGGCAATCTGCATGAAGAGAGCTACATCTACGTGCAGGACGTGCGCGCCGCGTCATATGGCTATGGCGGAAAGACCCAGGAGTACCGCTATCACCACGCCGCGGGGTGAGGATTCGGCTGGCCCGCGTCGCCCGGCTTGCCGTGCGCGCGCGCCAGGATCAGCTGCGTGAGTTGCCGCGCGGCGCTGTTGGGCTCGGCGGCGCGGTAAGCCAGATGCAGCGGCGCCGAGACCCGCGTGCTGTGCGCGAGGCGCCGGAATACGACGCTGTGCTGGCCGTAGCGCTGCATCGAGGCCGGCACTACCGTGATGCCGAGCCCGGCGGCCACCAGATTGATGCCGGCCGCCATGCGCGGGACTTCCTGCACCACGCGCGGCTCGAAACCGCTGGCGCGGCAGGCGGCGAGAAAGTCCGCGTAGATACCGGGCGCGCCGGGGCGTCGCACCAGCACGAAGTCCTCGCCGGCCAGATCCTTCAGTCGAATGCCGGCACGGCCCCGCTTGGGTTGGGCCAGGCGATGTCCATCGGGCAGCACCACCACCATCTCTTCGTCGAACAGCGGCTCGAAGGCGAGCCCGTCCGGCGTGTCGATCGGCTTGCGAAGAATGGCCACCTGGATCGCCCCGCGCGACATCCGTTCGATGATTTCCGCGGCGTTGAGCTCGACCAGGTCGATCGCGACGTCGTGGTAGCGTTCGCGAAACTCGCGCACCAGGGTCAGCGGCAGCGGATGAAATGCCGCGGAGCTGGTCATGCCCACGGCTACCGCGCCCAGTTCTCCGCGCGCGATGCGCGCGGCCTTGCGTACCGCCAGATCGAGCAGGGAAAGCGCCTGCCGGACGTCGTCGGCGAACGACTCGCCGGCCGGCGTGGGCTCGACCCCGCGCGGCAGCCGCGAGAACAGCGCGAAACCCAGCTCATTCTCCAGCGCGCGGATCTGTTGCGACAGCGGCGGCTGCTCGATGAATAGCCGCGCCGCGGCGCGCGTGAACTGGCGCTCCTCGGCCACTGCCAGGAAATATTTCAGATGCCGTAATTCCATCGTCGCCAGTGCCTCGCGCGAATTGCCATATGTTTTGCATATGGCATGGGTCGGAATTATGTATTTTACATCCGGCATGTGAATTCCTAGCATGGCATCACATGTCGGGTCTGGAGCGGCGCAGTGCCAATCGCACCGTCGCTCGCTCGGCATCGCACAACGATAAAACCGATAAGGAGACACGATGCGCATTTCACTTCCAGGCAGCGCCGTCGGCGCGGCGCTGTTGGCCATGGCGCTGGCGGGCACGGCGTCGGCCGAAACGTTTTCCGACATCAACACGCCGGGTTCGAGTTTTACCTCGCTGTATGGGGTGCTCGACGTCAACGTGGAAACCGTGACCCACGCCGATGCGGCGGGTGATCGCCTCACGCGCGAGAAAAGCGGCGGGCTGTCGAATGATCGCTTCGGCTTCAAGGGCCGTGAAGACCTGGGCGGCGGGTTGGCGGCGTTCTTCGCGCTGGAGGCTGGGTTCGACTTGAACGACGGCACGCAGACCAGCCAGGGCACGCTGTTCAATCGTACCGCCGAAGTCGGACTGGCGAGCCGCTGGGGCGCGCTGTCGGCAGGCCTGCAGTACACCGCAATGTACGACATCCTGCTGCATTACGACCCGATGAGCTTCTCGCCGCAGTACACCTGGCTGCCCTCGACCGGTTCGAGCGACAGCATGGCATTCAAGGCCCGCGTGAACAATTCGGTCAAGTACTTCGGACACGTGGGCGGCTTGACGGTAATCGGCGACTACAGCTTCGGCAACGATCCGGCGTCGTTTCAAAGCAGCGCGGCCTATGGCGCAGGGCTCGAGTATCGATATCGGGGCTTCGGCGTGGGGCTCGCCTATGATTACCGCAATGGTGCGATCAATGCGGCCGGCCTGCATACGAAGACCAGCAACTGGAGCGCTTCGGCTCGTCAGGCGATCGGCCCGGCCGTGCTCATGGGCGGCTACGAGCATTACTTGAGCGAACCGGTCAAGGGCGCCTCGGTTACTGCGGGGTTGTGGTTCGGCGGCGTGCGTTACGCGGTGTCGCCGCGCGTCAAGCTCACGGCCGCCGCCTATTACCAGCAAGCAGGCCAGTCTGGAGTGTCGAACGCCTTGATGGGCGTGCTCAGCGGGCAATATCATTTGTCGCGTCGCACCGACCTGTACGCGACGCTGGCTTATGCCGGCGCGACACACAACGGCGACGGCAGTTATACCGCCGTGGGCGTGACCAAGTCCACCGCGTTCATGGCCGTGCAAACCGCGGCCACGCTCGGCATCCGGCATCGCTTCTGAGGTGAGGACCCGACCATGAAAGACAACCTCGCATTGCGCCGCCTGATTTCGTTGACCCGACGCGCGCGCCGGATCGCGCCGGCCCTGCTGATGGGGCTCGCTGGTGGCGCGCTGGGCGTCGCCGCGCGGCCGGCTGGCGCCGCGCCCGCGCACGTGTATCGGGCGCATCTGCGGCCGGTCAAGGTGGTGGCGAGCTCGATGATCGACATCGGGCGCCCCGGCCATCCGGCGCTGCTGCCGCTGATTGCGTCGGCCGACCTTGCGCGGCCCCAGCCTGGCGTGACGCGCGCCGTGATTGTCGTGCACGGCAAGCTGCGCAACGCCGACACGTACTACGCCACATTGCGGCGCGCGGCCGAGGCGGCCGGCGCGGCGGGACAGCGCGCGCTGCTGATCGCCCCGCAGTTTCTGGCCACCATCGATATGGCGCCGAACCATGTGCCGGCCGACGTGCTGCACTGGCACGGCACCGGCTGGATGGGGGGTGAGCCCGCCGCCGGCCCGCAGCCGCTGAGCTCGTACGCCGCGCTCGACGCACTGCTCGCGCGTCTGGCCGAGCGCGCGAATTTTCCGCAACTGCGCGACGTCGTGTTGGCCGGGTTCTCGGGCGGCGCGCAAGTGGCGCAGCGCTACGCCCTGGCTGTCCACGGCCTGCGCGCATTGGCGCGGCGCGGCATACGGGTGAGCTTCGTGGTGGCGAGCCCGTCGTCGTATGCCTATTTCGACAAGCTGCGGCCGGTGGGCGACCCGCGCGACGGGCGCGTCACGTTCGCCCGCTACGATGCGGCGCAATGCCCGGGCTACGACGACTGGAAATATGGCCTGGAAAACCTGCCGCCCTATTTGGCCGGCAGCACGCCGCAAAGACTTGAGCAACGTTACGTCCGGCGCGACATCACCTACTTCGTGGGCGGCGACGACAACGACCCGGCGCAACGCGCGCTCGACAAGAGTTGCCCGGCCGAGGCGCAAGGCAGCCAGCGCCTCGCCCGGGCCACTGCGTATTACGCCTATTTGAGGCAACGTCACCCGAACCTGGCACAGCCGATGATCGTCGTGCCGGGTGCCGGCCACAACGAGGCACGCGTGCTGACTACGCCATGCGCGCAAAGTGCGCTGTTCGGCGTGCCGGGGTGCCATCGACTGCAGGAGACAAAAAGCCAATGAACACGTCACCCTCCCCCCGGCTCACGCCACAACAGGTTCGCCGCGCGATCGTCGCCTCGGTGGTAGGCAACGGTCTCGAATGGTTCGACTTCCTGGCGTACGGCTACTTCGCCAAGACCATCGCCAAGGTGTTCTTTCCGACTCACAGCAGCTATCTTTCGATTTCACTGACGCTGGCCACTTTCGCCATTGGCTTTTTCGTGCGGCCGCTGGGCGGGGTCCTGCTCGGCGCCTACGCGGATCGGGTCGGCCGTCCGCGCGTACTGTCGCTGCTGATCCTGATGATGGCCGCCAGCACCCTGATGATCGGGCTCACGCCCGGTTATGCGACGATCGGCATCGCCGCGCCGTGCATCGTCGTGCTGGCCCGGTTGATCCAGGGGCTGGCCGTCGGCGGCCAGTTCGGCACGGCCTCGGCCATGCTGGTAGAGTACGCGCCGCCGGGCAAGAAGATGTTCTACGGCAGCTTCAATATGTCGTCGCAGGCTTTTGCGCTGATCCTGTCGTCGGGGTGCGGATATTTATTGACCACCTGGCTCTCGCCCGAGCAGTTGCATAGCTGGGGCTGGCGGGTGCCGTTCCTGTTGGGCTCGCTGATCGGGCCGCTCGGTTTCTACATCCGCCACCGTGTCGACGAGTCGCCGGAGTTCGAAGCGCTCAAGCAGCGCCTGGGCCATGCGCCGCGCACCAGCCTGCGCAGCTTCGTGCGCGACAACGGCGATGCGGCCCTGTGCGCGATGGGCGTGATCATCGTCGGCGCCGCCGCCAACTACCTGTGGCATTCGTACTTGCCGATCTACGTGCAGCGGCAATTGCACATGCCGCTGAAGGCGGCGTTGCTCACCACGCTGGTCTCGGGCGCGATCAATTTCTTCCTGTTTCCGGTCTCCGGGAAATTGGCCGATCGTTACGGCGCTTACCGCCTTTTCTATCCGATCGTGATCCTGTGGCTGCTGAGCGTCTATCCGCTGTTCTGGTATGTGGTCGCCGACCCGTCGCCGGCGCGGCTGCTGAGCGCGCAGATCATCGCCACCGTCTTCATGGCGGCCATGTCGGGGCCGCACCCGGGCATGCTGGCGACGATCTTCCCGGTGCAGGCACGCTCGGCCGGCGTGGCGCTGTCCTACAACCTGGCGGTGACGCTGTTCGGCGGTCTGGCACCGGTCACCGTCACCTGGCTCACCCACCTCACCGGCAACAACCTGATGCCCGCGTTCTACTTGATCGCGGCGGCGCTGATTTCGCTCGCCTTGGTCTTTTTCACGCGCACCGGGCGCGCCGCGTACGCCGAGCGCGACTACGGGCGGGGCGTGCCACAGCCGGTGGGCGTGACGACTTCGCATACCACGCATTGAATGACGCAAGACATGATTGACACGCTTGGCGCAGCCCCCTCCCCGATCGATGCGGCCGATATCAACGACGAACGGGCCGGCAACGAGCGGCCGGTGCGCGCGGTGGGCGCCAGCTGGTTCGGCCTGCCGGGCGGCGGCCGGCTGCCCGCCTTCGTCTCGCCCGCCTGGGAGAGCGGCGGCGCGCATGTCACCGCGGCGCTGATACTGATTCACGGTCGCCTGCGCAACGCCGACGCTTACTATGCGTTCGCCGAGGCGGCCCTGCGCGCGGCGCGCCGCTCGCTGGACGACACCGTGCTGATCGTGCCGCAGTTCCTCGCGCAGGCCGATGTCGCCGCGCACCGGTTGCCAGCCGATACGCTGCATTGGGACTGGACCGGTTGGATGGGCGGCGACGCGGGGCTGGCTCCGCATCCGCGCAGTTCCTTCGAGGTGCTCGACGCGATCGTCGCGCGCTGCGCCCAGGCCGGACGCTTTCCCGCCCTGTCGCGGGTGGTGCTGGCCGGACACTCGGGCGGCGCACAGGTCGTGCATCGCTACGCGGTGGTCGCGCCCCACCGTGCCGATGCGCCGCGCGTGGCGACGCGCTTCGTGATTGCCAATCCGTCGAGCTACGTCTATTTCGACGATCGGCGGCCCGATGGGCATGGTGGCTTCGGCCCCTTCGAGCGCGCCCGCTGCGCTGATTTCGATCGATGGAAATATGGCCCGCGCGACGCGCCGGCCTACGTCGGCGAGACCTCTTTCGATGTCCTCGAAGCGCGCTATGTGCGGCGCGACGTGGTGTATCTGTGGGGAGAGAACGATTGCGATCCGCGTCACCCGGCGCTCGACGTGTCGTGCGCGGCGCAGGCCCAGGGGCCCCAGCGGCTGGCGCGCGGGCAGGCGTACTTCCGCTATCTCCAGGCCCGTCACGGCGCCGCGCTGGCGCATCGCGGCCTGGTCGTACCGGGCGTGGGCCACGACGGCGCGGCCATGCTGAGTTCGCCCGAAGGCGTGGCCGCGCTGTTTGGCGCGCCGTGATGCGGCGCGCCGTCCCCGCGCCGGCAAATCAATGCAGGATCTTGGCCAGGAACTCGCGCGCGCGCGGCGAATTCGGGGTGCCGAAGAAGGCATCCTTGCACGCATCTTCGACGATCGCGCCGCCGTCCATGAAAATGACGCGGTGAGCGACCTTTTTTGCGAACCCCATTTCGTGCGTCACGCAAATCATGGTCATGCCCTCGCGCGCGAGCTCGACCATCACGTCGAGCACCTCGTTGATCATTTCCGGATCGAGAGCCGAGGTCGGCTCGTCGAACAGCATCGCGATGGGGTCCATCGATAGCGCGCGAGCGATCGCCACACGCTGCTGCTGGCCGCCCGACAGTTGCGCCGGGTACTTGGGCGCGTGTTCCCGCAGGCCGACGCGCTCGAGCAGCGCGAGCCCCTTGAGACGCGCCTCTTCCTTGCCGCGCTTGAGCACCTTGATCTGCGCCAGCGTCAGGTTGTCGAGAATCGACAGATGGGGAAACAGCTCGAAATGCTGGAACACCATGCCCACGCGCGCGCGCAACTGGGTCAATTTGATCGACGGCGCGCCGAGCTCCACCCCGTCGACGGTGATGCGGCCCTGTTGATACTGCTCCAGGCCGTTCACGGTTTTGATCAGCGTCGATTTGCCGGAGCCGGACGGGCCGCACACCACGACCACTTCGCCCTTGCCGACCTGGGCGGTGCAATTGTCGAGCACCTTGAACTGCCCGTACCACTTCGATACATTTTCCATCGCAATCATTGCGCGCTCTCCCGAGTTGTGTTGTGCCGCGCCCGTCTAGCGCAGGGCCGGCAGCGCCAGGCGCGACTCGACGCGGCGCTGCAGCCAGGCCAGGCCGGTGCTGAGAATCCAATAGATCAGGGCGACCGCGAGATACAGCGGCAGCGGCTGGAAGGTCGCGGCGATGACTTCCTGCGCCGAGCGCAGCAACTCGGTGACCGTGATGACCGACACCAGCGAGGTGTCCTTGATCAGGCTGATCAGCGTGTTGCCCAGGCTCGGCACCGCGAGCCGCAGCGCTTGCGGGCAAATCACGTAGCGCAGCGTCTGCAGGTGATTGAGGCCCAGGCTGTGAGCGGCCGCCCATTGGCCTTTGCCGATGCCCAGGATCGCACCGCGCATGCTCTCCGACAGATACGCGCCGGCGTTGGCGGTGAGCGTCAGGATGCCGGCCGTGGTTGGGTCCAGCGAGATGCCGATATTGGGCAAACCGTAGTAGACGACGAATATCTGCACCAGCAGCGGCGTGCCGCGCATGATGCTGACGTAGCCGCGCGCTATCGCGACGGCGATCGGCTGGCCGCTGATGCCAACGATGGCGACCGCGACGCCGACCAGCAGGCCGAGCACCATCGAGGCCACGGCGAATTCAATGGTGAGCGCGGCGCCCTTGAGCAGCAGGGGCAGCGCGTGAGCGAGCAGAGCAGCAGGTTCCATGATGTGATCTCTGGCGAGCGCAGGCGCGCCGGCCGCCGCAAGGGGGCGCGTCGGGCCTGCGGTACAGCGGGCTGGGGGGCGATTACTGCGCGATGGGCCGGCTGACGTCGGTGCCGAACCACTGCATCGACAATTTACGCAGCGTGCCGTCCTGGCGCAGCGAGCTCACCGCATCGTCGATGGCTTTGGCAAAAGCCGGGTTGCCCTTGCGAAACGGTATGCCCATCTCGAACTTGGCGCCATTGAGCAGCGCGCCGGTGCGCAGCGGCAGGTGCGAAGTCTTGATCAGATAGGGCAGCATCAGCCGGTCGTTGATGCTGGCGTCGATGCGCCCGTCGGCCAGGTCGCTCAGGGTCTCGGGCGCGCCGGGATAGGTCTTGACGATCACGCCCGGCTCAGAATGGGCCAGATCGGCGAAGTTGCTGCCCAGCGAGACGCCGACTTTCTTGCCCTTGAGATCGGCCAGCGATTTGAAGTTGCGCTTGTCGCTGGTGCGCTCGATCAATTGCGCGGACGAGTAGGCATAAGGCGGCGTGAAGTCGAGCACCTGTTGACGCTGCGGTGTGATCGAGACCTGGTTGACGATGACGTCGAACTTGCCTGCCTGCAGGCCGGCGATGATGCCGCTCCATTCGGTGGTGACGAACACCGGCTTGAGGCCCATGCGCGTGGCGACCGCTTTGGCCACCGCGACGTCGAAGCCGTCGAGCTTGCCCGCGCTGTCGCGATAGCCGAACGGGGGATAAGTGCCTTCCAGGCCGATTTTCAGCACGCCGCTGGCCTTGACCGATTGCAGCAGGTCTTCGGCATGCACGGCGGCCGCGCCGGTGAAATTCAGGGCGACTGCCAACAGCAGGCCTTTGAACCAGATTTTCGAGGACTTCATGGGGGGTGTCTCCTGTTGAATCAAAGATTTATTTTTTGTACAGCGCTGTCACTGCCTTGCGAGCTGCCGCATTGCCATTGCCAGGTCGTCGATCAGATCCTCCTTTGCTTCGAGTCCTACATGTAATCGGAATGCCTGACCGACGGCCGCTGCGGCAGGCGGTGGCGCCGCGGTGCGCTCGCCCCGCAAGTCGAACGGCATCACCAGGCTCTCGAAGCCGCCCCAGGAGAACCCGAGACGGAACAGCGCCAGATGATCGATAAAGGCGCGGAACGCGTGATCCGAAAAGCCGGGCGCCAGCACCACGCTGAACAGGCCCGAGGCGCCCGTGAAATCGCGCTTCCAGAGCGCATGCCCGGGCGCGTCGGGCAGGCCCGGGTGCAGTACCTGCGCGACTTCGGGCCGCTGCGCCAGCCATTGGGCGAGCGCCAGCCCGTTGCGCTGATGCCGCTCCAGACGCACGGCCATCGTGCGCAGCCCGCGCAGCGCCAGGTAGACGTCGTCGGGGCCGGCATGCTGGCCGGCGGCGAACACGTACTCGCGCACCGTGCGCCAGGTGGCCTGGTTGGTGGTGATGACGCCCATCAGCGCGTCGGAGTGGCCGACGATGTATTTGGTCGCTGCCTGCACCGAGACGTCGACGCCGTGTTCGAACGGCTTGAAGTACAGCGGCGTGGCCCACGTGTTGTCCATCACCACCACCGCGCCGCGCGCGTGCGCGGCCTGTGCGATGGCCGGAATGTCCTGAATCTCGAAAGTCTGCGAGCCCGGCGACTCGGTGAATACGAGCGTCGTGTTCGGGCGGAACAGCGAGCCGATGCCGGCACCGATGCATGGGTCGTAGTAGGTCGCCGAGATATTGCAGCGGGCCAGCACGGTGTCGACGAAATGGCGCGTGGGCCCGTAGACGCTGTCGCTCACGAGGATGTGATCGCCCGCCTTGACGAACGCCATGATGGCGCTGGTGCAGGCGGCCAAGCCGGACGACACCAACAGCGAGCGGTAGCCGCCCTCGAGGTGAGCCAGCGCGTTCTGCAGCGCGAAGGTGGTCGGCGTGCCTTTGCGGCCGTACCACATGACGTCGGTGTCGGCCGCATCGATGGCGCGCCCGCGCGCCTCCATGTCGGCAAGATTGCGGAATGTCACGGTCGAGGCGTGATATACCGGCGGGTTGACGATGCCGCCGAATTCAGCGGCGTCGCCGATGCCATGCAGCAGATACGTATCGGTCGCCAGCGGGCGCGACGCATGCTCGAAGGGAGTTGTCATATCAGGGAAAGTGGGTGATGGTTTCAGGGCCGGCGCAGCGTCGTGCGCGCGCGGTTGACGACCATGCGCTCGTGCAGACGCGCCACGGTGTTGCTGCCGGTCTTGACGAACAGAAACGGGAAGATGCCATGCACGATGGCCGCGAGCGAGGCAAGCAGCATCGGCCAGCAGAACGAGAACGACGCGCCCATGTGCTGCCAATAGTTTTCGCCGACCGATGCCGGGTGCTCTTTGAATAGCCTGGATAGTTTGTTCATGAACGAATGCCGGGAATGCTGGGTTGTCGTCGGGGCCGCCCTACCCGCGGCAGGCCGTCTCTCGCTCGGCGCCGGCGGTTGCCCGGACGCGTTGCGAGATGTCTCTGAAGACCAATGATAGGGATTGGCCTGAGAAAAAGGCTTTCAAAATTCTCCACGAATCGCCATATAATTAGAAAATTTTTCTAATAAATGAGATATGGATAAGAAAGACATCCAGATATTGGCGCTGTTGCAGGCCGATGCGTCGATCGGCCTGAACGAGCTCGCCAAGGCTGTCAACCTCTCGCCTACGCCCTGCTGGCGCCGCGTGCAGAAGCTGCGCGACGAGGGGGTGATCCGGCAGCAGGTGGTGTTGTGCGACGCGGCCAAGCTGAACCTGGGCCTGACCGCTTTCGTCAGCATTCGCGCCAGCCAGCACAATGACGCGTGGACACAGCGCTTTCTCAAGGGAGTGCGCGCGATTCCGGAGATCGTCGAGATCTACCGGATGACCGGCGAGACCGATTACCTGCTCAAGGTGGTCGTCTCCGATATCGCCGGCTATGACGACGTCTACAAGCGGCTGATCAAGGTCACGGAATTGCTCGACGTCAGCGCGGGCTTTGCGATGGAGGTGGTCAAGCACACCACGGCCTTGCCGCTGGTGCACGTAAGCGGGGACTAACGCCCCGGGTCTGGCAAGCCGAGCCGCCGCGAGCCGGATCAGGCCCGCGGCATGCCGCTGTTACTCGGCCATCGCCGCGCCCGCGGTCAACGACGCCGCGGACTGCTTCATGGCCAGCGCGCTGATGCACAGCAGCGAGATCGCCGCCAGCGTGCTGTAGAAAAGCGCCAGCGGCCACCATTGGCCAGGATATTGATGCACCAGCAGCGTGCCGATCAGCGGCGTCAGGCCGCCCGCCAGCGCGGCGCACAGCTGGTACGACAGCGAGATCGCCGAATAGCGCACGCGCACCGGGAATGCATTGGTCATGAAGCCCGCCATCACCGCGTAGGAACTCGACATGCACATCACCGCGATGGCGATGCCGGCCACGATGGCCGCCGGCCGGCCGGTCGAGACCAGCAGAAACATCGGATAGGGCGAGAGCATGGCGAGCGCGGCTGCTGCCTTGAGAAAGCGCACCGGCCCGATGCGCTGGCCCAGCCAGCCCGAGGCGAGCTGGGTAAAGAATTGAATGAAGGCGACGATGAACAGGCAGTCGAGAATCAGGGTGCGGTCGAGCCCGAGCGTTTGCGTCGTGTAATTGAGCATGAACGCATTGACGAACCATGCGCCGGCCACACCAATGACATTGGCACCCAGGCACAACAGCACGGTGCCCCACGCGTTGCGCACGACTTCGGCGATCGGCAGTGTGGCGGTGCGCCGCTCGCGGCGTACCGCCTCGAACTCGGGCGATTCGTTCACACCCAGGCGCACCAGCAGGCCGACGATCAGCAGCACCGCGCTGGCGAGAAACGGCAGGCGCCAGCCCCAGTCGAGAAACGCCGTCTTGTCCATCGCCGTGACGGCGCGAAACGCCAGCAATGACAGGATCAGCCCGGCCGGGCTGCCCAACTGCGCGAACGATGCGAGGAAAGTGCGCCGCTGCCCGGGGGCGTGCTCACCAGCCATCAGGACCGCCCCGCCCCACTCGCCACCGATCGCGATGCCCTGCACGACGCGCATGACCACCAATAGCACCGGCGCGAGCACGCCGGCGCTCGCATAGGTCGGCAAAAAGCCGATGCCGACCGTGCCCAGGCCCATGATCAGCAGCGTGGCGACGAGGGCCCGCTTGCGTCCGATGCGGTCGCCCAGGTGGCCGAAGACGAGCCCGCCGAACGGGCGCGCGAAAAAGCCCACGGCAAAGGTGCCGAACGATGCCAGCGTGCTGAAGAACGGTTCGTGCGATGGAAAAAACAGTTTGCCGAAAATCAGCGCGGAAGCCGCGGCGTAGATATAGAAGTCGTACCACTCGATGGTGGTGCCGACGAACGCGGCGGCCGCCGCGCGAGCCGGCTGGCGGCCCGTGCGGTGAAGCGGTTGTGGATGTGTCATGGGTGTCTCCTTCCTGAAGTAAGTGGACGGCGCGGCCTCTGCGTGCCGGACTCGCCGCGGTGGGGCTATCAGTCCTTGAGCACGCCGGCCTCACGCAGGCGTTGCTGGGTCGATGCATCGATGCCCAGGGCATCGAGCACGGCGCGGGTGTCGCCGCCGAGTGCCGGCGGCGCGCTGCGATAGGTCGCGGGCGTGCGAGAGAGCTTGATCGGCGAGCCGGTGCCGCGATAGGCGCCGATCTCGACCACCATGTCGCGGTGCGCGGTGTGCGCATGCCGAGCCACCGCGTCGACCGTGCGCACCGGCCCGCACGGCACGCCGGCGGCCATCAGCGCGTGCGCCAGCGGCTCGCACGCATGCCTGCTCAGCAGCGACTCGAGCGCTGCCTTCAGTTCGGCGCGGTGTGCGCAGCGGCTGCGATTGTCGAGAAAGCGCGGCTCGCATGCGAGCTCGGGCGCGCCGAGGTGATCGCACAGTTTGGCGAATTGGCGATCGTTGCCGATCGCCAGGAAGATCGGCGCGTCGGCGCAGCGGTAGCTGTCGTACGGCGCAATGTTCGGATGCGCGTTACCGCTGCGCTGCGGCGTCCGGCCCGAGCCGAAGTAGTTCGGCAGATGCGGATGCAGCAGCGAGACGCCGCAGTCGTACAGCGTCACGTCCACCGATTGCCCCTGCCCGCTGCGCTCGCGCTCGGCCAGCGCGAGCAAAATGCCGGCCATGGCGTTCAGGCCGGTGACCATGTCGACGATTGGCAGTCCGATGCGCAGCGCGCCGCCGTCTCGTTCGCCGTTGACGCTCATCAAGCCGGCCATCGCCTGAATCACCGCGTCGTAGCCCGGCAGGCCGCCGAGCGGCCCGTCGGCGCCGAAGCCGGTGATCGCGCAATGAATCAGCCGCGGCAGGCGGGGCCGCAAGTCGCGCTGATAGTCCATGCGCCAGCGTGCCAGCGTTCCCGGCTTGAAATTTTCGATCAGCACGTCGGCATCTTCGAGCAGGCGCCACAGGATGGCGCGCCCCGCTTCGCTCGACAGGTCGAGCGCGATGCCCTGCTTGTTGCGGTTGGCGCCGAGAAAGTACGACGCGGTGCCGTCGACGAACGGCGGCCCCCAGCCGCGTGTTTCGTCGCCCGCCGGCGGCTCGAGCTTGATCACTTGCGCGCCGTGGTCGGCCAGCGCCTGGGTGCAGTAAGGGCCTCCCAGCACGCGGCTCAGGTCGACGACCTTGATGCCTTGCAGGGCACCGGTAACGGATGCGGCGGTGGCGCAATTCATGGCGCGCTCCTGGCCGGCAGCAATTGCATCGCCTGCGCGAGGGTGACGGCCCGCTCCTGCACCACGGCCGCGAGTATGTCCGCCGGGTCCGCCGCGCAGGTCGGCTCGAGCGGGTCGGCCGGCAGCAGCTTGTGGCGCAATACCAGGTGGCTGAGCGCGAGCCGGCGCCAGTCGGGCGCCAGGTGGACCGCTTCATGCGCCATGAACACGGCGGTGCTCGCATGGTACAGCGCCGAGCCGGCCTGCCGAACCAGCTCGTCCTGCCCGGCTTGCGCGACGCGGGCCATGGCATCGCAGGCGCGCCCGACGGTGGTGCGCAGCAGCTCGGCACTGGCTGCCGGCACAGCGGCATCGTCCAGCAGGCGCAGCAGGTGAGCCCGCAGGGGTTCGAGCGCGCCGTCGCGCTGGGTCGCGCGCGCGATGTCGAGCGCGACGATATTGCTGGTGCCTTCCCAGATCGAGCCCAGATGAGCGTCACGCACCAGCCGCGGATCGCTCCATTCCTCGATGTAGCCGGTGCCGCCGCGCACCTCCATCGCATCGCCGGTGACGCGCCGGGCATCGCGGCAAGCGCGGAATTTGATCAATGGCGTGAGAATGCGCAGGCATTTGCCCGCCTCCGTGTCGCCCTGGTCGGCACGCGGCAGGATCGAGGCGATCTGCAGGAACATCGAGCGCGCCTGTTCGGCCGGCAACTGCATTTTCAGGAGCTGCCGCTGCATCAGCGGCATGTCGACCAGCTTGCGGCCGAACGCCTCGCGATGGCGTGCGATGTGCAGCGCCTCGGTGAGTGCGCGCCGCATCAGGCCGGCGGCCCGCACGCCGTTGGACAGGCGCGACATATTGATCATGTCGGCCATCTGATGAAAGCCGCGGCCGACTTCGCCGATCAGGTGGGCCACGGCGCCGTCGAGAATGATTTCTCCGCTGGCCATCGAGCGGCTGCCGAGCTTGTCCTTCAAGCGCACGATGCGATAGTGATTGCGCGAGCCGTCCGGCAGCGTTTTGGGCAGCAGAAACAGCGCCAGGCCCTTGATGCCCGGCGGCGCGTCGTCGGGGCGCGCCAGGACCATCGCGAGATCGGCGTCGGCATTCGAGCAGAACCATTTGTCGCCATACAGACGCCATTGCGGCTGACCGTCCGGCCCGACGGCTTGCGCGGCGCGCGTGGCGATTTGCGCCACGTCGGAGCCGGCCGCCTGCTCGGTCATGAACATGGCGCCCTGGTACAGCGTGTCGAAGTCGCGCGAGGCGAGTCGCGGCAGGAAGTGCTCGACGAGTGCCGGCGCACCGAATTTGCGCAGTGTGCGGGTGAGCGAGTCAGTCATGCTGACCGGACAACACAGGCCGAACTCGGCCTGCACGAAGAGGAAGGTCAGCGCGTACTTGACCAGCGGCGGCAGTGCGCTGCCGTCGTGGCTCATCGCCGCGAGCCCCAGCTCGGCATAGGCCACGCGCTCGAGCGCGACGTAGTCGGGGTGCTTGTCGATGCGCTGCAGGGCCTCGCCGCGACGGGTGCGATGCAGCAGTTGCGGCGGATGCCGGTCGGCGTTCGAAGCCCACCTGTCGAGTTCGTCCGAGGCGCGCTGGCCCAGCGCGGCGAGCTGGGGCTCGACGCGCCGGTAGGTGTCTTCGCCCAGGTAGTGCCGCAGCAGGCGGGCAAAGCCAGGGTCGCTGGCGAAGAAATTGATACCCCGGCTATCGGGTATGTTGTCGGCGCCGGCCGCTGGCGCGAGGTCAGTTGAATTCATGCGCTTGTCTCCTGTGTGGGCCCAGCATAGGAGGGGCGACGATAGGCGTCCAATACAAGATTTTTGCGTTACGATAAATGGAACTTATCGATAACCCGGGCGGAGAGAAGCGTGGATCTCAAGCAGTTGCGTTATTTCGTGGCGGTTGCCGAGGAGCTGCATTTCGGCCGCGCGGCCAAGCGGCTTTTTATTTCTCAGCCGGCGCTGAGCTTCGATATCCGCAAGTTCGAGGAGCAGCTGGGCGTGCAGTTGCTGAGCCGGACCAACAAATCGGTGGCGCTGACCAACGCCGGCCGGGTGTTGCTCGACGAGGCGCGCAAACTGCTGCAGCAGGCCGACGAGGCGCGGCGCGTGACGGTGCGCTCGGCGCACGGACTGGCGGGCCGCCTGCGCATCGGCTTCGTCAACGCCATGCTGTATCGCGGCCTGCCGCAGGCGATGCAGCGCTTCGAGGCCGACCATCCCGCCGTCGAGATCATCCTGAAGGAAATGAATACGAGCGAGCAGGTTCAGGCGATCCAGCGCATGCAGATCGACATGGGGTACGCGCATTGGGGCAATTTCCCGCCCGACGTCGTGTCGGCGCCGATTCTGTCCGAGCCGTTCGTGTGCTGCCTGCCGGTCGCCCACCGGCTGGCGAGGCGGCGCACGATCGAAGTGCGCGCGCTGGCCAACGAGCCTTTCATTCTGTTCCCGCGCAGCGTGTCGCCGCATTATCACGACCTGATCATCGCCATGTGTGTCGAGGCCGGCTTCAGCCCGTTGATTCGCCATGAGGCGCGCCTGTGGCAGAGCGTGGTCAGCATGGTCGAGTTCGGTCTCGGGGTGGCGCTGGTGCCCAGCACCCTGCGGCGTGTGGGCAACGACCGCGTGTGTTACCGGCCGCTGGCGCGCAATCAGCTCGAGTCGCAGGTGCTGTTGCTGCGTCGCGCGGACGAGGCCGAGCCGGCCGTCGCGCGTTTCGCCGACTATCTGGAGCGTGCGGTGCGCGCGGCGCGGCTCGCCTGAGGCGCGCCGGCGGATGCGCCGATTTTATGGCGCGCGACGCGCGAGCAGCGGCGGCAGCGTTGCCAATAGCGCGTCGATGACCAGACGCATTTTCAGCGGCAGATATCTGGTGTGCGGCCAGACCAGATGCGTTGCCGCGCCGACCGGATCCGCCTCGTCGAGTGCGCGTACCAGCCGTCCGGCCTGCAGATGATCGTAGACCAGCCAGATCGGCAGGCGCGCCAGCCCGATGCCGTCGACGGCGGCCGCGGCGATCGCTTCGAGATCGTCATAGCGCAGCCGGTGCGCGATGCGGAGCTCGCGCGCATGACCGGTCGTGTCGCGCAACGACCAGGGAAAGACCTTGCCATGGCGCGCATAGACAATACCGTCGTGGGCGGCGAGATCGTCAAGGCCGGCGGGTTTGCCGCGCGCCGCAAGGTAGGCCGGGGCGGCGCATACGATCATCGTTTGGCTGCCGAGCGGCCGCGCGACGAGCGAACTGCTGTCGGCTATCGAGCCGCTGCGAATCGCGAGGTCGATGCCATCGTCGACGAAATCGGTGATCCGGTCCGTCAGTGATATTTCGAATTCGAGTCGCGCGTGGCGCTTCATCAGTTCCTGCAACACGGGGGCGACATGGCGCCGGCCGAAAATCACCGGCGCGCTCACGCGTACGCGCCCCGCCGGCTCATGATGCCCCGCCTCGAGCGCGGCCTGCGCGTCGTCGAGTTCGCGCAATGCCTTGATGCAGCGCTCGTAGAACGCCTGACCGGCTTCGGTCAGGGTCTGACTGCGGGTGGTGCGCACCAGCAGCCGCACGCCCAGCCGGGTTTCCAGGCGCGCGATGGTTTTGCTCACGGCCGAGCGCGTTACTTTGAGCCGTTCGGCGGCAAGCGCGAAGCTGCCTGCTTCGGCGGCCACCACAAAGGTCTCGATACCGGTCAGGCGGTCGCCGGCAATTGGTTCCATTGTTTCACCAAATAGTCAGTCAAAAATCATCACTGGGTATATTGAAGAATCATTATGCTCGTATTCCTGATCGATGCACACAGGAGGACATGATGAATTCGTTGATGCGGCGCTGGCAGATGGAAACCTTTGGGCGCGCTCACCTGCGGTTGGCCGAGGTGCCCGTGCCGACCCCCGGGCGTGGCCAGGTTCTGGTCAAGATCGGGGCGGCGGCGCTGAATTACCGCGACTTGCTGATGATCGAGGATGGCATGGGCATGACGCTCGATATGCCGTTCACCCCGGGCTCGGATATGAGCGGCGAAGTCGTGGCGCTCGGACCGCAAGTGCTGCGTTTGCAGCCTGGGGATCGCGTTGTCAATGCATTCTTCACGAACTGGAGCGACGGCATCGCGCCGGTGCCGGTTCATCCCTTTGGCGGCCCGGGGCCAGGCATGCTGGCCGAATATGTTGTGTTCGACGAGGCCCAACTCGTCCTCGCGCCGCAGTCGCTCACGCACGTCGAGGCCAGCACGCTGACCTGCGCCGGGACAACGGCCTGGTTTGCGCTGGCCGAGCAGGCTCGGACCCGGCCCGGCGATACGGTGGTGGTGCAGGGCACGGGCGGTGTCGCGCTGTTTGCCCTGCAGCTCGCGCGCGCGCAGGGCGCGCGCGTGGCCGTGATCTCGGGTAGCGCGGACAAGCTCGAGCGCGTCAAGGCGCTGGGCGCGACCTGGTGCATCGATCGTACGACGTCGCCGCGGTGGGCCGACGCAGTGCGCGAGCTGACCGGCGGGCGTGGCGCGGATCATGTGCTGGAGCTCGCCGGCGGCGACAATTTCGAGCAGTCGCTGCAGGCAATAGCCCAGGGCGGGCGGATCTCGGTCATCGGCATGTTGCAGGGCACGGAGCTGCGCAGTTCCGTGTATCCGCTGATGCTCGGCCGCGCCACCGTGCAGGGTATCGGCGTCGGTCATCGACGCGCGCTGGCGGATCTGGTGCGTGCGCTCGACGCGGCAAATATCCGGCCGGTGGTGGCCGGCTCGTATGGGCTGACCGAGTTGCCCGCCGCGCTCGAGCACCTGGCGCGTGGCGCGTTCGGCAAAGTGGTGGTCGATCTGTCCAGGCGCTGATCGAAGCGCGCGCGATCGCACTCCGAATCAGTCAGGACGCGGCGTATCTTCAGGCCAGGACTGGCTTTGCGGGCGTTTTCCAACGATGCGCCGGCATGTGCTATCGTCGCGTCCATGCAGCCAATCATCTCGATCAAGAATCTGTCGAAAACCTACGCAACCGGCTTCCAGGCGCTCAAGCATGTCAATCTGGAGATTCGCCGGGGCGAGATTTTCGCGCTGCTGGGCCCCAACGGCGCCGGCAAAACCACGCTGATCGGCACCGTCTGCGGCCTGGTCAATGCGACCGAAGGCAGCATCGTGGTGGACGGGCACGATATCGTGACCGATTATCGTGCCGCGCGTGCGACCATTGGCCTGGTGCCGCAGGAGCTGACCTCCAACGCGTTCGAAACGGTATGGGCGACGGTGTCGTTCAGCCGCGGCCTGTTCGGCAAGCCGGCCAATCCCGCGCACATCGAAAAGGTGTTGCGCGATTTGTCGCTGTGGAACAAAAAAGACAACATGATCATGGCGCTCTCGGGCGGCATGAAGCGGCGCGTGCTGATCGCCAAGGCGCTGGCGCACGAGCCGCGGGTGCTGTTCCTGGACGAGCCGACCGCCGGCGTCGATGTCGAGCTGCGGCGCGATATGTGGGAATTGGTGCGCACGCTGCAGGCCTCCGGCGTGACGATCATCCTGACCACCCACTATATCGACGAAGCCGAGGAAATGGCCGATCGCATCGGCGTGATCAGCAATGGCGAGATCATGCTGGTCGAGGACAAGACCGAACTGATGCACAAGCTGGGCAAGAAGCAGTTGATCCTGCAGCTGCAGCAACCGCTCGACGCGGTTCCGGCGGCGTTGGCCGGGTATCACCTGGAGCTGGCCAACGATGGACGCGAACTGATCTATACCTACGACACCCAGGGCGAGCACGCCGAGGGTAACGACATCACGGCGCTGCTCAGGGATCTGAATCAGGCTGGCATTCCGTTCCGAGACCTCCAAACGACGCAGAGTTCGCTGGAAGATATTTTCGTCAGTTTAGTGAGGGACGGACAATGAATCTGTACGCAGTCCGCGCGATTTATTTGTTCGAGATGGCGCGCACCTGGCGCACGCTGATGCAAAGCGTGATTTCGCCGGTGATTTCGACCTCGCTGTATTTCGTGGTGTTCGGCGCGGCCATCGGTTCGCGCATCGCGCAGATCGACGGTATCAGTTACGGCGCGTTCATCGTGCCGGGTTTGATCATGCTGTCGCTGTTGACGCAAAGCGTCTCCAACGCATCGTTCGGCATTTATTTTCCCAAGTTCACCGGCACGATCTATGAATTGCTCTCCGCGCCGGTGTCGTATCTCGAGATCGTCGTGAGTTACGTGGGGGCGGCCGCGACCAAGTCGATCATCCTGGGGTTGATCATCCTGGCGACCGCCACGCTGTTCGTGCCGCTGCGCATCGATCATCCGGTGTGGATGGTGCTGTTTCTGCTGCTCACTGCCGTGACCTTCAGCCTGCTGGGCTTCATCATCGGCATCTGGGCCGACGGATTCGAGAAACTGCAGGTGGTGCCCCTGTTGATCATCACGCCGCTGACTTTTTTGGGCGGCAGTTTCTATTCGATCCACATCCTGCCGCCGTTCTGGCGCGCCGTGGCGCTGCTCAATCCGGTGGTCTACCTGATCAGCGGCTTTCGCTGGAGCTTCTACGGCATCGCCGATGTGAGCATCGGCATCAGCTTGGGCATGACGCTGGTGTTTCTGGCAGTGTTCCTGGCGGTCGTGGCGTGGATTTTCAAGACCGGCTATCGGCTCAAAACCTGAGAGCGGCGGCTCGCCCATGATCACGCTTTTTCATTGCGTCAGCGCACGATCGTTTCGTCCGCTCTGGATGCTCGAAGAGCTGGGCCTGCCCTACGAACTGCGCATGCTGCCGTTCCCGCCGCGCGCGCGGGAGCGCTCCTATCTGGATGTCAATCCGCTCGGCACGGTGCCGCTGCTGCTCGACGGCGCGACGCGCATGACCGAGTCGTCCGCGATCTGCCAATACCTGGCCGCGCGTTACACGCCCAATACGCTGCAGGTCGAGGCCGACGAGCCCGACTTCGGCAGCTATCTGAATTTTCTGCATTTCGGCGAGGCGACCCTGACCTTTCCGCAGACGCTGGTGTTGCGCTACACCCATTTCGAGCCTGAAGAGCGGCGCATGCCGCAGGTCGCGGCCGATTATCAAAAGTGGTTTCTGGCGCGCTTGCGCAGCCTGCAGACGCTGCTGGCGGAGCAGGACTATTTGTGTGCCGGGCGCTTTACCGCCGCCGATGTCTCGGTCGGCTATGCGTTGCTGCTGGCCGAGCACCTGGGCCTGGCGTCGCACTTCACGCCCGCCGTGGCGGCCTATTGGTCACGGTTGCGGCAACGGGAGGGATTCGCGCGCGCGTTGCGGGCGCAGGAAGCGGCCGCGCGGGCGCAAGGTATTTCGACGCTGCCCTCACCCGATACCCGTGTTTGACGGCGCGCGGCGCTCAGTCGCCCGCCTGACGGTCGCCCGCTTCGGGTTCCGGCGCTTTGAGCAGGGCGTTCATCAACTTGCTGGCGCGCACCGGCTGCCCCGCCTGAGTGCGCGCACTCTTGCCGCCGCGCGGAGTCTGGCTCTGCTTCAGTTGATTGGTCAGCTTCAGACCTTTCAGTTTCTCGAGATCGGTTTTCTTCACGATGTGTCCTTGACGGCGTAGGGGCGCATTGTACTCCGGCGCCGGGTACCCGCCCGCCGGGGACGGCGAGCGGATACCGACGCTTGCGGCGCGCGAGCCGTCAGACGGTTTTCTCCATGCGGGACATGATCTCGGCCGTTTCGTGTTTGGGCAGCGCGGTGGCAACCGCCAACCACAGCACAATCAGACTCCATACGGCCACGCACACGACTTCCCAGCCGAAGCCAAGCAGGTCCTTGCCGCCGCCGATGCCGCCCAGCAGCGACAGAACCCACAGGCCGCCAAACCACGGCAGCAGCCAGGCAATATGGCGCCAGCCAAAGTCGCGCGCGGGCTTTCTGGCAACCAGGTGGTAGTGCAGCGCATACAGGATAAAGCCGACGGTGATCAGTATGAACAGGAAAGTGTTGGTCTTATAGCCGGTCCAATAGATGACCCAGTTGCTGCACACGAAGGCAAAGGGCGCGATGAGCCACGCGCCTTTCAGATGGAACGGGCGCTTCAGGTTGGGCAGGCTGCGCCGCATGACCAGCAGTGCGACGGGGCCCAGGCCATAGGTCAGCACGGTAATCGAGGTGATGTAATTCACCATTTGCTGCCAGGCCGGGAACGGCAACAGGAAGATCACGCCCACCAGCCACATCAGGATCACCGAGGCCCACGGCACTTGATTATTGTTGAGCTTGGCCAGCCAACGCGGACCGGCGTCGAGTTCGCCGACGGCGAACAGCACGCGCGAGCCGCCGGTCATGTACATCAGACCGGTGCCGCCGGGCGAGATGTAGGCGTCGATGTAGAGCAGCGTTGCCATCCAGCCCAGGCCAAGGGTCGCGGCCAGACCGGCGAACGGCCCCATCTGCCCGGTGAAGTTGAGGTTGGCCCAGCCGCGCGCCAGATCGGCCGGCGCCAATGCCTTGAGGAAGGCGATCTGCAGCAGCACGTAGAGCACGGCGGCAAGCAGCACCGAGCCGATCACCGCGAGCGGGATATTGCGGTTCGGATTCGAGCTCTCGCCGCCAAGATCGATCGCGGTGCGGAACCCCAGGTAGCTGAAAATGATGCCGGCCGCCGGCAGCGCGGTGAAGACGCCGGAGAACTTGTATCCGGTCGGGTCGGCGTGCATCACGTCCCAGTGCGTGCTGGCGCCGATGAGCGCCACGATGGTGATGGCCGGCACCAGTATCTTCCACCAGGTAATGGTGGAGTTGAAGTTGAGCAGCCAGCGCACCGTCATCAGGTTGAGCAGCGCCATCAGACCGAGCAACGCGGCGCAGGTGATAAAGCCCGCGACAGTTAGGAGTCCTTGGCTGCCGGGCTGAATGAAATACGGGAGGTAGTTGTTGGCATACGTGACGATCGCCTCAGCTTCGACCGCCGGTATGGGCACATAGGCGAGAAACAGCATCCAGCTCCAGATGCGCCCCAGGCCGTCGCCGTGGCTGGCGTGACTCATGTGCACCAGAGCGCCGCTACGCGGGAACAGGGCAGCCAGCTCGGCGAAGCACAAGGCGATGAGCATGATGATGAAAGCGCCGATGATCCAGCTCCAGATGCTCAGCGGACCGGCGATTTTCGAGGCGTGGAAGGCCCCGAACAACCAGCCTGAGCCGACAATGCTGCTGGTACTCGCAAAGAGCAGCCCGATGATCCCGGCATCCCGGCGTAGTTTGCCGGTGACGCTTACCCCTGTGGCGTTAGCCATACAACCTCCTTTGAATTGACGCGTGAGGTCGCTCGGTAGATTGTTCCGGTGGGCTGTGCGAAAGCTGCTTCGAAGTGACGGTGTCCCACATATCGACCGCACGCATGCTCTCACTTGAGAGAGGGCGCACAGACCTCACTGCCCGACGCGGGTGGCGCGCTCTGGCAGTGCGAAGCTGCCTATATTTTAGGTGACGATGCGATATATGCCAGTGCGAATCGATCGAGACGGGCCTTGGGCGCGCCTGAGCGCGGCGCGCGCATCGCCCGGTGAGAGCTTAGCGCACGCAGCGCAGGATCATGTCGCGCAGCCAGCGATGGGCCGGATCGGCATGAAAGCGCGGATGCCAGCCGAGATAGAGCGAGAACCCCTGGGCCGCGAAAGGCAGCTCGAAAGCATCGAGTGTGTCGGCATAACGCTGCACCAGTCGGACCGGCAGCGTACATACATAGTCGGTTACCTGAAGGATTGCCGCGGCCAGGCCGAACTGCTGAACCGAAACGGCAACCGTGCGCTGTACGCCGAGCCTTTCGAGATGCTCGTCCATGAAGCCGTGAAAATTGCCGCCGCTGATCGAGACCAGCACATGCCGCAGTGCGCAGTAACTTGCCAGATCGAGCGGTCCGGTGCCGCGCGGATGCCCCTTGCGCTGTGCCATGACGAAGTGCTCCTCGATGACGCGGGTGGCTTTCATGGCCGGCGGCATGACGTCGGGCGAGGCGATCAGAAAATCGATTTCACCGCTCTCGAGCTGCGCGGCCACGCGTGCCCCGTCGACGCTGCGCCAGGCAATGCGGATACCGTCGCCGGCGGCCGTGCGCAGTGCCTCGAACAGCGGCAGGCCGATCAGCATGCTGGCATTGTCGCTGGAGGCCAGCGTGAAGCTGCGTATGTCGTTGCGCGGATCGAAACTCGGCGTGCGGCTGATGACCATTTGCAGGTGATGCAGCGCGCCGCGCAACTCCGTCTGCAGGCGCTCGGCGCGGGCCGTCGCGACCATGCCGCGCCCGCTCTCGGCGGGCATCAGCAACGGATCGTCGAAAATCGCGCGCAGCCGCGCGAGCTGAGCCGAGAGTGCCGGCTGGCTGACATGCAGGCGCGCGGCCGCGCGCGTGACGTTGCGCTCGGCGAGCAGGGCGTCGAGCGACACCAGCAGATTCAGGTCGAGACTGCGTAAATCCATTTCAGTTATGGGTCGTATATTAATAATCCATTTTTAATATACGTCGATCTTCTCTACAGTGACAAGCACTTGCCAACAGCTGCCAGTCCGGGAGACGACTCATGAACGACCGACGACGCGCTTATGCCCTCGCCACATTGACTGCCGCGTATTTCGTGATGGGTACCACGACCATGGCGGCGATCGGCGCGTTGCCGTCGATCGCCGACGGCTTGCACGTGAGTCGGGGCGCCGTCGCGAATCTGATTTCGGTGTTTGCCCTGACCTACGCGGTGGGGGCCCCGCTGATTCAGATGGTGCTGGGCTTTCTGGAGCGTCGCGCGCTGTTGCTGGGGGGCTTGAGCCTGGCTGCGCTCGGTGCGCTGCTTGCCGCCGCCGCGCCCAATTACGGCGTGTTGTTTGCCGCGCGCGTGCTGACCGCGCTGGGCGCGGCCGCGATCGGACCGGTGGCGTCGGCGCTTGGCGCTGGCCTGGTCGAGCGCCATCAGCAGGGACGCGCGCTGGCCGCGGTCTTTATGGGCATGACGATCTCATCGGTGCTCAGTATGCCGGCATCGGCCTGGATCTCGCTCAATATCGGCTGGCGGCCGCTGTTCGTCGCGGTGGCCGGACTGAATCTCGGCGTGATCGCCGCGGTGCTGGTGTTCGTCAAAGTGCGCGAGGCAGGTCAGCGCATGGCGCTGCGCGAACTGGTCGGGCTGTTGCGTCAGCCGGCGATCGCCAGCGGGGTGAGCGTGGTGTTCCTGCAAATGGCGGGACTGTTTGCCAGCTATACGCTGATCGTGCCGCTTCTGCGCGAGCGCTTCGGCCTGTCGGGCGGCGAGGCCTCGAGCGCGCTGCTGGTGTTCGGCGTCGCGAGCGTCGTGGGCAACGTGGCGGCGCGCTGGGTGGCAACCCGCTGGAGTGCGGAGCGCTCGCTGGCGGTCGCGCTGGGCGTGCTGGTTGGCACTTTCGCGCTGGCTTACGTGGCGCCAGGCGTGAGCGCTGTCGCCTTTGTCGTGCTGATCCTGTGGGCAGTTGCCAATGACGTGTTCGTGCCCGCCCAGCAGCGGCGCCTGGTCGAATTGGCGCCGCACGCGCGTGGCGTAGTGCTGGCACTGAACGCATCGGCGCTATACATCGGCATGTCGGCCGGGTCGGCCGTGGCCGGGCGCGTTTATAGCGCGGCTGGCGCCCATGCACTGCCGTTGGCGTCGATGCTGCTTCTGCTGGCCGCGCTGGGCATGCTGCAGCTCTCGCGCAGGCCGGCGCGGCCCGCGCGTGCGGCCGCCTGCCTGAACGCCGACTGAGTCTCTCGCGCCGGTCGGGGCAGGGCAGATTATGGCCGCGCCGGAATCACGTGGATCCGCACGTCGCCCAGTGCCACGGTCTGGTGCGCGCGGATCTTGCAGGTTTTGCGCGTCTCCGTATGGCCGTCGACGCTGACCGCGCCGCTGGCCACCAGCGCCTTGCCGGCCCCGCCGCTGTCGCACAGGCCGGTGACTTTGAGCAGGTCGTTGAGTGCGACGAAGTCGCCGGTCAGTTCGAATTCGAGGTGTTGCATGACGGTGGGCAGCGGGCGGTGGGAGAAGGGCTCGTATTGTCGCCTTCAAGCCGGCCGGCTGCCAAGCACCGATTCATTGGCGCGCGGCGCGTCGTGGCGGCGATAGGCGCGTGGGCTGAGGCCGAATTCGGCGCGAAAGGCATGATTGAAATTCGATACGTCGCCGAAACCGCAATCGAGCGCGACGTCGAGGATTTTCGCATCGTCGCTCAACAGCCGGATCGCGGCGTTGCGCAAGCGTGTGCGGCGCAGGTATTGATGCGGGGTCAGCCCGGTGACACGCTCGAAAGTGCGCAGAAAGTGATAAGGGCTCAGGCCCGCCTCGCTGGCCAGAGCGCTCAGCGATAGGGGTGTGCCGGATCGATGCTCGATCTCGCGCACGCTCTGCGCGACGCGCGCTTCGGCGCCACGCGGTATCGCCCCGGCTGCCTCAGGCAGCGCCCAGGCAACGCGCACGGTCTGCGCGGCCAGGCGCAGGGCGAGTTCTTCCCAGGCGATGCCGCTCTGCGGTGCGCTCAACCCCGCAAAAGCCTGCGCCACCAGCGGCGCGAATGCGCGCAGCGCGGGCAGGTTCGGGTGTCGGAAATCGGGTGTCGGGCCGCGCGCGCCGACCTGCGCATAGACGCGCTCGAAGGTGTCGGGTGTGTAACGAAACGCCAGGCAGCGGTCGCCCGCACCGTGCTCGTGCCCGCATTCGAAACATCGGCCGGCGCTGCCCAGCAGCACCGAACCCGGTGTCATCAGGGCCCGCCCGGGCACGCTGCGGTACTGAAAGCTGCCGGCCAGCACGATGGCGATCGATACCGTTTCGTGACGCTCCTCGAAAGCGCGATCCTGCGGCCCCGCGGTGCACATCACGTCGTCGACCGCCCAGCCGTCGCCCTGCGCCAGCCGGCGGCGCGATGCATTGCCGGCCGCGCCGGTGGCGGCGCGCCGGGAAAGTGCCTGAGCCAGTTCGAGCGCAATTTTCGCCAAGAATCATTCCCTCGTGCGGACCTATGCTGACGTTCACGCGGGGCGGCGCCGGCCAGCGGCGACCGCGCGATGTGAACACCGGGCGATAGGCCCATTTTAGGAGGTTTGACGATGCAAGTGGTACAGGCCGCATTGGGCGGCGGTTTTCACGAGGTGTTGGCGGCGCCGGGGCGCGCGCCGGAGATTCCGGCCGAACTCGACGCGTACGGTTGGCTGGTCGGCAGCTGGGCGCTCGAGGTGCGGCACTACCGGGTCGATCTGCGCGGTCAGGGCGTCACGGGCGAGGTTCATTTCGGCTGGGTGCTCGAAGGCCGCGCGATGCAGGACGTGTGGATCATGCCGCGCCGCGCGCAGCGCGCCGCAGCGCCCGATCGGAGTCGCAATATGTATGGCACCACGCTGCGCGTGTGGGATCCCTCGATCGAGGCGTGGCGGGTGTCCTGGTTCAATCCGGTGGCGGGCGTGCATGAGGAGATGATCGGGCGCCGCTGCGGCGACGAGATCGTTCAGCTTGGCCGTCACGCAAACGGCACGCCGACGCGCTGGCGCTTTACCGAGATCGCGCCGGCGTCGTTCCGCTGGATCGGCGAAGCGCTCGAGGCCGACGGCAAGACCTGGCGGCTCGAAGGGGAATTTCAGGCCAGCCGCGTCGCGCCGTGATGGTGGATCGGCCTTTTTTGAGCGCCATGACGGCGCAATTCAGGAGATGAACGATGTGGGATCATGTATCGATCGGAGTGCGAGATATTGATGTCGCCAAGAAGTTTTACGATGCGGCATTGCGTCCGCTGGGCTATACCTGTTTGAGCGAGTCCGGGGATATGTTGGGATATGGGCGCGACGGCGTCGCCTTGTGGATCGGCATGGCGGCGCGCCCGGTGCCGGCCGATACCGGCTCGGGGCTGCACTTTTGCCTGCGCGCACCCAGTCGCGAGAGCGTTATTGCATTCCACGCCGCCGCCATGCATGCCGGCGGCAAAGATAACGGCAAGCCGGGGCCGCGCGCCGATTACGGCGAGAATTATTACGCGGCTTTCGTGATCGATCCGGACGGCTATCGACTTGAGGCGTACTGCGGTTCGTCCTGAGCCGACTCGGCGCGATTTGCGCATCGGCCCCGAGCGTGGCGATAATAGAGCCTCCAAGATGTGAATCACGGGGACTCCAAGAAATGCCATTCCACTCGGGGCGCTTGCTTCGGCGGCTAGCGCTTTCGCTAGCCGTTTGCTTACCTGTCGTTGTGCTGCATGCTGCGCCGGACCACGATTATTTCAACTACCTGACCAAAAAATTGCACGTCGGCAACGAGGTTGCCCGCTGCGCGCTCGCCATCACTCAGGCGGTGCGCTTGCGTCTGGCCGGGCATGCGTTCGCGCAGTCCGACAGCGAAGTGCTGGCAGCGAGCGTCAAGCATCGCACGACGATTTTCTCGATCGGCCATCCGATTCCGATCGACACGGCCGTGGTGATGCCGGGGTCGCTGTATGGGAAGCGGTCCGGGCATTGGCAAAATCTGCGCGTGCGCTGTGGCCTGCGCAATCATCGCGTGCGCGTGATTGAATTCAGCCGGCCGCACAAGCTGCGGGTGGCCAGCGGCGCGCGCGCACCGCTGCCCGCGCCGCGCTACTTCGTGGCCACTGCCAACGGTTGGATGTAGCGCACCGCGCGTTTGGCCGGGGATGAGTCGGCTGGGGCGCGGCGGCGCGTCAGGCGCTGGCGTGCCGCGGCCGTTCGAGATTCGGCAGCAGGGCGGTCAGCACGCCGATCAGCGGCAGGAACGAGCAGACCTGGTAGACGAACTCGATGCTGGTCGCGTCCGCCAGCTTGCCGAGCACGGCCGCGCCGATGCCGCCCATGCCGAACGCGAAGCCGAAGAACATGCCGGCGATCATGCCGACTTTGCCGGGCACCAGTTCCTGTGCGTACACCAGGATCGCGGAGAAGGCCGAGGCCAGCACCAGCCCGATGATGACGGTCAGCACGCCGGTCCAGAACAGGTTGGCGTAGGGTAGCGCCAGCGTAAATGGCGTGACACCCAGAATCGAAACCCAGATGACGTATTTGCGGCCGATGCGGTCCCCGATCGGGCCGCCCGCGAGTGTGCCGACGGCCACCGAGAACAGGAAAATGAACAGATAGATCTGCGCGCTTTGCACCGACAGGTGGAATTTGTCGATCAGATAGAACGTGTAATAGGAGTTCAGGCTGGCCAGATAAAAATATTTGGAGAAGATCAGCAGCATCAGGATGCCGAGCGAGAACAACACCTTGTTGCGCGGCAATTCGACATGTCCGACGCGGCGCGTGGCTGCCTTGCCCCGGCTGCCCTGGCGATGGGCGTTGTACCAGCGGCTGACGTGAATCAGCACGAAAATGGCCAACAGCGCGGCGAGCGAGAACCAGGCGACGGTGCCGCGCCCATAGGGCGCAATGACCAGCGCCGCGAGCAACGGCCCGAGCGAGGTGCCGGCATTGCCGCCGACCTGAAACAGCGATTGCGCGAGGCCGTGCCGCCCGCCCGAGGCCATGCGCGCCACGCGCGAGGACTCGGGGTGGAACACCGACGAGCCCATGCCGACCAGCGCCGCGGCGAGCAGCAGGATGCCGAAGTTCGGCGCGGTGGCCAGCAACAGCAGCCCGACCAGCGTGAAGCTCATGCCGACCGGCAGCGAATACGGCTGCGGCCGGCGATCGGTGATGAAGCCCACCACCGGTTGCAACATGGACGCGGTCATCTGATAGGTCAGGGTGATCAGCCCGATCTGGCCGAAAGAGAGATCGAACGAATTTTTCAGCAGCGGATAAATGGCCAGGATCAACGACTGGATCATGTCGTTGAGCAAATGGGAAAAACTGATCGCGCCAAGAATGCCGAAAACGGTAGCGTTTTCGGCAGCCCGTCCCGGCGGGGTCGGTGTCTGGCGGCCTTGTTTCAAACTGGTGTCCATGGCGATGCAATAACCTGGGAGAGGATGTCAATCGGATAGCACGAGTGTAGATCAACAAGAATTCGTTGTTTTGCCAATTATTGTCGCGAACCGGACAACTCGTTGGCCGATAGCCTTTCGCTATATCCCATATAGTCATCATTGGTGGGCACTCGGGAATCGTGTACAGTCCCCCAATGAGCAGGAACGCATTATTGATGTGATCTTGCTCTCAACGCCCTGTTTCTCGGGGCGGCACGACCGTTTTATGGAGCACCGTACGAAATGATCCCGGTTGCCGCGTCCGACGGCGCGATCGCTGCCAAGGGCGCTGGCGTGACTCACTTTTTCACTTAGCGGCGAACATGATCAAGCACTCTCGTGTCGTGCAATGGCTGGGGACCCTGCTGGTGATGGCGCTGACGCTGGCGGTGGTGTTCGTGCTTGCGTGGCTGCGCGTGCGGGACGAAGCCAACGGCATGCTGCAGGATGCGGCTTCCCGGGCTCGCACCGGGATCGAGCGGGTGATCGAGCAATCTCATCTGGCGCTGGCGGCGGTCGGGTCCTGGGTCGATCAGCCATGTGCGCAGGTCAGCCAGAAGCTGCAGGCAGCCGCTGCCATGCAGCCGTATTTCCGGGCGATCGTGTTGGTGCAGCGTGGTCAGATGACTTGTTCGTCGGCCACGCAGGGTTTCAACAAGCCGCTGGCAAGTTTGTTGCCCGAGCCGTCGACGCGCGAGCAAATCCGCCTGCTCGGCGGGACCCCGCTGGTGGCGGGCCGACCGGCGCTGCTGCTGTATCTGCCGGTGACCCCGACCGACGGGGTGCTGGGCTCGATCGATAGCCCTTATCTGTTCGACATTCTGGATAACATTCGCGGCCGTGATTTTCGCTGGGCGGCAGTGAGTTTTCCGGGCGGAGCGCTCAGTTCCGAGACGCGCCACATGCAGTCTTCGATGCCGGCGGTCCCGGCCGGGCTGAATGTGCTGGGCGTGACGCTGGCGTCGACGCGTTACCCGTTTTCGGTGCGGCTGGCGACCAGCGAGGATTTGCTCAGACGGCTCGCGTGGTCGCAGATTCCCCTGCTGATGGCCTTCGGGGCGATCATCGCGGCCTTGCTGGGTTTGCTGATGCACCGCCGTCTCAATCCCGACCAGTACGCTCGCCGGCAGATTGCCCGCGGACTCAAGCGCGGTGAGTTCAAGGTGTACTACCAGCCGGTGGTGGAGCTCTCGAGCGGACGCTGCACGGGAGCCGAGGCGCTCTTGCGCTGGCATCATCCGACGCACGGATTGGTGCGGCCCGACGCCTTCGTGCCGTTGGCCGAGAGCAGCGATCTGATCATCGACCTGACCCGTTTCGTGCTGCGCCAGATCCGCAGCGATCTGGGGGCCGGCGACCTGCCGGCAGGCCTGCAGATCAGCGTCAACCTGGCCGAGCGCCATCTGCGCAGCCGTACCATCGTCAGCGACATTGCGAAGTATTACGGCACGTTGATCGGCACGTATCCGCTGACGATCGAAATCACCGAGCGGTGCGTGATCCAGGATGCGGGCACCGCGCGCGCGGTGCTCAGCGAGTTGCGCAATGCCGGGGTGGCGGTGGCGTTGGACGACTTTGGCACCGACAACAATTCGCTCAGCTACCTCAAGCAGTTTCCGTTCGACTACCTCAAAATCGACAAGGAATTCCTGCCGATCTCGACCGAGGACACGGTGGCGCTGACGATTCTCGACTCGATCATTGATTTGGGCACCCGCCTGAATCTCAAGCTGGTGGCCGAGGGCGTCGAAAACTACATTCAGCGCGATTACCTGCGCGCGCGGGGCGTGCAATTTGCGCAGGGCTATCTGTTCAGCCGGCCTGCCTCGTTCGCGGAGTTCGTGTATTTTGCCGACGTGCGCCAAGTGTCGGTATCCTAGGCGCGCTGGTCTTCCTCCGATTCCCGATCCTGCCCCACGATGTCCGAACCCGATGATTCCCGCCGTCCCGAGACCCCAGCGCTGCAACTGGAGGGCGCGCTATGGCTGCAAAGCGATGCCGGCAACCTGGGCGGCCATGCCCGCATCGCCCTGCTCGAACAGATTCGCGCCTGCGGCTCTATTACGGCGGCGGCCAAGGCCGCCGGCATGAGCTACAAGGCGGCGTGGGATGCCGTGGATGCCATGAACAACCTGGCGGGCGAGCCGCTGGTGGTGCGTTCGACCGGCGGCAAGGGCGGAGGCGGCACGGCGCTGACCGAGCGCGCGATCAAACTGATCGAGGCGTTCCGCGCGGTGGAGCGCGAGCACCGAAAGTTCCTCGCCCGCATCGGTGAGAACATCGAGCAGTTCGACGATCAATGGCGTCTGATCGGGCGCCTGGCCATGCGCACCAGCGCCCGCAACCAGCTGTTCGGCACGGTCAGTGCGCTGCGGCCCGGCGCCGTCAACGACGAGGTCCAGCTGAGCCTGCCCGGGGGCCAGAAGGTGGTTGCGGTGCTCACGCGCGAGAGTACTGCCGCGCTGGGGCTGCGCGTAGGCAGCGAGGCGTTTGCCCTGATCAAGGCCTCTTGGGTGATGCTGATGAGCGGCCCGTCGAGCGTACGCCTGTCGGCGCGCAACCAGTTGGCGGGCGTGGTCGAGAGCATCACGCGCGGCGCGGTGAACGCCGAGGTGACGCTGGCCTTGCCCGGCGGGACGATTCTGACGGCCGTCGTCACCAACGACAGCGTGACCGAGCTCGGCCTGGCCGAAGGCGAGCCGGCGGTCGCGGCATTCAAGGCATCGAGCGTGATTCTGGGTGTGAGCGCCTGAGTCCGCGACCGGCGGCGTGGCTCGCCGGCTATTGTTGCGCGCGCGGTTGCGACGCGCCGGCCGGCGCGCCCGGCTCCCGATGTTGCCAGTGGCGGTGCGCGCGATGGTGCTCTCGCCAGGCTTTCATCTTCGCCATGCGGGCTTCGATGGCGGCGCTGACGGTCGCTTTCTGGTTGTCGTTCAGGCCATTGTAGAACGCCAGCCACTGGTCTTCGGTATCGGCGCGCAGCCGCTGGTTGTCGGCGAAGATTTTGTCGCGCTGGGCACGCAGTGAGGACAGGTCGAGAATCCGCTGATGCTGCATCGAGTCGCGCAAGGCGCGATAACGCCCCATGTTTTCGTGCTGCTCCTGGCGGTTGCGCTTCATGTGGGCAAGCGCTTGTTGCCATGCCTGTTCCTGGGGCGGCGTGAGCTTGAGCTGGTCGTGCATCTGTTGCATCGAGCGCATGAAGTCGTGCCGGCCATGCGGCGCCGTGGGCATATGCGTGGCGACTGGAGAGCTCGGCGGCTCGGCAGCCCGGACGGTGCCGAACAGGGTCGAGGCGGCCAGCGCCACCGACACGGCGAGTATGGAAAGCCGGTTTTTCTGCATGATACGTACTCCAAAAAAGTGACCGAAATCGGCAGTTCCAGAGTACGCGATTGCGAAGCGGCAAATCTTGCAAAGTGCAACCGGCGTATTACCGCCGGTTACATGGCGGGCGAACAGGCATATTTTGAAACAACTGCTGAAAAGCCCGAGGCCGGGGCACCATGGGTGCGCCCGGCCTCGCCGCATCGTGCCTGCGCATGCGCGGCGGCGCGACGCTCAGTCCCAGGTGCCGCGTCCGCCCGAGATGCTGAAGCGGCCGGCACCGAGCAGCAGCACGCACAAGCCGCTGAACAGGTAGAACGCCTGCAGTTCGAGCGCCCACCCGCCCGTGGGGGCGAGACTGCCCAGCTGATGCATGTGCACGAGAAACAGCGCGAACAGCATGTTGATGACGACGATCAGCCCGCCGATGCGCGAATAGAAGCCGAGAATCAGCAACACGGGTGCGACCACCTCGCCGATGTAGACGAGGTACGCGATTTGCGGGGGCAGGCCGTGCGCGACGACCATCGTGTGGACGAAGCCGATGCCGCCGGTGATTTTCTTGACGCCGTGGAAAAGCAGCAAAATGCCCAACGTGAGCCGCAATACCAACTTACCCAGATCGTCCGTCCCGCGCATGGTGTTGTCCCCAGTCGTGATAAAAATGCCTAACTGTACCAAAATGGGACGAATCTGGCGTGTGTTTCGATTGATGAGGTATCTTACGCGCGCGGTCGCCCGGTCCCCACGGCGATTGGGTTGATGCGGCGAGCGGCCGGCTCGGACGGAAATCCGGATGGGGTGACCCTATCCAACAAGGAGCGATAGAGGATGGATCGAGATACCGCCCAGGCGTTGCTGGGACAAGTGCTGGCGCCATGGGTCGGCGCGCTCGGCTTGCAGGTAGAGTCCGTGGACGACCGGCACAGCGTGCTGCGGCTGCCGTTTTCCGAGGAGTTGCGCCATGCCGGCGGGGTAGTGTGCGGACAAGTCTTCATGGCGGCGGCCGATACCGCGATGATCGTGGCGATCTCGGCGGCCCTGGGCGGCTTTCGGCCGATGACCACTGTCTCGTTGACCACGCAATTCATGCGGGCGGTGCGGCAGGGCGACACGCGCGTGAGCGCGCGGGTCCTGCGCCTGGGCCGCAATCTGGTGTTCGGTGAAATCGAAATCCACGACGAGAGCGGCGAGATGGCCGTGCACGCGACCACCACCTACGCGTTGCTCTAGGCGGCTGTGCACCGATCCGCCTGCTGGCGCGTTGTATCGGGCAGGGAGCGCCAACGGGGGCGGGGGACGGCATGTTCGATCAAATGGTATTCGCAGGGGGCGGCAACCGCTGCTGGTGGCAGGCGGGGTTCTGGGATCGCGTGAACGCCGAGATGCCGTTGAGGCCGAGAGTGATTGCCGCGGTGTCGGCGGGCGCCGCGACCGCATGCATGTTGCATACGCGCGATGCCGACTGGGTGATGGCGTATTACCGCACCGCGCTCAAGGACAATCGCAAGAACGCTTACTGGGGCAATCTGCTGCGCCGCGAACGGGTATTTCCCCACTACCGTATCTATCGCCAGGCGCTGCTCGATATCTACGCGGGGCAGTTTGCCAGGCTGCGCGAGCAGGCGCCCGAGATTCGCGTCGCGGTCTCGCATATCCCGCGCTGGCTGGGCGCGCGCACCGCACTGGTGGCCGGGCTGCTCGCCTACAACGTCGACAAGCACGTGCGGCATGCACTGCATCCTACGCTCGGTCGGCGCATCGGGTTTTCCGCCGAGTACGTGCGGGTGCGCGATTGCGCGGATATCGAGGCGCTGGCGGATCTGCTGTTGCAGTCGTCCTGCACGCCGCCGTTCACGCCGGTGCTGCGGCGTGCCGGCAAACCCGTGCTGGACGGCGGCATGGTCGACAACGTGCCGGTCGATGCGCTCGATGCCGTGCCGGGTCACGTGCTGGTGCTGATGACGCGACGCTATCCGCGTCCGCAGATGTTTACCGTCAACCTCGATGGCCAGCAGCGCTGGTACGTGCAGCCCTCCGAGCCGGTGCCGATTTCGAGCTGGGACTATACCCATCCCGAGCTGATGCTGCCGGCCTATCAGTTGGGCCGGCGCGATGGCGAGCGCTTTTTACGTCATCTGAACGCCTGAGCCGGTCGGGCTCAACGCCCGAATCCGTGCAGGGCGGCTGGGTTGACCACGCTTTGCGTATTGCCGTCGAGAAAGTCGACGAGGTTGCGAAACGCCGTCTCGAAATACAACGCATAGCTTTCCCGCTCGACGTAGCCGATGTGCGGCGTGCAAATGCAATTCTCCAGGCGCAGCAGCGGGTTGCCTTGCAGGATCGGCTCGCTCTCGAACACGTCGATGGCTGCCATGCCGGGGCGGCCGCGATTGAGCGCGGTGATCAGCGCGTTTTCCTCGACCAGTTCGGCGCGGCTGGTATTGACGAACAGCGCGGTGGGTTTCATGCGCAGCATGTCTTCCAGGCGCACGATGTGGCGGGTCTCATCGTTCAGGCGCAAGTGCAGCGACAGGACGTCGCTTTGCTCGAACAGCGCCTCGCGGCTCTCGGCCAGGGCATGGCCGTCGGCCTGGGCGGCTTCGAGCGAGGCCGCCCGGCCCCACACCAGCACCCGCATGCCGAATGCCCGGCCATAGCCGGCCACCAGGCGGCCGATCTTGCCATAACCCCAGATTCCCAAGGCCTGGCCGCGCAGTACCTGGCCCAGGCCGAAATTGGGCGGCATGCTCGACGATTTCAGTCCGGACTGCTGCCAGGCGCCATGCTTGAGACTGCCCATGTACTGCGGAATGCGCCGCTGCGCCGCCATGATCAACGCCCACGTCAGCTCGGCGGGCGCCACCGGCGAGCCCACCCCTTCGAGCACGGCGATGCCGCGCGCCGTGCATGCGTCCAGGTCGATGTGGCTGCCGACCCGGCCCGTCTGGCTGATCGTTTTCAAATGAGGCAGTTTGTCGATCAGTTGCGCGGTGATGGCGGTGCGCTCCCGAATCAATACCAGTGCCTGGGCGTCGCCGATGCGGGCGACCAGTTGCCCGACGCCTTTGACGGTGTTGTTGAATACCTTGACGTCGTGCCCGGCCAGCATGGCAAAGCATTCGAGCTTGCGAACGGCGTCCTGGTAATCGTCGAGAATGGCTATTTTCATAATGGCAGTCAGCGGACAGGGCGAGGCATACGCATGGTGCAGCGCAAAACTTTGGCCGCTTGCGCGGTGGTATGCTGGGTCCCCTATTTTAGAGCGCACTGATGGCGCTCGGCGAGGCAAGTTTTCACCCTATCCGGCGACGGCATCCGATTCCGCGGACGTGTTGCCCGGCCCGCGGCGGCGCATCGGTGCAGCGGGACACCTGCAACGCGCCTGGCGAGGCTTGAACAGTCTCTTTGGTTGGCGGCTTGATCCGGAAGGGTGCACCAAAGGTTTTCTTTTCAACCCCTTACGGAGATTTGCGGATGAATCAGCCTCAAATGGGTGGCGTCGCGGCGTTGAATGTGCCGGGCTATGTAAAGCATCGTGGCCTGATCGACTGGGTGGCGCGCGTCGCCGCGCTGACTCAGCCCGATCGGATCGTATGGTGCGACGGCTCGCAGGAGGAATACGACCGGTTGAGCGAGCAAATGGTCCAGCAGGGCACGCTGGTTCGCCTGAATCCCGCCAAGCGCCCCAATTCATACCTTGCATGCTCGGACCCGTCGGACGTGGCGCGCGTGGAGGACCGCACTTTCATCTGCTCGGCGCGCCGTGAAGATGCCGGTCCGACCAACCACTGGGTCGATCCGAACGAGATGCGCACGACGCTCGATGGCCTGTTTGCCGGCGCGATGCGCGGCCGTACCCTTTATGTGGTGCCATTCTCGATGGGGCCGCTGGGCTCGCCGATCGCCCATATCGGCGTCGAGCTGTCGGACAGCCCGTACGTGGTGACCAATATGCGCATCATGACCCGCATGGGGCGCGAGGTCTTCGACGTGCTGGGCGAGCACGGCACTTTCGTGCCCTGCGTGCACAGCGTGGGCAAGCCGCTGGCTGCGGGCGAGGCCGATGTGCCCTGGCCGTGCAACGAAACCAAGTACATCGTTCATTTTCCCGAGTCCCGCGAAATCTGGAGTTTCGGCTCCGGCTACGGCGGCAACGCATTGCTCGGGAAAAAATGTTTTGCCTTGCGCATCGCGTCGACCATGGGGCGCGACCAGGGCTGGCTGGCCGAGCACATGCTGATCCTTGGCGTGACTTCGCCGCAGGGCAAGAAGTACCACATTGCCGCGGCGTTTCCCTCGGCCTGCGGCAAGACGAATTTCGCGATGCTGATCCCGCCCAAGGGTTTCGAAGGCTGGCGCGTGAGCACCATTGGTGACGACATTGCCTGGATCAAGCCCGGCAAGGACGGCCGTCTTTATGCGATCAACCCCGAGGCGGGTTACTTCGGCGTGGCGCCGGGCACCAGCGAGAAGACCAATTACAACGCGCTGGCCACCCTCAAGGACAACGTGATCTTTACCAACGTCGCGTTGACCGACGACGGCGACGTATGGTGGGAAGGCCTGACCAAGGAGCCGCCGGCGCATCTGATCGACTGGCAAGGGCACGACTGGACGCCGGAAATCGCCGCGCAGACCGGGCGCAAGGCGGCGCATCCGAATGCGCGCTTCACGGCGCCGGCCGCGCAATGCCCGTCGATCGATCCGGACTGGGAAAATCCGGCCGGGGTGCCGATCGATGCGTTCATTTTCGGCGGACGGCGCTCGACCACGGTGCCGCTGGTCAGCGAGGCGCGCAGCTGGACCGAAGGGGTCTACATGGCCGCCACGATGGGCTCGGAAACCACGGCGGCGGCCGCTGGCCAGCAAGGCGTGGTGCGGCGCGACCCGTTCGCGATGCTGCCGTTCTGCGGCTACAACATGAGCGATTACTTCCAACACTGGCTGGCGCTCGGCGAGAAGCTGGAGGCGGCCGGCGGCAAGCTGCCGAAGATTTATTGCGTCAATTGGTTCCGCAAGAATGCCGACGGCGAGTTCGTGTGGCCGGGCTTTGGCGAGAACATGCGCGTGATGAAATGGATGCTCGAGCGCATCGAGGACAAGGCCACGGGCACCGATCACCTGTTCGGCATTTCGCCTCGCTACGAGGATATGGATTGGGCGGGACTGGCGTTCACCGAACAGCAGTTCGAGCAGGTCACGTCGATCGACAGGGATGCGTGGCGCCATGAGCTGGCCCTGCATGGCGAGCTGTTCGAGAAACTCAAGCACCGTATGCCGGATGCACTGCTGCAGGCCAAGGCCAGGCTGGAGGCCCAACTGGAGGGCTGAGCCCGCTTGTTGTTGCCGGAACAAGAAAGAACCCGCAGCTTCAACGCTGCGGGTTCTTTCTTGTGCGCATGGTGCGCACCGGACGGCATCTCAGAGGGTTTTGGAGAAACGTTGCGCCGGCTGCGCGGTGAGGTAGCGATCGAACACCATGCAGATGTTGCGCACCAGCAGGCGTCCGGCCGGCAGCACGCGCAGCCGATCGGGTTCGATGGCGAGCAGGCCGTCGGCCTCGAAGGCGCGCAGTCGCTCGAACTCGTCGCTGAAGTAGTTGGCAGGGTCGATACCGAATTGCGTCTGGAGCGGTCCGAGCGGTAATTCGAAGTGGCACATCAATTGGTTGATGACGGCGCGGCGCAACAGATCGTCGTCATTGAGCATGATGCCGCGTGTGACCGCCAGGCCTTCGGCGTCGATGGCATTTTGATAGTCGGGCAGAACTTTGAGATTTTGTGCGTAAAAATTCCCTATCTTGCCAATGGCCGAGACGCCCAGCCCGATCAGATCGCAATCGGCATGGGTGCTGTAGCCCTGAAAATTGCGGTACAGGGTGCGATTGACCTGCGCCTGGGCCAGCTCGTCATCGGGCCGGGCGAAATGGTCCATGCCGATATAGACGTAGCCGGCCTCGCCAAGGCGCTCGATCGAGGTCTTGAGGATTGCCAACTTTTCGGCCGGGCCGGGCAGTGCCGACTCGTCGATTTGCTGCTGCATCTTGAAGAACTGCGGCAGGTGTGCGTAGTTGAACACCGACAGGCGATCGGGCGCCAGTTCCAGCACCGCATCGAGGGTGCGCGAAAAGCTGGCGACCGACTGATGCGGCAGGCCGTAGATCAGGTCGAGGCTGATCGAGCGAAATCCGGTTTGGCGTGCGGCGTTCACCGTGGCCTCGGTCACGGCGCGCGGCTGAATCCGGTTGACGGCCTGCTGCACTTGCGGATCGAAGTCCTGCACGCCCACGCTCAGCCGGTTGAATCCTAGCTCGCGCAGCAGGGCGATGGTGTCGGGGCTGGCCTCGCGCGGGTCGACCTCGATCGAGTATTCGCCCTGATCGTCGCCCAGCAACTGGAAATGGTCGCCGGTGACGGCCATCAACTCACTCATTTCGTCGTGCGACAGAAATGTCGGCGTGCCGCCGCCCCAGTGCAATTGCGCAATCGGGCGCCGCGTGCCATCGAACAGGGCGGCCTGCGCGGCGATTTCGCGGTACAGGCGTTCGAGGTAGGGACGGGTGCGGGCGCGGTTGCGCGTGATGACTTTATTGCAGGCGCAATAGAAACAGACGGTGTCGCAAAACGGCAGATGCATATAGAGCGACAGCGGTTGCCCGCTTTGCGGGCTCTGGGCGATCGCCTGGCGATATTCGGCAGCGCCGAAGCGGTCATGAAATTGTGGAGCGGTCGGGTACGAGGTGTAGCGCGGCCCGTTGAGATCGTACTTGTGCAGCAGCGCGGGGTCGAACAGGTCGTCCACGGAGAGTGCTTCGGATGGGTTGGCCATGGTGCGCGGGGATGTGCCGACGAAATGGATTAATGAATAAACTGTAGTGCAGAATCGCCGCAGGCACCTTAACTTTTGTCAAGAAAGCGCCGATGGCCCAGCCGACGCGTTGGCGCGCCTTCCTGTAAGATTTCGTTTTGTCATTGCTGGCGCGGCCCAACGGGTCGTCGAATATCTCATGGATCGCTTGCAGTCGATGCGCGTCTTCGTCAAGGTGGCCGATAACGGCAGTTTTGCCCGAGCCGCCGCGCAGCTCGATTTATCCGCCGCGGTGGTCACGCGCCATGTCGCGGAGCTGGAATCGCATTTGGGCGTTCGCCTGCTCAATCGCACGACGCGCAGTCTCTCGCTCACGGGGGCCGGACAAGCGTATTTGGAGCGTTGTCGGCAGATTATCGACGAGGTCGAGGAGGCCGACGCGATGGTCTCCAGCGCGTCCAGCGAGCCCAAGGGCGTGCTGCGCGTGGTCGCGCCGGTGTCGTTCACATTGCGCAATCTGGCGCCGCTGATGCACCGTTATCAAAAGCAACACCCGCAGGTGCTGGTGGATCTGACCTTGACGGATCGGCCGTTCGATATGGTCGAAGAGGGTTATGACGTCGGCATCGTCGCCGCGCATATGGTGCAAAGCGAAACGCTGATCACGCGGCTGTTGTCGGAGACCTGCGTCTTGGTGTGTGCGTCGCCCGGCTATCTGGCCGCGCACGGCAAGCCGAACACGCCGCACGACCTGGCGCAACACGCGATGCTGGGCATGCCCAGCGAGATCTTTGGAAACGAGCGGATTTTCACCAGCGCGGATGGGGAGGAAATTCGCATCCAGCTTCAGAATCAGTTCATCTGCAACAACACCGCCATGCTGCGCCAGAGCGTATTGCTCGGGCACGGTATCGCGTTCCTGCCCTCATATTTGGTCGGCAGCGACCTCAAGCATGGCGATATGGTGGCGTTGCTGCCCGACTATACGCTGCCGACATTCGACGTGAACCTGGTCTATCCGAGCCGCAAGCACCTGTCGGCGAAGATTCGCACGTTCATCGATATGACGGTGGAATGCTTCCGCCAGGCCGACGCCAAGCCGCGTACCGATTGCTGGCTGGCGCAGCGCGAAGGCGGCATCGCCATGCCTGCTGCTGGGGAAGACTGGCAGCAATCGGTGCGCTAGCGCCGCTATTTCGCCGGCGCGCCCGGCGCAACCCGATTACTCGTCGCTTGGCCCGGCCGATTCATCGCCGGCGGCGCGCTTGGTGCGCCGGGCTGGCGTTTTCCGGGCGGTCTTGACGGCCGCTGCGGCCTTGCCCGGCGTGGCTGCGGCCGTTTTGCGCGGCGCCTTCTCCTCGAACTCGAAACCGATCTTGCCATCCTTTTGCTTGGCCAGATAGGCCTTGAAAGTGCGGCCGGTGCGAGACGATTTGAAGTTCGGCAGCAAGTCGGTTTTGCCGTCGGACAGCAATTTTTGGAATTGCTCGCGTGAGATCTCCTGCTGCAGGATCACTTTGCCAGAGGTGAAATCGCAGGTCTTCGGTTGGGCGACGCTGTTTTCGCACACGTAGCGCATGCCGTGTTCGTAGACCTTGCCGCCGCATTTCGGGCAGAGGCCAAGCGGCTCTTGTGCCGAAAAATCGGGGGGTTCGCCGTTTTCGTCGCCGCTGTCCTGACCGAAGTCGAATTCCAGCTTATATCCGGCCTCTTTATCTTCGACGAGCTTGAGGATGGCCGAGAACGGCCGGCCCATTTTGCTGCGAAAGCCGGTCAGCGGACCAATCTGCTTGGTTTTCAGCAATTCCTCGACTTCCGGGATTTCGAATTGCCGGCTGCCCGGGATTTTCGAGATCGAGAAGGCACAGTTGGTGCAGGCAAAGCGTCGATAGTTCTCTTTCACGACGCCGCCGCAATTCGGGCAGGGGCTGGTCAGCGTGGCATAGTCGCCCGGCACGGTGTCGGAGTCGTATTCCTTGGCGCGCTTGACGATGGTCTGCGTCATTTGCGCGATTTCCTGCATGAATGCGTCGCGCTTGAGCTGTCCGCGTTCGATTTGCGAGAGCTTGGCCTCCCACTCGCCGGTCAGTTCGGGCAACGTCAATTCGTCGACGCCCAAGCCTCGCAGCAACGTCATCAACTGGAAGGCCTTGGCGGTGGGGTGCAGCTCGCGCCCCTCGCGCACCAGATATTTTTCCGTCAGCAGGCCTTCGATAATGGCAGCGCGTGTCGCCGGCGTGCCCAACCCCTTGCCTGCCATGGCCTGGCGAAGCTCGTCGTCCTCCACCAGCTTGCCGGCGCCTTCCATTGCCGAGAGCAGCGTGGCTTCGGAGTAGCGTGCAGGCGGCTTGGTCTGCAGGCCGACGGCCTCGATGGTGTCGGTTTTGACTTTTTCGTCTTTGGCGACCGGCACCAGATTGCCGCTCTCGCCGTCCTTGGCCGATTTGTCGTCGGCAGCCGGTGCCGATTCCTTGCCGTAGACCGCGAGCCAGCCGGCGGCGACCAGCACCTTGCCTTCGGTTTTGAACCGATGTCCGACAACCTCGGTGATGCGCGTGGTGACGAGGTATTCGGCCGCCGGGAAGAAGACGGCGAGAAACCGTCGAACCACCAGGTCGTAAAGCTTCTGTTCGGGCTCGGACAGATTCTTCGGCGCCTGCAGGGTCGGGATGATGGCGAAGTGATCGCTGATTTTGCTGTTGTCGAAAATGCGCCGGTTCGGCTTGACCCAGCCCGCGCTGAGAATCTGCTTGGCGAACGGGTTGTAGTTGTTGCTTTCCTTGAGCACTTCGAGCGTTTCCTTGACCGTCGCAAGGTAGTCCTCAGGCAGCGCGCGCGCGTCGGTCCGGGGGTAGGTCAGGACCTTGTGTTTTTCGTAGAGCGCCTGGGCCAGGCCCAGCGTGTTCTTCGCCGAGAAGCCGAAGCGCGAGTTGGCTTCGCGTTGCAGGCTGGTCAGGTCGAACAGCAGCGGTGAGAGCTGCGTGGACGGTTTGGCGTCTTCCGTCACGGTGCCCGGCTTGCCGCGGCAGGCGGCGACCACCGATTCGGCGGCGGCCTGGCTCCACAGACGCGAATCGCGCTGTTCGGGATCGAATTCGTTGCGCTTGAACTGCGGATCGAACCAGCGGCCCTCGTAGAATCCGGCCGCACAGACAAATTGCGCCTTCACTTCCCAGTACGAGCGTGATACGAATTTGCGGATTTTTTCTTCCCGTTCGACGACGATCGACAGCGTTGGCGTCTGTACGCGACCGACGGTGGTCAGGAAAAAGCCGCCGCCCTTGCTATTGAAGGCGGTCATGGCGCGCGTGCCGTTGATGCCGACCAGCCAGTCGGCTTCCGAGCGGCTGCGCGCGGCGTCGGCCAGCGGCAGCATGTCGGCATCTTCGCGCAACTTGGCGAAACCGTCGCGGATCGACTGGGGTGTCATCGACTGCAGCCAGAGTCGCGTGACCGGTTGCTTGGCCTTGGCGTGCTGGACGATCAGCCGGAAAATCAATTCACCCTCGCGGCCCGCGTCGCAGGCGTTGATCAGGCGATCGACGTCCTTGCGCTTGATCAGCCGGTTCAGGATTTTCAGACGCGATTCGCTTTTTGCGATCGGCTTGAGGTCGAAATGCGGCGGGATGACGGGCAGATGCGCGAAGCTCCATTTGCCTCGCTTGACTTCATATTCTTCCGGGGCGCCAATTTCCAGCAAGTGGCCGACGGCGGAGGACAACACGAAATCGTCGCTCTCGAAATAGTCGTCGTGTTTGGTGAAGCCGCCCAGGGCCCGCGCGATGTCATTCGCGACGGACGGTTTTTCAGCAATGATCAGGGCTTTTGACATGACGTTCTATAGGGTTCCGAGGGACTGCCGGCTGCATTCGATCGCTTTATAACATACCGGCGCATGCTGGACCGGCATCCGGGGCCCAGACGCGGCACATAATAAGCGCCGTTTTGTCAATCGGCAAGCGTGGCAGCGACGGGTGGGTGCGCGAGGGGCAGTGCTCAGAGGGCGTTGGTTGCCATGAGGTGGGCGCGCAGATCGGGGGCCTGCGGCGTATTGCTGCCGAGGGTCGCGGGATCGCCCAGCATGCGCTCCAGGATGTTGGCAAACGGCAGTACGGTGCCGAAAAAGCGAGGGCGCTGCTCGTCCTGGATCAAGATTGTCGGGAAGTTTTCGATGTCGTGATCGTCGAGCCAATCGCCATGATCTTCGATATCGACCCAAACGAAACACATCTCGGGATGGCTGTCGGCCAGCGCATCGAAGGCTTGCTGGTATTCGCGGCAGGTGCCGCACCATGCCGCGCACAGGCATGCGACCAACAGCGTATCCGGCGTGTTGAGCTTGGCGATGATGAGGTCACGCTGGGCGACGGGGTCGAGAGCAGCCATGAAAAACGTGTTAAATCTGGGTGGTGCGCTGGTAAAGTCCGCCAGGCAGGCGGGTCACGGCGCCGTCCAGCTCCAGCGCCAACAGGCGTCTTTGCATTTGCGCGGCCGGCACGCCGGTTTGCTCGCACAGTTGGTCGACGCTCACCGGATCATACCCCAGCGCCCGCAGCAAGGTGTCGTCGCTGGCTGGGCCTTCATGACCCGGGCGAGCCAAGTTCGGTCGAAGCGGCATCAGCCTGGCGGGCGGCGCGCATGGCGCCTCGCCGGCGGCCCAGCGCAACTCCTCGAAAATGTCCTGCGCGGTCTCCACCAGCTTGGCCCCTTGCTTGAGAAGTTGATGGCACCCCTTGGCCAGCGGCGAGTGAATCGAGCCCGGTATGGCGAACACCTCGCGCCCGAGCTCGGCGGCCAGCCGCGCGGTGATCAGCGAGCCGGACTGGGCGGCGGCCTCGACCACCAGCGTGCCGCGGCAAAGCGCGGCGATCAGGCGGTTACGGCGCGGAAAGTGATGGCTCAGGGCCGGAGTGCCCAGCGGGAATTCCGACAGCAGCACGCCGTCGGTGGCGATGCGCTGGGCGAGCGCGCGGTGTCGGCCCGGGTATACGATATCGAGGCCGGTGCCCACGGCCGCCGCGGTGCTGCCCGCCGTGCCCAGGGCGCCGGCGTGGGCCGCCGCATCGATTCCCAATGCGAGACCCGAGGCGACCGTCAGGCCGGTGCCGCCGAGTGCGCGCGCGAAGGCCTCGGCATTGGCCAGGCCCTGGGGCGTCGCATGGCGGCTGCCGACGATTGCCACGCTGGGGCAGGCCAGTCGTGCGACTTGCCCCTTGGCGTAGAGCACGGGGGGTGGATCCGCGAGATCCAGCAGCGCTGGCGGGTAGTCGGGGTCGGCCAGTGTCAGGAAATGATTGCCCGGTTCTGCCGCCCAGGCCGCAGTGCGGGCCGCCAGCGCTTCGAAGGGCTCGTCAGGCTGGGCCAGCAGGGCAGCGGCCAGGCGGGCTGGCACGACCGTGGCGAGTGCGCGGGCGGATTGCGCGAAGATCTGGGCGGGCAAGCCGAACGCCGTAAGCAGTTTGCGGGCGAATTCCGGGCCAACGCCGGTGGTGTGCATCAGGCGCAGCCAGTCGCGGATTTCATCGGCGGAACTGGGCATGGCGACGCGGAAGGTTGGCACCGGCCGTGCCGGGCGGCCAGGCGAGTGCTGTGCTAAAATTTTTCATTATCCGATATACAAATTTGCGGGCAATGCGCTGGCCGCCGGCCGTTTTTCTGACGATCGGCGCTGCTTGGTGCGGACGCTGATTCTGCATGCAGCGCTTGGCCCGTGACAAGGCGGCGCTGTCTTAAAACATTTGCCATGGCGTTACTTAATATCCTTCGTTACCCCGATCCGCGGCTGCACAAGATCGCCAAACCTGTTGGCGAGGTGGACGAGCGTATCCGCAAGCTGGTCGCCGATATGGCCGAAACCATGTACGACGCGCCCGGCGTTGGTCTGGCGGCAACCCAGGTCGATGTCCACGAGCAGGTGATCGTGATCGATGTCTCCGATGCGCGCGACGCGTTGCAGGTCTTTATCAACCCGGAGATCGTCTGGCGCAGCGAAGCGAGGAAGGTCTGGGAAGAAGGCTGCCTGTCGGTGCCGGGCGTCTACGACGACGTCGAGCGTGCGGAGCGGGTACGCGTGCGCGCGCTCGACCAGCACGGCAAGTCGTTCGAGCTGGAAGCGGAGGGATTGCTGGCGGTATGCATCCAGCATGAAATCGATCATCTGAAAGGCCACGTGTTCGTCGAATACCTGTCGCCGCTCAAGCGCAACCGCATCAAGGGCCGCATGAAAAAGCTGGAGCGCGAAGCCGGCTGAGCGGGCACCCCGCGGTACCCTTTGTCGGCAAGGTGCCATGACGATCTGGCAGCCGGTTGTTTTCACTCGGATTCCCGACCTCCCATGACCTTGCGCGTTGTCTTTGCCGGTACGCCGGAATTTGCCGAAACCGCCCTGGCCGCGATCCACGCGGCAGGGTTCGAGGTGCCGCTGGTGCTGACCCAGCCCGACCGTCCGGCGGGGCGCGGCATGAAACTTCACGCCAGCCCGGTCAAGCAGTTTGCGCTGGCGCACGGCTTGCCGGTGGCGCAGCCGCCGTCGCTCAAACGCACTGGCAAGTATCCCGAGCAAGCCGCCGAGGCGCTCGCGCAATTGCGCCAGGCGCATGCCGACGTGATGGTGGTGGCGGCTTACGGGCTGTTGCTGCCGCAGGAGGTGCTCGATATTCCGCGCTACGGCTGTCTCAATATCCATGCGTCGCTGCTGCCGCGCTGGCGCGGTGCCGCGCCGATTCATCGCGCCATCGAAGCAGGCGATCATGAGACCGGCATCACCATCATGCAGATGGACGCCGGGCTGGACACCGGCGCCATGGTGTCGGTCGCGCGCGAGTCGATCGGCTCCGACGACACGACCGCGACCTTGCACGATCGACTCGCATCGCTGGGTGCTCGCCAGATCGTATCGGCCCTCGCTCAATTGGCGCGCGACGGCGGCTTGCCCGCCACGCCGCAGCCGGCCGACGGAGTAACTTACGCTGCCAAGATCAGCAAGGACGAAGCCGTGCTCGACTGGACCCGCAGCGCGCGGGAACTGGTTTGCCAGATCCGAGCCTTCGACCCATTTCCGGGCGCGACGACCGAGCTGCACGACACCACGCTCAAGGTATGGGGTGCGCAGATCGTCGATGAGCCCGTTCCCCGGGCAGTCGCGGGCACGGTATTGTCGGTCGGGCCGCAGGGCGTGGTGATCGCCTGCGGTGCGGCCGATGCGGCGCAGGCCGTGCGTGTCACGCATTGGCAGAAGCCCGGCGGCAAACGCTTGTCGACGCGCGATTTCCTACAGGGATTTTCCATTCAGCCAGGCGAGCGCCTGGGTGCGGCCAGGAGTGCATGATGCTGGGTATCTCGAGTCTGCCGTTGTTCGTGTTGACCGTCTTTTTGCTTAATGTCACCCCCGGCCCCGATACGGCTTACATCGTCGGTCGCAGTGTCGCGCAGGGGCGTGCGGCGGGCGTGGCCTCCGCGCTGGGCATTTCCGCCGGGTGCTGCGTGCATACGCTGGCCAGCACGTTTGGGCTGACTGCGTTGCTGGCCGCCTCGCCGCTGGCTTTCACCATCATCAAGTTTTCCGGCGCAGCCTATTTGATCTATCTGGGCGTTCGGTTGTTGAGCGCGCGCCACGCGGCACCGGTCGAACCGACCAGGACGGCGCCTCAGCGATCGCTGCGGGCCGTTTTCCTGCAGGGTTTCCTGACCAACGTCATGAACCCGAAAGTGATCCTCTTCTTTCTGTCGTTCCTGCCGCAGTTCGTGCGCGGCGACAGCCCCCACCAGGCGCTTGCGTTTCTCACGCTGGGTGCGATCATCGTCGCCATGAGCACGGTCTGGAACAGCGGCGTGGCATGGATGGCCGGCAGCCTTACGGATCGCATGGGACAACGCCCGGCGCTCAAGCGCTGGTTGAACCGGGTCGTCGGCGGCGCCTTCATCGGGCTGGGCCTGCGCTTGGCCCTGGTGCGGCGCTAGCTCCTAAGACAGATCCTAAGCACTTGAATTTTTGGAAGAATCCCCCATCTAAAGCGCCGACTACATAAAGTGGTTGAGCCATTTGGCTCTGCAATGCTTCGCACGCAAGGAGAGACGCGCATGTTCAATTGGGTGAAAACGACCATCCTGATGGCTGCCATTACGGCCTTATTCGTCGTCGTCGGTGGAGTGATCGGGGGCCAGCGGGGCATGATGATGGCGCTCGCGTTTGCGCTGGCGATGAATTTCTTTTCCTACTGGTTTTCGGACAAGATGGTGCTGCGCATGTATAACGCGCAGGAGGTGGACGAGACCAATGCACCGCAGTTCTATCGCGTCGTCAAGGAGCTGGCGCAACGGGCCGGCCTGCCGATGCCGCGCGTCTACCTGATCGAAGAGGATGCGCCCAACGCGTTTGCCACCGGGCGCAACCCCGAGCATGCCGCGGTGGCAGCCACCACCGGCATCCTGCGGGTCCTGTCGGAGCGGGAGTTGCGCGGCGTCATGGCGCATGAGCTGACGCACGTGCGGCATCGCGACATCCTGATCTCGACGATTTCGGCGACCATGGCCGGCGCCATTTCGGCACTGGCCAATTTCGCGATGTTTTTCGGCGGGCGCGATGAAAACGGACGCCCGGCCAATCCGATCGCCAGCATCGCGGTCGCGATTCTCGCGCCGCTGGCCGCGATGATGATCCAGATGGCAATTTCCCGCGCGCGCGAGTACGAAGCAGACCGCGGCGGCGCAGAAATTTCCGGCGACCCGCAGGCGCTGGCCGCGGCGCTCGACAAGATTCACCGGTATGCACAGGGGATTCCGTTCGAGGCGGCAGAAGAACACCCCGCCACGGCACAGATGATGATCATGAATCCGCTCGCAGGCGGCACGATCGCCAATCTGTTCTCGACCCACCCGGCCACCGAAGACCGGATTGCGCGCCTGATGGAAATGGCGCGCACCGGGCAATACCCGGTTTAACCGGGGTCGCCAACCGACCTGCCCGCCTGGTGCGGGCATTTCTTTTTTTTGAGGCCGCGTCGTGCGGCACTGCGCTTCATGCCGAAATCATCGTTGAATCCGGAAGGCCTGGCTTACTCGCTCGACCGTGCCGCGCGCGCGGTCGACGCAGTCCTGAGCGGCACCGCCCTGCCGGCGGCCCTGAGCCGCGCGACGATCGGCGCACCCCCCAGCGCGCGGGCGGCGGCGCAGGATTTGTCGTACCGCGCGATGCGGCGCCTGGGCACCACGCGTGCGTTACTGGCCGCACTGGCCAAACAGGCGCCAGCCGGGCAAGTGCGGGGCGTATTGCTGTGCGCTCTGGCATTGTTGCTGGACGCGCCCGGCGAGGCGGCCTATCCCCCCTTCACGCTCGTCGACCAGGCGGTGGCGGCGGTGGCCGCCAACGTCCGCACGGCGTCGGCCAAGGGGTTCGTGAATGCGGTGCTGCGGCGCTTCCTGCGCGAGCAGGAGGCGCTCACGGCGCGGGTCATGCAAGAGCCTGAGGCACGCTGGAATTATCCATTGTGGTGGATCGACGCGGTGCGCCGCGCGTGGCCGGCGCAATGGGAGTCGATTCTGGCGGCCGGCGATACGCGCGGGCCGCTGACGGTGCGAGTCAATTGCCGCGGCACGACGCCGGAGGCTGCGCTGGCCAGCCTGCGCGCGGCTGGCCTCGATGGCGAGCCGGGCGATGCCATGTCGATCCGGCTCGCGCGCGCGGTGCCGGTCGAGCGCTTGCCGGGATTCCAGCAAGGCCTGTTGTCGGTTCAGGATGCCGGAGCGCAACTCGCCGCGCCGCTTTTGCGCGCGGCCGACGGCATGCGGGTGCTCGACGCTTGCGCAGCCCCCGGCGGCAAGACCGGGCACTTGCTCGAAATGGCCGATCTCGATCTGGTGGCGCTCGAGGCCGATGCCGGCCGTGCCGAGCGCATTCATCAAAATCTCGATCGCCTGGGGCTGCGCGCGACGATACGCGTGGGTGATGCCGGCGACCCGGCGCAATGGTGGGACGGCCGGCCGTTCGAGCGTATTCTGGCCGACGTGCCATGCTCGGCCTCGGGCATCGTGCGGCGCCATCCCGACATTCGCTGGTTGCGTCGGGCCGACGACATACCCCGTCTGGTCGAAACGCAGCGCCGCATCATGCAGGCCTTGTGGAGCACCCTGGCGGTGGGCGGCGAACTGTTGTACGTCACGTGTTCGATATTTCCCGACGAAAACGAGGCTCAGGCGCAATGGTTTGAACGATTCTCTCCAGATGCGGTACGATTGGACGCTCCCGGCCAGTTGTTGCCCGCCCCAGGCGGCGCGCATGACGGCTTCTTTTACGCTCGTTTTCGGAAACGGTAATCTTGCGACGACCGCTCCTGGTTTGGCTCACGCTGCTGCTGGCCGCTTCTGCGCTGTTGCGCATGGAGGCCGCGCGCGCGGATAACGAGATCAAGGTCGGCGATATCAGGCTCGAGCGCGGTGACGGCGGCTGGACGCTGGATGCCCACTTCGACTTCGTGCTCAACAGCAGTCTGGAGGATGCGGTCAATCGAGGCATTCCGCTTTACTTCACGACCGACTTCGAGTTGACCCAGTCGCGCTGGTACTGGTTCGACCGGCAAGTCGTCAGCACCTCGCAAAGCACTCGCCTGTGGTTCCAGCCTTTGACCCGCCAGTACCGCGTCTCGAACGGCGGCGGTCTGCAACTCGGGTTTCCGACCCTGGCGTCCGCGCTGGCCCTGGTGCGCAACGTCAGCGCCTGGCGGGTGATCAAAAGCGACGAAGTCAAGCCCGGCGAGACTTACCATGCCTCGGTACGCATGCGGCTCGATACCGCTTTGATGCCCAAGCCGTTCCAGATCGATGCGGTCAACAATCGAGACTGGAATATGAGTTCCAACTGGAAGCATTTCGTATTCACCCCTGCGCCGGCCGAGCCGGTGCCGACGCCCGCCCCCGCACCTGCACCGGCGCCCACCCCGGCGTCCACACTGGCGCCCGCGTCGCAGACCGCTCCGGCGTCGGGCGCCGCGACCGGCGTGTTACCTACACCGGGGCCGGCCAGTGCCGCCGATCATGGCAAATAGCGACCGTCTCAAGAGGATCGTCAGTCGGGCGCTGGTAGCCACCGTCGCGGTGGTCGCCCTGGTGTTGCTTATCCTGTTGGCGCTGGCAAGCGCCAACACCGAATTTTTCGATCGCTATTACTCGTGGCTCTACGGCGCCAACGTCGCGGTTGCGCTGATTTTCCTGCTGATCTTTTTCTCGCTGATCTGGATCATCGTCGCGCGCTTGCGGCAGGGCAAATTCGGCACGCGGCTGCTGGCCAAGCTGGCGTTCTACTTTGCCCTGGTCGGCGTATTGCCCGGTGTGATCATCTATCTGGTGTCGCTCCAATTCGTATCTCGCAGCATCGAGTCGTGGTTCGACGTGCGGGTCGAGTCGGCGCTCGACTCCGGCCTGGAACTTGGCCGAGCGGTGCTCGACAATGGGCTGAGCGACCTGCGCAACAAAGCGCATCTGGTTGCGGATCAGCTCGCGGCAAGCGGTGATCCGACCTCATCGCTGGGCCTGCTGCGCCTGCGCGATCAGTTCGGTCTGCAGGAAGCCACGGTGCTCGACAGCAATGGCCGCGTGCTTGCCTCGGCATCGAGCAATTTCAGTCAGTTGCTGCCCCAGGCGCCAACGGCCCTCGAATTGCGCCAGGCGCGTGCGCCTGGCGGCTACGCCGGTTTCGAGGGAGGCAATGAAAGCATCGATAGCGGCGGCGACATCAAGAGCAGCGATGCGCAAAACAATCAGTTGCGCTGGCTCGTCATCATCCCCATACCATCGTCATATGGCGCGTCGCTACGCAGCAGCCAGCGGCTGCTGCAAGTCACCCAGCTGGTGCCGCGCAACCTGGCCAGTAACGCCGAGGCGGTACAGACCGCTTATCGGGAATATCAGGAGAAGGCGCTGGGGCGGACCGGTCTGCGCAAAATGTATATCGGCACGCTGACCTTGAGCCTGTTCCTGGCGACCTTCGTGGCGATGATGCTGGCGCTGGCGCTGGGCAACCAGCTGGCTCGCCCGCTGTTCCTGCTGGCCAAGGGCACCAAGGAGGTGGCCGAGGGAGACTACACGCCCAAGCACGAGATGCGCACCAACGACGAACTCGGTTTTCTGACTCAGGCGTTCAATGCGATGACTCGCCAGTTGGCCGATGCCCGCATCGCGGTCGAGCATAACCGGTTGGCTCTGGAGAGTTCCAAGGCCTACCTCGAGAGCATCCTTTCCAATCTGACGGCCGGCGTGTTCGTGTTCGATCACGAGTTTCGATTGACGACCGCCAATCCCGGCGCTGAACGTATTTTCAAGCAAAGCTTCCAGGACGAGCTCAATCGCTTGCTGGGCGATATCCCTGCCTTGGTGGAGTTTGGCGCGATCCTGCGCAAGGCGTTCGCCGATCAGGGCGCGAATGCCGAACTCACGGGCGGACACTGGCAGCATCAGATCGCCTTGACGCTGCCCGACGAGCCGGATCCCGTGACGTTGCTGGTGCGCGGAGCGCGCTTGCCGGAGGGCGGCCAAAACACCGGCGGTTATGTGGTGGTGTTCGACGACATCAGCGATGTGATCTCGGCCCAGCGTTCGGCGGCCTGGGGCGAAGTGGCGCGCAGGCTGGCGCACGAGATCAAGAATCCGCTGACGCCCATTCAACTGTCGGCCGAGCGCTTGCAGCACAAGCTGTCGGACAAGCTGCCGCCGGCCGATGCTGAGGTGCTCCGACGAGGGGCCGCCACGATCGTCAATCAGGTCGCGGCAATGAAACGGATGGTCGACGATTTTCGCGACTATGCGCGTACCCCGCCGGCCGTGTTGCAGAACCTGCAGCTCAACGACCTGATCGTCGAAGTGCTGGGCCTGTATGGCGACGACGGCAGCCGTCATATCATCACCGCCAACCTGGCGGCCGATTTGCCGATCATTCGGGGCGACCCCACGCAATTGCGCCAAGTGATTCACAATTTGCTGCAAAATGCGCAGGACGCGGTCGCCGAATCCGCAAACCCTCTTATCAGTATTGAAACGAAGACAGTAGAATACAAAGAAGCCGAGTCGCGCGATGGCGCGCACAAGCGCAATGCGGTGCGCTTGACAGTTACCGACAGCGGCCCGGGATTTTCGGCGCGCATCCTCACTCGCGCCTTTGAGCCGTATGCCACCACCAAGGCCAAGGGAACCGGGCTGGGGTTGGCGATGGTCAAGAAGATCATCGATGAGCATGACGCGCGCATCGACATCCGGAATCGACCGGGGCCCAATGGTGAGGGCGTGATCGGCGCGCAGATCGCAATTCTGTTCACGCAGTTGAAAGAAGACCCTGCGCCGTCCGGCGAGCAGACGGTGGAACACACGAAGGTAGCGTAAATGGCAACCATCTTGGTGGTGGACGACGAAATGGGTATCCGGGAGTTGCTCTCGGAGATCCTCAGCGACGAAGGTCATGTGGTGGAAGTGGCGGAGAACGCACAGGCTGCGCGCGCCTATCGCGCGCAGCAGGTTCCGGATCTGGTCCTGCTCGACATCTGGATGCCCGATACCGACGGTGTGACACTGCTCAAGGAGTGGGCCGCCCAGGGCCAGCTGACGATGCCGGTCATCATGATGTCCGGGCATGCGACGATCGATACCGCGGTCGAGGCGACCAAGATCGGCGCGCTGAATTTCCTCGAGAAGCCGATCGCGTTGCAGAAATTGCTGCAAGCGGTGGCGCAAGGACTCGCCCACGGCAGACAGGACGCGGGCCAGGGCAAGGCGGGTGCGGCCGACGCGGCTGGCGTAGAAGCCGCGGGCGGTGGCGACGAGTCGGACGGCTATGGCGATATCGACGAGGACGGCTTCGGCGGTGGCGTGGCAAGCCGAGCCAGCTCGCATGACGGTACTGCGCCGGCGTCGGCTTCCGGCATTTCGTTCGACGTTCCGCTGCGCGAGGCGCGCGACGCCTTCGAGCGTGCCTATTTCGAGTATCACCTGACCAAGGAAAACGGCAGCATGACGCGCGTGGCCGAGAAAACCGGGCTGGAGCGCACGCATCTGTATCGCAAGCTCAAGCAATTGGGGGTCGAACTGAGCAGGGCCAAGCACGAACGTTGACGCGCCGCCTATTTGTTGCATGCGGCTTGCAGTCAAACAGGGATTTGCTTATAATCTCGCTTCCTTGGCCCGGTAGCTCAGTTGGTAGAGCAGCGGATTGAAAATCCGTGTGTCGATGGTTCGATTCCGTCCCAGGCCACCAAGAACACCAAGGGCTTGCAGTCATGCAAGCCCTTTTTGCGTTTTGCGACGGTTTTGCCCGCCTCTTGTGCGGCCTGGCAAAATGGCCGCCGCCAGAGCCCGCCGCGGTCCCGCACGTGCGATGGACTCGGCGCGGGAATCCCCGCGGCAGGGGAATTTGCGTACATGTGATCATGACAATATCGGAAGATACCGCACTGGTCCTGTTCTCCGGCGGACAGGACTCGACCACTTGCCTGGCCTGGGCGCTGGCGCGCTATGCGCGGGTGGAAACCCTCGGTTTCGATTACGGCCAGCGCCACCGGGTCGAGCTGGATTGCCGCACCGATGTGCTGGCACGCCTGCGCGCCGAATTTCCGGCGTGGAGCCCGCGGCTGGGCGAGGATCACATGATCGATCTGTCGGTGCTGGGTCAGATCAGCGACACCGCCTTGACGCGCGAAGTCTCGATTGCGATGAGCGCGGATCATCTCCCCAACACTTTCGTGCCGGGCCGTAACCTGCTGTTCATGACGATCGGCGCTACCATTGCCTATCGGCGCGGCCTGCGCGTGCTGGTCGGCGGCATGTGCGAGACTGACTTCTCCGGTTACCCGGATTGCCGGGACGACACCATGAAGGCGCTCCAGGTGGCGCTCAACCTTGGCATGGACCGCCGTTTCATCGTCGAGACGCCGCTGATGTGGATCGACAAGACGCAGACCTGGCAGCTTGCGCATTCGCTGGGCGGCGCGGCTTTGGTCGAACTGGTGCGTGAGGCCACACATACGTGTTACCTCGGCGAGCGAGGCGAGTTGCACGCCTGGGGCTACGGTTGCGGCGAATGCCCGGCGTGCGAGTTGCGTCGCCGCGGATACGAGGGCTATCGAGCCCAGGGCGGACAATGACCTATACCGTCAAGGAAATTTTCTACACCTTGCAGGGCGAGGGCGCCAACGCCGGCCGGCCGGCCGTGTTTTGCCGTTTTGCGGGCTGCAACCTGTGGACTGGCCGGGAGCAGGACCGCGCCGACGCGGTGTGCCGCTTTTGCGATACCGATTTTGTCGGCACCGATGGCGAGAACGGCGGAAAATATGCGACGCCGGAAGCCCTGGCCGAACGCATCGCGTCGCTCTGGCCTGCCGGCGACAGCGCGCATCGCTTCGTCGTGTGTACCGGCGGAGAACCGTTGCTGCAGCTCGATGCGCCATTGATCGACGCGCTGCATCGCGCACACTTCCGTATCGCGATCGAGACCAACGGCACCCAACCGGTGCCGCCCGGGATCGATTGGGTTTGCGTCAGCCCGAAGGCGGATGCGCCGCTGGTCGTGACGCGCGGACATGAGCTGAAAGTGGTGGTGCCGCAGGCGCGTCAGTCGCTGGCCGACTACGAGGCGTTGGACTTCGAGCACTTTTATCTGCAACCGATGGACGGCCCGCTGCGCGAGGCCAACACGCGTTGGGCGATCGACTATTGCAAGCAACATCCGCGCTGGCGACTGTCGATGCAAACGCACAAATATTTGAACATCCCCTAGAGGGGGCGCCTGGCCCGGTTGGCGGGGCGGGCGCGGCAACGCGCGACGCCGGCCGCAAGGCTGTCTCCTCATTGAAGAGCCATTTTGCGTGATTACGATTACCCGAAAACTTGAATTCGACGCAGGTCACCGCATTCCCGATCATCGGAGCCAGTGCCGTAATCTGCATGGCCATCGTTACGTCCTGGAAATCACCCTGTGCGGCGAGATCATGCAGCACGAGGGCGCCTCCGACAACGGCATGGTGATGGACTTCGCCGACGTCAAGACGCTCGCACGCGAGCACCTGATCGACGTCTGGGATCACGCCTTCCTGGTCTACGAGAACGACGCTGCCGTCAGAGGGTTTCTCGACACGTTGCCGGATCACAAGACGGTCGTGCTGGATCGCGTGCCGACGGTCGAGAATCTTGCGGCTGTGGCTTTCGATATCCTGGCCGCGGTATTCGACGCCCATTACGGCGTCAATCTGCGTCTGGCGCGGGTGCGTCTATATGAAACGCCGAACTGCTGGGCGGAAGTCTGCCGCTAGCCGACCGCTCGCCGCACCGGTTCGAGAGGATCGGGCTATGATGCTCAGTGCAACGAGCCGGGTGTCAGGATTTCGCTCCCATACCGACTAAGCGACAGATGTTCAACCAAATGCACTGAAGCGTCGGAGGTTTTTCATGAAGGCATGGCAAAACGTGGGGCGGATCGCGTCGATGGCGCTTGTCTGCTGTGTTGCGATGGCGGGGTTTTCATTGTCGGCAGACGCCGCCCAGGCGCCGCCGGCAAAAAAATTGACCGAGCAGGCCGTTCACAATTATCAGGCGGGGCATCGGAAGCAGGCATTGGCGCAGTTTCGCCAGGCGGCCGGCCAAGGCAACCGGCTGGCTCAATTCGACTACGCGATGATGCTGCTCAACGGTGAGGGCGGAGCGAAGGCGGCCCCGCAGGAAGCCGCGCAATGGCTGCACAAGGCCGCCCAGGCGGGCATGAGCCAGGCGCAGTTTCTGTACGGCAAGATGTTCGACGATGGGTATGTGGTCAACAAATCCATCAAGGACGCCAATTTTTGGTACGGCAAAGCGGCGGAGCAGGGGCACATCGAGGCCGAGGCGGCGATGGCCAACGAATACTTCATCGGACGCGGTGTCCCGCTCGATTACCACAAAGCGTTCGACCTCTATCTCAAAGCGGCCCGAGGGGGTGACTTGCCCTCGCAATATATCGTTGCAAGTTACTACGAGCACGGCTACGGCGTCATGACGCCCGATATCGACCAGGCGCGTGTTTGGTATGCGCGTGCGGCAGCGCAGGGGGACGTCGCCGCCTTGGGCAAGTTGCGGGCCCTGACGGAGCGGCGTGCGGCCGAGACCGCCCAGCAGCCGACGCCTGGCAGCACGGCACACTGAACCCGCAGGAGTGCCGCCGCCAGCGTGTGCATGGCCGGCGGCCCCTAACTTTGCATCAGACGCTTTTCGCGCGCGACACTCATCAGGATGCCCACGCCCACACCCAAAGTGACCAGCGCCGTGCCGCCGTAGCTCATGAACGGCAATGGCACGCCGACCACGGGAAGGATGCCGCTGACCATGCCCATGTTGACGAATGAGTAGGTAAAGAAAATCATGCTGATCGCGCCGGCAAGCAACCGCCCGAACTGCGTGGCGCCGCCCGCGGCGATCATCAGGCCGCGCACCACCAGCGAGAAATAAAGCAGCAGCAGCACGCTCTCGCCCATCAGGCCGAATTCTTCGGCGAAGACCGCGAAAATGAAGTCAGTGTGTTTTTCCGGAATGAATTCGAGGTGGGCCTGGGTGCCCTTGAGCCAGCCTTTGCCGGTTACCCCGCCGGAGCCGATCGCGATGACCGCCTGAATGGTGTGGAACCCCTTGCCCAGCGGATCCGACGTTGGGTCCAGAAACGTACAGATTCGATGTTTCTGATAGTCGTGCAGCCCGACCCAGGTGACGTCGGGTTGACAGATGCGGCTCTCGAACGCCAGCAGGGAACCGATTGCGATGACGCCGGCGAGGAAGACCGGCAAAATCAGCTTCCAGCTCAGTCCGGCGAGATAAATCACATAAAGCCCGGCGGCGGCGACCAATATTGCCGTGCCCAGGTCGGGCTGTTTGGCGATCAATCCGACCGGGATCAGTAACAAAACCATCGCCACGACATAGTCGTACCAGCGCACGCCGCCTTCGCGCTTCTGAAAATACCAGGCCAGCAGCAGCGGCATGGCGATTTTCATGATCTCGGAGGGCTGGATCACCACACCCACGTTGATCCAGCGCCGTGCGCCGTTCTTGGTGACGCCGATCACGAATACCGCGATCAGCAGCGCGATGCCGAACGCGTAAAGGGGTACGGCGATACGCATCAGCTTCTGGGTCGGCAACGATGCCAGCAGCCACATCAGCAGGAAAGCCAGTCCGATATTGCGCAACTGGCTGGCGACCCGGCTCGGCACGTCGATGCTGGCGCTGTAGAGTGCGACCAGTCCGATCGCCAGCAGCAGCAGCATGATCACCATCAGGGGCAGGTCGAACGCGGCAAATGCCCGTTTCACGCGGTCCGTGAGGGACGGCTTGTCGAGCGTCATCATTGGCTTTCTCCGTGGGAGCGAAGCGCGGCGCGCCGGCGGGCCTCGTCCCTGAACAGCGGCAGCGGGGCTTTGGCCGCGTGCGGCGCCCCCGGTGTGCGCGGAATCGTTGTGCCGGGTGCCTGCGCAGGGCCCGCGTCCGCCGTCGAAGCGGGAGCCGCGACGCCGCTGGCGCCGTCGGGCGCTCCGGCAGCTAGTTTGGCCGCGGCTTGCGCGGCGCGCTCCTTGGGCTCATCGATCAGATAATAATCCAGCACCTTGCGGGCGATCGGCGCGGCCACTGCCGCTCCCCAGCCGGCGTTTTCGACCAGCAACGCCAGCGCGATCTTCGGGTGGTCCACCGGAGCAAACGCTTCAAAGACGGCGTGATCCCGCTTGAATTCCGGCACAAGATTATGGTTGTACACCTCGCCCTTGGTCAGCGAAAAGACCTGTGCGGTCCCGGTTTTGCCGGCGACCGTGTAGGGAACCCCAATGAATTGACGGTACGCCGTGCCCGCCGGGTCGCTCGTCACGCCTTCCATCGCATGTTTGACGAAGTCGATGTATTTTTGCTTGACCGGGATCCGGAAGCTCGCATGCGGCACGGTCAATTGAATTTGATGCGTGATCGGATCCTGAACGGCTTGCACCAGGTGAGGTTTCATCACCACGCCGTTATTGGCCAGCGTGGCGACCGCGTGCGCGGTCTGCAGGATCGTAAACGAGTTATACCCCTGCCCGATGCCAAGGCTCACCGTCTCGCCCTCGTACCACTGCTGCTGCGCGGGCGTCTTGTACGCCTTGCGTTTCCAGGCCTTGGACGGCAACACGCCGCGCGCTTCGCCGGCGATGTCGATGCCGGTCAACTGGCCGAACCCCCACGGCACCATGAAGTCGTGAATCGCGTCGACGCCGAGATCGTGCGCGAGCATGTAGTAGTAGGTATCGTTCGACACCACGATGGAGCGGTACATATTGACTTGCCCTTGCCCGCTGCGCACGTCGTTGCGGAACACGTGGTTGCCAAGCTTGTAATAACCGGGATCGTGGAAGCTCCAGTCTTCGGTGCGCTTGCCCAGCGTCAGCCCGGCCAGCGCCATGAACGGCTTATAGGTCGAGCCGATCGGATAAGTGCCGCGCAGCGGACGGTCGAGCAGTGGCTTGTCGGGTGAGTTGTTCAGCGCATCCCAGTTTTGCTGATCGATGCCCTCGACGAACAGGTTGGGGTTGAAACTGGGCTCCGACACGAAGGCCAACACGTCGCCGGTCGACGGTTCGATGGCCACCAATGCACCGCGCTGGCCGGCAAAAGCCTTCTCGGCGACCTCCTGCAGCTTGATGTCGATCGACAGGATCAGGTTGTCGCCCGGCGTCGCCGGCGTGCGAGAGATGACACGCACAGGCCGCCCGCCCGCAGTCACTTCGACTTCCTCGAAACCGGTGATGCCATGCAGTTGGGTCTCGTAACTCTGCTCGACCCCGGTCTTGCCGATGTAATCGGTGCCGCGATAGTTGTTGATGTCGCGGCGAATATCGTAGTGAGACGGGTCGGCGTCGTTTTCCTCGCTCATTTTTTCGAGGTGGTCGCGGTCGCGCTGCGAAATGCGTCCGACATAGCCGATCACATGTGCGGCCGTCTCGCCCAGCGGATACTGCCGGAACAGGCGGGCATGCACCTCGACGCCCGGAAAACGATAGCGCTGCGCAACGAAATGCGCGACTTCGTCGTCGCTCAGCCGAGTGCGGATCGGCAGACTCTCGAAGCTCTTGCCGTCCTCGAGCAGCCGCTTGAAGCGCGAGCGGTCGCGCGGCGTAATGCGCACCACCGTGGCCAACTTGTCGATCAGCTTGGGCAGGGGTTCGTCGATTTTCGACGGCGTGATCTCCAGCGTGTAAGCGGAGTAATTGTCGGCCAGCACCACGCCGTTGCGGTCCATGATGATGCCGCGGTTGGGCACGATGGGTGCCAGTGCAATGCGATTCTCGTCGGCTTGCAGCGCGTACAGCTTGTGCTTGAATACCTGCAAATAAACAAAGCGTCCCGCGAGCAGCGAAAAGCACAGCAGCACGAACAGCCCGGCGGCGGTGATGCGCAGGTGAAACTGTTTGAGCTGCTGTTCGAGATTTTTGAATTCGGTCATGCGAAGCGGGCCGTCCCTGGCGTGACGAAATCAGATCGGCCGCGTATCGTCGCGGTCGACGGCGCGCTTCTGGGGGGCCAGCAGGAGAATGCTGACGATCGGCCACAAGGCCGCTTCGACGAAAGCGGCGAGCAACGGCCACCAGCCGGGAAACGGCGCGCCGGTCGCCAAACGTATCAGGAACGGCACGAGATGCGCCAGCAACAGCAGCGGCAGCACCAGCAGCGACTGGGTGAAGAGGGTGAACCACAGCACGCGCCGGTGGATCATGATCGCGCCATACGACAGCAGCGTGTAGGCCAGTGCGTGCTCGCCGAGCAGGCCCGCATTGTGCACGTCCATCAGCAGGCCGACGATGAACGCAATGCCCATGCCGACTTTGCGGGGCTGGTGGATATTCCAGAAAATCAACACCAGCGCGACGAAGTCGGGCATCACCGGAATGTCGCCCCATGGCATCAGATTGACCAGAAAGGCGCCGATCAGGCTGATGGCGATGAAGTACGGATTGACCGGCAGCAGTATGTATTGCGGGCGGGTCATGGAAGACTCTTCATGGTGTTTTCTTTGCGGGCGCTTTCTGCGCGTGCGCGGCCGCGCCTTGAGACTTGCCTGTCTTGCGGGTCTCGGCCTTCTTGCTATCTTTGCCGTCCTTGCCCGTCGGCGGCGCTTTTTGATCGGTGGCGGCCTCGGCCTCCGGCGGTGGGGGCGGATTATATTGCAGCACCAGCACTTGGCGTTGGCTATGCAGTTGCGCCACCGGCTGGCAAACGATACGCGCGAATGTCGTGTCGGACTGCTTGTCCACACGCGTGACTCGCGCGACCGGCACGCCGGCGGGATACACGCCGCCCAGGCCGTTGGTGACGACCTGATCGCCAACTTTCACGTCGGCACTCAAAGGAATGTATCGCAGATCGAGCGCACCGCCCGGCAGGCCGCCGTAGACCACACTGTTGACACCGCTGCGCAACAGTTGCACGGGCACTGCCTGATCCTTGTCGGTGATCAGAGTTACTTCGGAATACATCAGAAACACGCGCGTGACCTGGCCCAGCAACCCCTGCTCGGTGATCACCGGCGCGCCGGCCTTGACGCCCTGTCGCGAGCCCCGGTCGATGACGACCTTCTGCGTGAACGGATCGCGTGTGTCGTATTCGATCTGAGCGGGAATGGTCGGCACCTGCATGCGATCGCGTAACGCCAGCAATTGTCGCAGGTGGTCGTTCTCGGCGCTGAGCTCGGCGTTGAGCATGGCTTGCGCCGACAACGCCAGGTTGCGCTCGCGCAGCAGACGATTCTGGGCGCGCAACTGGCCTTCGCTGACCAGAAAATCGGAGGCGCCCACCAAACTGTCGCGTGGCACCAGCATGACGCGCTGCAATGGGTAGAGCGCCGTGCCGATGAAGTAGCGCAGCTTTTCGAGCGTTTTGTAGTGCGAGTCGACCACGAGCAGGCCGACGGCCAACGCGACGAAACAGATGAGTCGCGCCAGCGCCGACGGCCCTTGCTTGAAGAGTGGCGGCGGACTGTACTGCATGCAATGCCTTGAAAAACCGTCTTAAAAGGATCCGTCGGCTGTGCCGCGGAGCCGTGCTCGTCGCAGGATCACTCGTATGAAAAGATGCTGCCGAGCTTGTCCATGCGCTCCAGCGCCATGCCGGAGCCGCGCACCACGCACGTCAGCGGATCTTCGGCCACCAGAACCGGCAAGCCGGTTTCTTCAGCCAGCAGGCGGTCGAGGTCGCGCAACAGCGCGCCGCCGCCGGTCAGCATCATGCCGCGCTCGGCGATGTCGGCGCCCAGCTCGGGCGGCGTTTGCTCCAGGGCGATCTTGACCGACGAGACGATCTGGTTGAGCGGGTCGGTCAACGCCTCGAGAATTTCGTTGCTGGAAATGGTGAAGGCGCGCGGAATGCCTTCGGAGAGGTTGCGGCCCTTGACTTCCATCTCCTTGACCTCGGAGCCGGGGAAGGCCGAGCCGATTTCCTTCTTGATCGCTTCGGCGGTTTGCTCGCCGATCAGCATGCCGTAGTTACGGCGAATATAGTTGACGATCGCCTCGTCGAACTTGTCGCCGCCGACGCGCACCGAACCCTTGTAGACGATGCCGCCCAGCGAGATCACGCCGACCTCGGTGGTGCCGCCGCCGATGTCGACCACCATCGAGCCGGTGGCTTCGGATACCGGCAGGCCGGCGCCGATGGCCGCGGCCATCGGCTCTTCGATCAGATAGACTTGCGAGGCGCCGGCGCCGTGCGCGGCTTCCTTGATCGCGCGCCGCTCGACCTGGGTCGAGCCGCACGGCACGCAAATGATGATGCGCGGGCTGGGTGAGAACATGCGCGATTCATGCGCCATCTTGATGAACTGCTTGATCATCTGCTCGGTCACCGTGAAGTCGGCAATCACGCCGTCTTTCATGGGCCGGATCGCCTCGATGTTGCCGGGCACCTTGCCGAGCATCTGCTTGGCTTCCTTGCCGACCGCCTGAATCGTCTTTTTGCCGCTGGGGCCGCCTTCCTGGCGAATCGCGACGACCGAGGGCTCGTCCAGGACCACGCCCTTGCCACGCATGTAAATCAGCGTGTTGGCCGTGCCGAGGTCGATCGCCAGATCGTTGGAGAAATAGCTGCGTAGAAAACCGAACATGCAAAATCCTGTTTCGCGTGATGCCCCCGCCGGATTCGACGGGCGGGTTGGCGGTGTCTGAAATACGGGGCTCGAACTCGAAATTTCTGCGGGCTGATGCGCCAGCGCTCGCCCTGTGCCATTCGCACCAAGGCCAACTGGGTGGCTGCACGTCGAGTGCCGCGCGCCGCTCCGGGGCCCGCGAGCGCGGCATCGACCGGGCAAAAACATGCAAAATGCTGCCCGGTCAAAAATTTAATGTGCAATGATACCTTATAATTTTGGGGTTTTTGCAGGAAAAAAGCGGAGTTTGACGCCGCGATCCGACCCCGGCGCCAGCGCAGCCGGCTTTCGGAAAATCCTCCTGTCTGGCCGCGTCGCGGCATGCCGTCGGCGACTCAAACGCATTGATTTTTATTGAGATATTTCATGGCATTGAATCTCAGCGATGTCACGCGCATCGCGCATCTGGCGCGCATCGAACTCGCGCCCGGCGAAGCCGAGCACACGCTTGCGGAATTGAATGGGTTTTTCGGGCTGGTCGAACAGATGCAGGCGGTCGACACCGAAGGCGTCGCGCCGCTGGCGCATCCGATCGAACAGATCCAGGCGGTGAGCCTGCGCCTGCGCGAGGACGCGGTGACCGAGGCGGTCGACCGCGAGGCCAATCAACGGCCCGCGCCGGCCGTGCAGGACGGGCTGTATCTGGTACCCAAAGTCATTGAATGAGCGCGGCGCAATGCTGTGCGCCGCTCAATCGCATTTTCTCCTGATGGTTTTATGGAACTCTCCCTGACCGATTTGCAAGACCTGCGCACGGCGCTCGACACCAAGCGCGTGTCCAGCGTCGAGCTGGCCCAACATTATCTGGCCCGTATCGACGCGGCTCGGGCGCTCAACGCCTTTGTCGACGTGTCGCCCGAGGCCACGCTGGCCCAGGCCCGCGCGGCCGACGCACGGCTGGCGCGCGGCGAAGGCGGCGCGACCGCCCCGCTGCTGGGTATTCCGCTGGCTCACAAGGACGTTTTCGTCACCCGCGAATGGGTTTCCACGGCCGGCTCGCGCATGCTGGCGGGCTACCGCAGTCCGTTCGATGCCGCCGTCGTCGAGCGCCTGGCCGAAGCGGGCATGGTATGCCTTGGCAAAACCAATATGGACGAGTTCGCGATGGGCTCGTCGAACGAAAACTCCCATTTTGGCCCCGTGAAAAACCCATGGGACCTGAGCGCCGTGCCCGGCGGATCGTCCGGCGGGTCTGCCGCGGCAGTTGCCGGTGGGCTGGCGCCGGTGGCTACCGGCACGGACACCGGCGGCTCGATTCGGCAGCCCGCCGCTTTTTGCGGGCTCACGGGCATCAAGCCGACGTACGGCAACGTGTCGCGCTACGGCATGATCGCGTTTGCCTCGTCGCTCGACCAGGGCGGCCCGCTCGGCCGCAGCGCGGCGGACTGCGCGCAGTTGCTCAGCGCCATGGCAGGGTTCGACAAGCGCGACTCGACCAGCCTGGAGCGTCCGGCCGAAAATTACATGCGCCAGCTCGGCCAGCCGTTGCCCGGCGCGAGTGCGGCTCAGCCGCTGGCCGGGCTGCGCGTCGGCCTGCCGCGCGAGTATTTCGGCGACGGGCTGGCCGACGACGTACGCACGGCGATCGAAAATGCCTTGCAGACGCTGGAGAGCCTCGGGGCCGTGCGAGTCGAGATTTCGTTGCCCAAGACCGAACTGTCGATCCCGGTGTATTACGTGATCGCGCCGGCCGAGGCGTCGTCCAATCTGTCGCGCTTCGACGGCGTGCGTTACGGACATCGGGCCGCGCAATATGCCGATCTGCTCGACATGTACAAGAAGACCCGCGCCGAAGGCTTCGGCGCCGAGGTCAAGCGCCGCATCCTGGTGGGCACGTACGTGCTGTCGCATGGCTATTACGACGCCTATTACCTGCAGGCGCAGCGCATTCGCCGCCTGATCGCGCAGGACTTCCAGGACGCTTTCGCCCAGTGCGACCTCATCATCGGACCGGTCGCGCCGAGCGTGGCATGGAATCTGGGTGAGAAGAGCGACGATCCGCTCAAGATGTACCTGGCCGATATCTATACGCTGTCGGTCAGTCTGGCGGGCTTGCCGGGCATGAGCGTGCCGGTTGGCTTCGGCCAGGCGCAGCGCCCGGTCGGCATGCAGATCATCGGCAATTATTTTGACGAGGCGCGCATGCTGCAGGTCGCGCACGCGTTCCAGCAGGTGACCGACTGGCATCGCCGCCAACCGCAGGGGGGCGTCTGATGCGGTATGCGCTGGCCGCGGCCGGTTGTGCCGTGCTCCTTGCGTCGTGCAGTTTCAGTTCGCTGCCGAGTGCGCCGATCGCCTATCACCCGATCGATCTCGACGGCCATTGTGCTCAGACGGATGTGGACGGCTTTCGCGAGCAGGCGACCCTGAAGGTGCGCGACAACTGGGTGCAGGCGCTGTCCTGGCGGCTATGGGTTGGGCAGCGCGGCAGTTGCCATTTCGAGCTGTCCGAGTTTCGGCAAACGCGCACACGTCCGCAAATCGAGCTGCGCGCGCGCGACGGCAGCGCTTGCGAGCTGATGATCTGGCAGGAGCCGGGGCGCGTGACGCTGGCGCATGCGAATTGCGAGCAGTACTGTACGCCGGGCATTTACCAAGAGGCATGGCCGGTCATGTTCGATCCTCACGCCGGCATCTGCGCGGCGGCCACGCGCCGCGCGGGCTGATGAATGAAAAGGTAAGCACTATGCAATGGGAAGTCGTGATTGGCCTGGAGACGCATGCGCAGCTCTCCACGGCATCAAAAATTTTTTCAGGGGCATCGACCCGCTTCGGGGCGGCGCCCAACACACAGGCGTGCCCGGTGGATCTGGCGCTGCCTGGCGTATTGCCGGTCATGAACCGGGGCGCGGTCGAACGCGCGATCCAGTTCGGGCTGTCGATCGGTGCGACGATTGCGCCGCAAAGCATTTTCGCCCGGAAAAATTATTTCTACCCGGATTTGCCCAAGGGCTATCAAATCAGCCAGTACGAAATCCCGGTGGTGCAGGGCGGCGCGCTGACCATTCAAGTCCCGGCCGACGAGAAGACGGGCATGCCGGCCTACGAAAAGACGGTGCAGCTCACGCGCGCCCATCTCGAGGAAGATGCCGGCAAGTCGCTGCATGAGGATTTCGCCGGCATGACCGGTATCGATCTGAACCGGGCCGGCACGCCGCTGCTCGAAATCGTCACCGAGCCGGATATGCGCAGCGCCGCGGAGGCGGTGGCCTATGCCAAGGCGCTGCACGGCCTGGTGGTGTGGCTGGGCATTTGCGACGGCAACATGCAGGAAGGATCGTTTCGCTGCGACGCGAACGTCTCGGTGCGCCCGGTGGGGCAGGAAGCTTTCGGCACGCGCGCCGAAATCAAGAACCTGAACTCGTTTCGCTTCCTCGAGGAGGCAATTCACTATGAGGTGCGGCGTCAGATCGAATTGATCGAGGACGGTGGCGAGGTCGTGCAGGAGACGCGCCTGTACGATCCGGACAAGAGAGAAACCCGCTCGATGCGCAGCAAGGAAGACGCGCATGATTATCGCTATTTCCCCGATCCGGATCTGATGCCCTTGGTGATCGCCGCCGACTGGATCGAGCGTGTGCGCGGCGAGCTGCCGGAGTTGCCCGGGGCGATGCAGGCGCGTCTGGTCGAGCAGTACGGACTGACCAAATACGACGCCGCCGTGCTGACGTCATCCAAGGCCATGGCGACCTATTTCGAGGCGGTCGTCGCCCGGGCCGGCGCGGCCAGTGCCAAGCCGGCCGCCAACTGGATCATGGGCGAGCTGGCCTCGCAACTCAACCGTGACGGCATCGAACTGGCGGCCTGCCCGGTGTCGGCCGCGCAACTCGCCGGCTTGCTGGCGCGCATCGCCGACGGCACGATCTCCAACAAGATCGCCAAGGAAGTGTTCCAGCATATGTGGGACGAGCCCGCCGACGACGAAGCGGCAGCCGATCGCATCATCGAGTCGAAAGGCCTCAAGCAGATCTCCGACACCGGTGCGCTGGAGAAGATCATCGACGAAGTGCTGGCGGCCAATGCCAAGTCGGTCGAAGAGTTCAGGGCCGGCAAGGAGAAGGCCTTCAACGCGCTGATCGGCCAGGCGATGAAAGCCACCAAAGGCAAGGCGAACCCCCAGCAGGTCAACGAATTGCTGCGCAAGAAGCTGTCAGCCTAGCCTGACTCCGGTGTGACGGCAGGCGCGTTTCACGACGCGTCATGCCGCATCAGATCGGCGGCCTTTTCGGCAATCATGATGGTCGGCGCGTTGGTGTTGCCGCCGATCAGCGTGGGCATGATCGAGGCATCGACCACGCGCAGCCGCTCGATACCGCGCACGCGCAACTGCGGATCGACCACGGCGGCCGCGTCGCTGCCCATCCGGCAGGTACCCACCGGGTGGTAGATCGTATCGGCCCGCGCGCGGATCAGCGCCCGCAGCCCGTCATCGCTCTGCACATCCTGCGAGTACAACTCCTTGCCACCGAATTCGGCGAGCGCGGGCGCCGCCAGAATCTTGCGCACGATGCGCAGGCCCCGCAACAGGCCTTCGAGATCTTCGGGCTCGCTCAAAAAGCGCGGGTCGATCACCGGCGCCTGGCGCGCATCGGCACTGGCCAGGGTGACGTTGCCGCGACTTTTCGGGCGCAAGACGCACACGTGGCACGAAAAGCCGTGACGCACATGCAGCTTGCGATTGTGATCGTCGGAAATCCCCACCAGGAAGTGCAATTGCAGATCGGGGCGATCGAGCCCCGGCTGGCTCGACAAAAAGCCGCCGGCCTCGGCCACGTTGCTGCTGAACACGCCGCGCCGCTCGCGCAGGTAGCCAAACAGCGCACCGCTCAAATGTGCGATGCCGGCGGGTGAGAAGCCGATCAGATCGCTCGACGGCACGCATTTATTGATGATGACATCGAGGTGATCCTGCAGGTTGGCGCCGACCCCGGGGGCCTCGACCAACGCCGGGATGCCCAGCGATTGCAAGTGCTCGGTCGGACCGATGCCGGAGCACATCAGCAATTGCGGGCTGTTGAAGGCGCCGGCGGCAAGCACGATTTCGGCGCGTGCGCGCAACGTCTCGCGCCGGCCGCCCCGCTGCACCTCGACTCCCACGGCGCGCCGGCCCTCGAAGACGATACGCAATGCGCTGGTGCCTGTCATGACATGCAGGTTTTGCCGCGTGCGGCCGTGCAAATAAGCGCGTGCCGCGTTCCAGCGCTCGCCGTTCTTTTGCGTCACCTGGTACAGGCCCACACCCTCTTGCGAGGCACCGTTGAAATCCCCATTGACCGCAAAGCCGGCTTGGCGGCCGGCCTCGACAAAGCGCATCGAAAACGGGTTGGGCGAACGCAGGTCGGCCACGTTCAACGGCCCTTGCGTGCCGTGCCAGGCGTCGGCGCCGCGTTCATTGTGCTCGGCTCGCTTGAAATACGGCAGCACGTCCTGCCAGCGCCAGCCGGGGCAACCGGCGTCGGCCCACGCGTCGTAATCGAGCGGATGCCCGCGTGTGTAGATCATGGCGTTGATCGAGCTGCTGCCGCCCAGGCCGCGCCCGCGCGGCTGATAGCCTCGCCGGCCGTCGAGCGCGGGCTGCGGCGTCGTATGGAACGCCCAGTTGCGCGCCGACTTGAACGGCACCAGGCCGGCCAGCCCGAGCGGCGTTTTGACCAGCCAGTGATGGTCGTCGGGCCCGGCCTCCAGCAGTGCAATCGTGCGCTCGGGCAGCGCGTCGGCCAGGCGCGCCGCGAGCGCGCACCCGCCCGATCCCGCGCCGACCACGAGATAGTCGTACTCCATGTCTTCCTCCCGGTTTTTATATCGTCGTTGTGCGCTGATTGTAGTCACGGCAATCGCGGCGTCGGCGGACTCAATGCGAGGTATTCCTCTAATTTGCCGGCTGCCTGGCGCCGGCAACCCTTCTATGATGTGGGCAGCGCGGCGCAAGCGGCGCGTCATCTATGATGAAAGCAGGCCGTTCGCGGAACGGACCGTGCTCGGAGGGACATATCATGAGTTCACCATGGACGACGCATCAGGTCGAAAACCAGGTGCCCATGCTGGAGAACTACGACCTGTATGGCTGCGATGCCTTGCTCGGTGAGGCCGTCGAGCGTCATGGCGCCGGCTGGCACGCCGCCGAATTGCAGCGCTTCGGTGCGCGTCTTGGCCAGACGCAGGTGCAGCAATGGGCCGACGAGGCCAATCACCATTTGCCCGAACTGGTGACCCACGATCCCCAGGGGCGGCGTATCGATCGGGTGGATTTCCATCCGAGCTGGCATGCGTTGCTGGGGCTGTTGCGCGGCGAGGGCCTGCATGCGCTGCCGTGGTCCGCGCCGGGCCCGGGCGCGATGGCCGCGCGCGCGGCCGGCTATTTCCTGCATGGGCAGGTCGAGGCCGGCACCCTGTGCCCGACCACCATGACCTTCGCCAGCATTCCTGTGCTCGCCAGGGAGCCGGCGCTGTTTGCGCAACTCCAGGACAAACTTTTCGCCCGCGAGCATGACGCCCGCGATTTGCCGCTGGCGCAAAAGCGCAGTGTGCTGATCGGCATGGGCATGACCGAGAAGCAGGGCGGCTCGGACGTGCGTACCAATACGACGCGGGCCACGCCGCTGGGGCCGGGCGGGCGCGGCGGCGCATATGCGCTGGTGGGGCATAAATGGTTCTTCTCCGCGCCGATGTGCGATGCCCACCTGGTGCTGGCGCGCACCACCGATCACGATGCGTTGTCGTGCTTTTTCGTACCGCGGTTCAAGCCGGACGGACAAAAGAATCCGGTGCAGATCCAGCGTTTGAAGGACAAGCTGGGCAACCGCTCGAACGCCAGCAGCGAGGTCGAGTTCCTGGACGCCTACGGCGTGATGGTGGGCGACGAGGGGCGCGGCATTCCCACCATCCTCGAGATGGCCACCTATACGCGGCTCGACTGCGTGATCGGCAGCGCCGCGCTGATGCGCCAGTCGTTGGTGCAGGCAATCCATCACGCGCGGCATCGGCGCGCGTTCGGCCAGGCGCTGATCGCCCAGCCGCTGATGCGCAATGTATTGACCGATTTGGCGCTCGAGTCGGCCGCCGCCACCTTGCTGATGATGCAGCTGGCGGCCGCATTCGACCGACCGGACGATCCCGTGGCGCGCGCGTGGCGGCGAATTTTGCTGCCTGCGGCGAAATTCTGGGTTTGCAAGCGCGCGCTCGAATTCGCCGGCGAGAGCATGGAGGTGTGGGGCGGCAACGGCTACGTCGAGACCGGGCCGATGGCGCGGCTGTACCGCGAGGCGCCCGTCAATTCGATTTGGGAGGGCTCCGGCAACATCATGTGCCTCGACGTGTTGCGTGCGGTGCAGCGCGAGCCCGAGCTGGCGCATGCGTTGCTCGACGCACTGGACGACCAGGTGTCGGGGCACGCGGCGCTCAAGGCGGCATTGGCCGATCTGAGACGGCAGGTGAGCGGCCCGCCCGAGACGCGTGAAGCGATGGCGCGGCATATCGCTCAGCAATGGATCCTGCTGGCGCAGGCCGGCCTGATGCTCGCACATGCGCCGAGCGCGCTCGCCGGAGCTTTTCTCGCCAGCCGCTTCGAAATGTCCGGCGGACGCGTCTACGGTACGCTGCCGGCCGACGTCAACCAGGCAACACAGGAAGCGATTCTGGCGCGCGCGTTCGCGCCATAACGAGACATCAATAAAATCGACAGGGAGAGCAGGATGGAAAATTTGGCGCAACGTTTTGCTGCGCTGCGCGAGGCTTATGCGCGCGAACCGGTACCCGGCTGGTCGACGCGAGCGGCCCGCTTGACCACTTTGCGCACGATGCTGCGCGAGCATCGCGAGGCGCTGGCGCAGGCCATCGACACCGATTTCGGCGGGCGGCCGCGGCAGGAGACCGATTTGCTCGAACTGTTTCCCAGCCTGGGCGGAATCGGCCATGCGCTGGCGCACGGCAAGCGCTGGATGCGACGGCGCCGGCAGTGGGCCGGCCTGTGGTTCCTGCCGGCTCGCACCGCGCTGGTACCGCAGCCGTTGGGGGTCGTCGGCATCATTGTGCCGTGGAATTATCCCCTGTATCTGGCCGTCGGCCCGCTGACCGATGCGCTGGCCGCGGGCAACCGTGTGATGATCAAGCTGTCGGAATACACGCCGCGTTTTGGAGAGCTTTTTGCCGAACTGGTTGCACGCTACTTCCCGCCCGATCAGATCACCGTGGTCAATGGCGATGCAGAGGTCGCCCGCGAATTCTCCGCGCTGCCGTTCGACCATTTATTGTTCACCGGCTCGACCGCGGTAGGCCATCACGTGATGCGTGCCGCAAGCGAGCATCTGACGCCGGTCACGCTCGAACTCGGTGGCAAATCGCCCGCCATCATTGGCCCGGGCGCGCGTTTTTCGAATGCGGTGGAGCGCATTCTCGCGGGCAAGCTGCTCAACGCCGGCCAGACGTGCATCGCGCCGGACTACGTGCTGGTCCCGCGCGAGCGGCAGAACGAATTCGTTACCGAGGCAACGCGCATTGCCCAGCGCCTCTATCCGCGGCCGGCCGACAATCCCGACTTCGCCAGCATCATTTCACCGCGGCATTTCGGCCGGCTGCAAGGGCTGCACGACGATGCGCTGAGCCAGGGCGCGATGGCGCATCTGCTGTCGGCCGATACCCCGCAAGTTGACCGGCGGCGCTTGCCGCCGGTGGTCTACACCGGCGTCAGCGATTCGATGCGCCTGATGCAGGAAGAAATTTTCGGGCCGCTCCTGCCGCTGGTGCCCTATGACTCGCTCGACGAGGCGATCGCCTATGTCAACGCTCATGCCCGTCCATTGGCGTTGTATATGTTCGACGATGATCGCCGGCGGGTCGAGCAGGTCCTGACGCAAACCGTGGCGGGCGGCGTGACGGTCAACGACACCCTGCTGCATATCGCGCAGGATACGTTGCCGTTCGGCGGCGTCGGCGCCTCGGGCATGGGCGCTTACCACGGTTATGACGGCTTTCTGGCCTTCACCAAAATGAAACCGGTGTTCTACCAGGCGCGCGTCAACGGCATGGGACTGCTCAGCGCCCCCTACGGCAAGCGCTTTGCCGCAATGCTTCGATTGTTGCTGCGCTGAGCCAATGAAAAACGCGCCGCGGGTTACCCCGGCGGCGCGTTGCGGAATTCGGGCTGGCGGGGCTCAGGCCACGGCGCGCAGGCCCGCATCGGCCAGCAGTTCGGCGGCCTTGTCGGTCGCCTCCCAGGTGAATTCCGGCTCTTCGCGACCGAAATGGCCGTAGGCTGCGGCCTTGGTGTAAATCGGACGCAGCAGGTCGAGCATCTGGATAATGCCCTTGGGTCGCAGATCGAAATGCTTCATCACCAGTTCGGTGATCTTCGCATCGCTGACCTTGCCGGTGCCGAAGGTATTGACCATCACCGAGGTCGGGCGCGCCACGCCGATCGCATAAGACACCTGAATCAGGCATTTTTCCGCCAGACCGGCGGCCACGATGTTTTTCGCAACGTAACGGCCCGCATAGGCAGCCGAACGGTCTACCTTGGACGGGTCCTTGCCGGAGAAGGCTCCGCCGCCGTGCGGCGCGGCTCCGCCGTACGTGTCGACGATGATCTTGCGCCCGGTCAGGCCGGCGTCGCCCTGCGGGCCGCCAACCACGAAGCGTCCGGTCGGATTCACCAGGAATTTGACGTCGCCCTTGATGAGATCCTTCGGCAGCACTGGCTTGATGATTTCCTCGACGACTGCCTCGCGCAATTTGTCCAGTGTGATGTCAGGGTGATGCTGGGTCGAGAGCACGACCGTGTCGATGCTGTGCGGCCGGTCGTTGACGTAACGGATCGTCACCTGCGACTTGGCATCCGGGCGCAGCCAGTCCAGGCGGCCGTCGCGACGCAGCTCGGATTGCCGCTCGACCAGCCGGTGCGCCAGATAAATTGGCAGCGGCATCAGCTCCGGCGTCTCGTTGCAGGCGAAACCGAACATCAGGCCCTGGTCGCCGGCGCCCTGGTCGAGGTTGTCGTCGTGGGCGCGGTCCACGCCCTGCGCGATGTCGGGTGATTGGCGGTCGTAGGCCACGAGCACCGCGCAACCCTTGTAGTCGATGCCGTAGTCGGTGTTGTCGTAACCGATGCGGCGGATCGTTTCGCGCGCGACCTGCTGGTAATCGACGGTGGCGGTGGTGGTGATTTCACCGGCCATCACGACCAGGCCGGTATTGCATAGTGTCTCGGCTGCGACGCGCGCATACTTGTCCTGGGCCAGGATGGCGTCGAGCACAGCATCGGAAATCTGGTCGGCCACCTTGTCGGGATGGCCTTCGGAAACGGACTCGGAGGTAAACAGGTAGTCGGTCGCCACTTCAAGCTCCTAAACGATTTTGGCTTTTCACGTTGCCGTCTTTCGTTGAAGCGGCGACGCTTTAGCGGATTACTTTACTGACGGCCGGGTCACCCCGACCGTGAATCGCCCCGCAAGTTGTCTGTTAACTCGGCGATCCGTTTATTATACGCCTCTGAAAATTTTTGCGCTGTCAAGTCGCCGCAGGGGGGTCGCCGAGGATGAGCGAGCAGGGGCGCGGCGGCTTTGCGGCTGATTGTGATTCGATTATGTCCAAGAAGAAACCCGGGAAATTCGGTTACTTGTTCGGCGCGACCTTGTTGCGCGCCCTGAATTGCCTGCCTTATGGCGTGGTGGGCCGATTCGGCGATGCGCTGGGCAGCCTGCTGTACCTGATCCCAAGTTCGCGCCGCCGGGTCGTGCACACCAATTTGCGCCTGTGTTTCCCGCACTGGGATGACGCGCAGCGCGAGCGCGTGGCGCGCGCCGCGTTCCGGCACGCGATTCGCAGCTACGCCGAGCGCAGCGTGCAGTGGTTTGCCGACCGCGAGAAGATGGAGCGACTGGTGCAGGTCGAGAGCGAAGTGGACCTGACCGATCCCGACATGCCGCCGACGATTCTGCTCGGGTTTCATTTTGTCGGCATCGAGGCGGGCTCGATTTTTATCAACCATGCGCTCAGGCGGCCATGCGCTTCGCTCTACACGCCGATGTCGAACCCGTTTTTCGACGCGCTGGCCAAACGGCAGCGGGGCCGTTTCGACGCCGAAATGATATCGCGCGCCGACAGCGCGCGAGAGGTGCTGAGGGTGCTGCGCGAGCGCAAGCCGATCATGCTGGCCGCGGATATGGACTATGGGTTGCGCAATTCGGTGTTCGTGCCGTTTTTCGGTGTGCAGGCATGCACCCTGACATCGATCTCGCGTCTGGCGCAGGCCGGCCGCGCGCAGATCCTGCCGATCGTCACCGAAGTGCTGCCGAATTACCGCGGCTACAAGCTCAAGGTGTTCGCCCCGTGGGAGAATTACCCGAGCGGTGACCCGGTGGCCGATACGCGCCGCATGAATGCCTTCCTCGAGGAACAGATCCTGCGCATGCCAGAGCAGTACTACTGGGTGCACAAGCGCTTCAAGACGCGGCCCGAGGGCGAGGCCGGCGTGTATTGACGCCGGTGCCGGCGCCGCGACTCCACTACAATAGCGCAATGAAACTCAAATTCACCAAAATGCACGGCGCCGGCAACGACTTTGTCGTGCTCGACGGCATCCATCAACAGGTAGACCTGAGTGCCGAGCAATGGCGCGCGCTGGCCGACCGCCACTTCGGTGTGGGCGCGGACCAGCTCCTGGTGGTCGAGAAGCCGACCATCGATGGCGTCGATTTCCGCTACCGGATTTTCAATGCGGACGGTGGCGAGGTCGAGCATTGCGGCAATGGCGCGCGCTGCTTCGTCAAATTCGTGCGCGACCATCAGCTGACCGACCAGCGCAGCGTGCGCGTACAGGTGCAACAGGGCATTCTCACCCTGACCATGCATGAGGACGGGCAAGTCTCGGTCGATATGGGCCGGCCAGAACTGTCGCCGGCCAAGGTGCCATTCGACGCGCACGGGCTCACCGGCCGGCCGGAGCATGACGATCTGCTATGGCCGCTCGAGGTCGACGGCAAGACCGTCTGGATCTCCGTGGTGTCGATGGGCAACCCTCACGCGGTGCAAACGGTCGATGACGTCGAGCGGTTCCCGGTGGCGCACGATGGCCCGCTCATCGAGCGTCATGCGCGCTTTCCGAACCGGGTCAATGCCGGGTTCATGCAAGTGCTCGATCGTCACACGATCAGGTTGCGCGTCTACGAGCGGGGCGCCGGCGAGACGCTCGCTTGCGGCACGGGCGCATGCGCGGCGGTGGTGGCCGGCATTCGCCGCGGTTTGCTCGATACCCCGGTAGCAGTGCATACGCACGGCGGCATCCTGTCGATCGCCTGGGACGGTGCCGGCGCTGTCGTCATGACCGGCGCGGCAACCACCGTGTTCGAAGGCGAAATCGAACTGTAATGCGAGGCGCGCACCCTTGGCGGGCGCCCTCCTCATTTTCACGGACACCATGAACGATCGCGACATTGCCGAATATTTGCAGTCCCACCCCGAATTCTTCGAAAAGCATGCTGAATTGGTGGCCAACATCAAGCTGACCAGCCCGCATGGCCAGCGCGCCGTGTCGCTGCAGGAGCGGCAGGTCGAGATGCAGCGCGACAAAAACAAGCAGCTCGAACGCCGTCTGGCCGAGCTGCTGCGTTATGGTCACGAGAACGACGGCACCTCGAGCAAAATTCATCGCTGGACTTTGCAAGTGCTCGGCGAGCGCGATCCGCACGCCGTGCCGGGCGCCATCACGCGAGGCTTGCGTGAGGTGTTCGACGTGCCGGTCTCGGCATTGCGCGCGTGGCATGTCGACGAACCTTATCAGCCGGCCGAATTTGCGCGCAATGTCAGCGAGGAAGTGCGCATCTTCGCGGGCAGTCTGAGCACTCCGTACTGCGGCAGCAACACCGGCTTCGAGGCGGTGACCTGGCTGGGCGCCGAAGTCGAGCCCGCATCGGTGGCGCTGCTGGCCTTGCGCGATCCGCTGCGCGAGGACGCCGAAGTATTCGGGTTGCTGGTCATGGGCTCGCCCGACCCGCGTCGCTTTCACGCAGGCATGTCGACCGATTTCCTCACGCAGATCGGGCAGCTGGCCAGCGCCACGCTCGGCAGGCTGCGGACCACCTGCTAAGCGCTGTCCAAAGCCCCATGCCGACCCGCGCAGACGACCTCGCCGAGCCTGAATCTGGGCGAGCCGGGCAAGCGCAGGTGCATGAATATCTCGCGGCACTGGCGACCGAGCGCAAGCTCGCCACGCATACGCTGGAGGGCTATCGACGCGATCTGGCGCAATTGATGCAGCTGGCCGACGGCAGGGCGCTGGCGCAATTGACGCATCCCGATATTCGCCGGTTTGCCATGCAATTGCATGCGCAAGGCCTGAGCGGGCGCTCTATTGCGCGCAAATTGTCGGCCTGGCGCGGATTCTTCGCGTGGCTGGCGCAGCGCGTGGCGCTCGCGGCCAATCCGGTCAATGGGGTGCGCGCGCCCAAGAGCCCCAAACCCTTGCCCAAGGCATTGTCGGCCGAGCAGGCCGTGGCGCTCACGGCCTATTGTGCAGGTGACGAGCCGCTTGCCCGGCGCAATCACGCGATGTTCGAGTTGCTTTATTCGTCCGGGCTGCGCCTGTCCGAACTGGTCAGTCTCGATACAGCATTCTTTGACAGCTCCGGCTATCGTTCACGCAGCTGGCTCAACGCCGCCGAGCACGAAGTCGTGGTGACAGGCAAAGGCGGAAAAATGCGCAGCGTACCGGTTGGCAGCCATGCGGCCAAGGCCCTTCAGGCGTGGCTGGCCGTGCGCGAACAAATGGCCAGGGGCGAGCCGCACGCCCTTTTTCTGTCGGTGCGCGGAGCCCGCATCAATGCCCGAGCCGTTCAGCTTGCGCTCGAGCAGCACGCGCTGGCCGCGGGCTTGCCAACCCATGTGCATCCGCACATGCTGCGGCACTCGTTCGCCTCCCACGTGCTGCAATCGAGCGGCGATCTGCGCGCGGTGCAGGAAATGCTGGGGCACGCCAATATTTCCACCACGCAGATCTATACCAAGCTCGACTTCCAGCATCTGGCCAAGGTTTATGATCAGGCCCATCCGCGCGCCAAAAAGAAAGATTGAGCCGGGTCGCCGGGGCGGGTGTATCATGCGGCCCTCTTCGCCGGGCCCCGCCGCCGTGCCAGCGCCCGCGCCGATCCCTCGCACAGCCTTGCATCCATGAACACACTGATCCTCAAACCCGGTAAGGAAAAGTCGCTCTTGCGCCGCCATCCATGGATCTATGCGGGCGCCGTCGCGCGCGTGGAGGGCAAGCCCGCGCTGGGTGCCACGGTTGTGGTCAAGGCTGACGACGGCCGCTTTCTGGCGCGTGCGGCGTACAGCCCGCACTCGGCGATCCGCGCCCGGGTATGGACCCTCAACGAGGCAGAGCCGGTCGATCATGCATTTTTCAAGCGTCGCGTCCAGACGGCGCTTGCCTACCGCGAGGCCATGGTGCCCGGCACGGCGGCCGTGCGGTTGATTTTTGGCGAGGCCGATGGCCTGCCGGGGCTGATTGTCGATCGCTATCGCGGCGAGCATGGGGCTGACCAATTGGTCTGCCAATTCATGGCCGCCGGCGTCGAGCACTGGAAGGCGGCACTGGTGGCGGCACTCACCTCCGCCACCGGCTGTCCCAACGTCTATGAGCGCTCGGACGTCGCGGTGCGCGAGCGCGAAGGGCTGGCCAGCATCACCGGCGTGCTGGCCGGGGCCGAGCCGCCCGAGGCACTGCTGACCGAAGAGAGCGGCATACGCTATCACGTCGACGTGCGTCGTGGCCACAAGACCGGGTTTTATATCGATCAGCGCGACAATCGCCTGCTGATTCAGCAGCAGGCGGCGGGGCGCGACGTGCTCAACTGCTTTTGCTATACCGGTGGCTTTTCGCTGGCGGCCCTCAAGGGCGGAGCACGCCACGTGATTTCGATCGACTCTTCCGGCGAGGCGCTCGCGCTGGCTGCGCGCAACGCACAGGCCAATGGCTTCGAAGCGTCGCGCGCCGAGTGGCGGGACGCGGACGTGTTCAAGACGCTGCGAGCGCTGCGCGAGGAAGGCAAGAGTTTTGACATGATCGTGCTCGATCCCCCGAAATTCGCGCCGTCTCCGCAACACGTGACGCGCGCCGCGCGCGCCTACAAGGACATCAATATGGCAGCGCTGCGCCTGTTGCGCCCCGGCGGCCAGTTGTGGACCTATTCGTGTTCCGGCGCGATCGACGGCGAATTGTTCCAGAAGATCGTGGCCGGCGCGGCGGCCGATGCCGGCGTCGACGCCCGCCTGCTCAGACGCCTGTCGGCCGGGCTCGATCATCCGATGCTGATGAGCTTTCCCGAAGGCGAATATCTGAAAGGGTTGTGGCTGCAGCGGGCCGATTAACGACTGGCGCGGCCGGCTGACGAGCCCGCGAGGGTGGCGCCATGCTGATGCAACTCTGTTGCGTCTGTAAAATGGCTGTGCTTAAATCGGCCCATGGATAAGCTTGTCTTGCAGCCCTACCTGGAACAGGCGTGTGACCGTCTACGCGAGCGCGGCGAGCGGGTGACGGCTGCCCGCGCCAGGATTTTCGCGCTGCTGCTCAAGGCCGGCCGGCCGCTGGCGCATCATGAAGTGCTGGCCGCCCTGGCCGGCGATCCGCTCGACCGGGTGACCGTCTACCGCGTGCTCGACTGGCTGGTGGCGCAAGGCTGGGCGCTCAGGCAGGTCGGCGACGACCGGCTTTACCGCTTTGCGATGGCAACGGCCGCGGGCGCCGAGCAGGCGCTGGCGGCACAACCCCACGCCGGGCATGGTCATTTCCGCTGCATGCAGTGCCATCGCACCTTTTGCCTTGACGATTGGCCGGCTCGCCCCCAACTGAGCGGGCACGAGTTCAGGCGGTTACCGCGGGGCTTTGTCGGCGAGCAGATCGAATTTACCGTTCGGGGCAGGTGCGCTCAATGCGCGAGTTGACGGCGCTGGTTGAAGCCCTGGCTTTTGGATTTCAGCAATTTCATTGAAAAGGACCTCATCTCCATGATTCCCGTGACCATCCTGACCGGCTTTCTCGGCAGTGGCAAAACGACGCTGCTCAAGCGGATCCTTACCGAAGCGCACGGCATGAAGATCGCCGTGATCGAAAACGAATTCGGCGAGGAGAATATCGATAACGATATTCTGGTGCAGGAAAGCAGCGAGCAGATCGTGCAGATGAGCAATGGCTGCATCTGCTGCACGATTCGCGGCGATCTGGTGCAGGCGCTGTCCGATCTGAATACGCGGCGCGATGACGGGCAGATCGCGTTTGATCGCGTCGTGATCGAGACCACGGGGCTGGCCAATCCGGGCCCGGTCGCGCAAACTTTTTTCATCGACGACGAAATCGCCGATACGTACCGGCTCGATGCGGTCATCACGCTGGTCGACGCCAAGCACGGCCAGCAGCAGCTCGATCAGCACGAGGTCGTGCAGCGGCAGGTCGGGTTCGCCGACCGCCTGTTCATCACCAAGTCCGACCAGGTAAACGAAGCCGAGCTGGCCGAACTCAAGCATCGCCTCACGCATATGAACCCGCGCGCGCCTCAGCAGCAGGTCAACTTCGGGGATGCGAACCTGAAAGACTTTTTCGATCTGAACGGATTCAATCTGAACGAGAAGCTGGACATCGACCCCGATTTTCTCGCCGACGAGGCCCACGAGCATGAGCATGGGCACGATCACGATCACGCGCATTGCGGTCATGATCACCACCACCATCATCACGCTCACGACGATGCGATCAAATCCTTCACGTTCCGCAGTGAGCGTCCTTTCGATGCGGCAAAGCTGGAGGATTTCCTGGGCAGCATTCTGCAGGTGTACGGCGAGCGCTTATTGCGTTATAAAGGTGTGTTGAGCATGAAAGGCGTTCCCCGGCGGGTGGTTTTCCAAGGCGTGCATCAGATGATGGGCAGCGACCTGGGACGACCGTGGCAGATCGGCGAGCGGCCGAATACCAAAATGGTATTTATCGGGGCCGATTTGCCGAAAGAGATTATTCTGCAAGGATTGGAGCGCTGCCTGATTTAACGGGCAACAGGCGTTCCGGGCATTGAAGAATGATTCGGTTACAATACCTGCCCACCGGGGGTCGCGGCGCCAGCGCGCCGCATGCACATTGCCGGTGCAATGGTAAGAAGGGTGCGTATCGCCAAACGGGGTGCGGGAGCGTTGGAGCGACCCATTTCGAGGCGGCAGCGGGGTGGGAGACACCGCGCTGCGTCTGATGGCGGGATGGTTCGGCGATGCGGCACACCAGGAGGTTAGCCCGGAGCCGTATTGCCACGTGACCGATACGGAACCGGTAGCACTGGCGCTGAGGCCGGCGATATGCCGGCTGCGGCATCGCCAGCCAATCCGAGAGAGATGCCACAAAAACCCATGAGCAAGAAAAAACTTTTGACCGAAGCCGAAATCCTGAAGATGAGCGAGAAGGATTACATGAACGAGGATCAGCTCGCGTTCTTCAAGCATCGGCTCGAGCAGCTTCAGGAAGAAATTCTTCGCAATGCGGGGCAAACGACGGAGAATCTGCGTGAGACCGTGATTGTCCCCGACCCGGCCGACCGCGCGACCATCGAGGAAGAGCACGCGCTCGAGTTGCGCACGCGCGATCGGGAGCGCAAGCTTCTCAAGAAGGTGCAACAGTCGCTCGCGCGCATCGAATCGGGCGAATACGGCTGGTGCGAGGAAACCGGCGAGCCGATCGGCGTGCCGCGATTGCTGGCGCGGCCGACCGCCACGCTGTCGCTCGAAGCGCAGGAGCGGCGCGAATTGCGCCAAAAACTGTTCGGCGACTGATCGGTCTGCAACACAACCGCACCAGTGTGGTTTTTTAATCACACTGGTAACGAGTTTCCCCGAAAAGCACACGCAGCGCGTGTGCTTTTTTCATGTGCGCCCAGCATGGGCGCACTCCTGCGGGTGTAAGTCCCGCCACAAGCTGGTCACAGCGAATGAAGCGAAGCGCAACTGCATGAGGGCGACCGAGTGTGGGGAGGAAGCGTGGATCGTAAATCGCGAGCCGATGAACAAGAACTGCATAGAAGGCGCTGCCTAGCAGGGCGAGCGGGCATGAAACCGCGAAGCTCTCGTGACCAAGGCGAAGCAGCGTAAATGCAGCGGTTGTGCGATGAAGGAGTGCGCTCTTACCTGGGGAGTCCTCGCCTCATGCCTGAAAGGGCAACGGTGTCGAATCGGAGCGAGGCGTCAGCAGAGGCCGTAGTAGTCACGGGATAGGTCGGCGAGACTGAAGCTAGTGGCGAAGGGCCGAACGAGAAGGAGTGTTCGACGACATGCCGACGCAACAGGCCAGGCGTCAGATGCCGGCGCAAGCGGGGCGAGCGGTGGCGGCGCGCGGTGAAGCTGCGCGAGAAGCCGTGAGTGACGAAGCCTGCGGCTCGCGGCGTGAAGCGAAGAACACAGGGTCAGCGCTGCTAGATGCGGCCTTGACAAGAGAGAACCTGCGGCAGGCGTTCAAACGGGTGCGGGCCAATAAGGGTGCGCCGGGAGTTGACGGTCTGGACATTGACCGGACTGCGCGACATCTGGTGACGGCGTGGCCTGCGATACGAGAAGAACTGTTGCGGGGGACGTACCGGCCAAAACCGGTACGACGGGTGACGATCCCGAAGCCGGACGGAGGCGAGCGCGAGCTAGGCATCCCGACGGTGACGGATCGGCTGATCCAACAGGCGTTGCTGCAAGTACTGCAACCGATTCTCGATCCCACATTCAGCGAGCACAGCTACGGTTTCCGACCGGGCCGGCGCGCGCACGACGCGGTGTTAGCCGCACAATCGTACGTGCAGTCGGGCCGCCGGGTGGTCGTGGACGTGGACTTGGAAAAGTTCTTCGACCGGGTCAATCACGACATTCTTATCGACCGCCTACAGAAGCGTATCGGCGATGCTGGCGTAATCGGGCTGATCCGAGCCTACTTGAACGCGGGAATGATGAGCCATGGCGTGGTGCAGGAGCGCTATGAGGGTACGCCGCAAGGCGGACCGCTCTCGCCGCTGCTGGCAAACGTGCTGCTGGACGAGGTGGATAAGGAATTGGAACGGCGAGGCCATTGCTTCGTTCGCTACGCGGATGATGCGAACGTGTACGTTCGCTCACGCCGGGCGGGCGAACGGGTGATGGCGCTGCTGCGAAAGCTGTACGGGCGGCTGCGTTTGAGGGTCAACGAGACCAAGAGCGCGGTGGCGAGTGTGTTCGGTCGCAAATTCCTGGGCTACAGCTTCTGGGTGGCAGCGGGTGGCGCGATCAAGCGTAAAGTGGCCACCAAAGCACTTGCAACGTTCAAGCAACGCATTCGGGAGCTGACCCGCCGCGGTGGCGGGCGCAGCATGTTGGAAGTAGCGCAAAGACTGCGCTCCTACCTATTGGGTTGGAGGGCTTATTACCGGTTGGCGCAAACGCCGAGGGTCTGGCTAACGCTGGACGAATGGCTTCGTCACCGGTTACGGGCCATTCAGCTCAAACAGTGGAAACGCGGCCCGACCATCTACCGGGAATTGAGCGCGCTAGGGGCCAGCACCGAAATTGCGCGACGAGTCGCGGCGAACAGCCGTTGCTGGTGGCGAAACAGCGGACTGGCTCTGAATCGTGTGCTCACCATTGCCTATTTCGACAGCCTGGGTGTGCCCCGACTCTCTTGACCTCAACTTCTCGAACCGCCCGGTGCGGACCCGCATGCCGGGTGGTGTGGCAGGGGTGTAGCCTATTGGCTACCCCCTATGCCGATGCTGCGCCGCGGCCTTGATATTTTTTTGGCTGCCCTAAACTACAAAAACAATCTTCGTCCAAACCGCCGGCGGTCACCTCCCGCGGCCTTGGGCGGTTTTTCACGGGCAGATCGTGCCCCTCTAGAAGGAACAGGCATGGAGCAATATCACGGTACGACGATTGTCTCGGTTCGGCGCGGCAACCAGGTGGCGCTGGGCGGCGACGGCCAGGTCACATTGGGCAATATCGTCATGAAGGGCAGCGCGCGCAAGGTGCGCCGCATTTACCAGGGCAAGGTGCTGGTGGGCTTCGCGGGCGGCACCGCCGACGCTTTTTCGTTGCTGGACCGCTTCGAGGCCAAGCTCGAGAAGCATCAGGGCAATCTGACGCGTGCCGCGGTCGAACTCGCCAAGGATTGGCGCACCGATCGCATGTTGCGCCGGCTCGAGGCGATGCTGATCGCCGCCGACAGCGAGACCACGCTGGTGTTGACGGGCAACGGGGACGTGCTCGACCCGGAAGGCGGCATTGCCGCGATCGGTTCGGGCGGCTCCTACGCGCAAGCCGCAGCTCGCGCGCTGTTCGAAAACACTGACTTGACGCCCGAAGAGATCGTGCGCAAGTCGCTGGCCATCGCCGGCGAGATGTGCATCTACACCAACAGCAACCACATCATCGAGACGCTCGAATAAGCGGGCCACAGGATCGGACTCATGACACATATGACGCCTTCCGAAATCGTTTCGGAACTTGATAAGCACATCATTGGACAGCACAAGGCCAAGAAGGCCGTCGCGGTGGCGTTGCGCAACCGCTGGCGCCGGCAGCAGGTCGCCGACCCGCTGCGCCAGGAAATCACGCCGAAGAACATCCTGATGATCGGCCCGACCGGGGTCGGCAAAACCGAAATCGCGCGTCGCCTGGCCAAGCTGGCAGACGCGCCGTTCATCAAGATCGAGGCCACCAAATTCACCGAAGTCGGCTACGTCGGGCGCGATGTCGACAGCATCGTGCGGGACCTGATCGAGATCGCCGTCAAGCAGACCCGCGAGACCGAAATGCGCAAGGTGCGTACCAAGGCCGAAGATCAGGCCGAGGACCGCATCCTCGACATCCTGCTGCCGCCCGCGCGGGAGCCGTCGCGTGACATTCGCTTTCACGCGGCCGACAGCGCTCCGGAAGAAGGACCGGAGAGCGCGACGCGACAAACCTTCCGCAAACGCTTGCGAGAAGGCCAGCTCGACGACAAGGACATCGAAGTCGATCTGGAGCAGGCCGCCCCCGGCATGGAAATCATGGGCCCGCCCGGCATGGAAGAAATGACCGAGCAGATCAAGGGCATGTTCGCCAATCTGGGCACGGGCCGCAAGAAACGCCAGAAGCTCAAGGTCAAGGAAGCGCTCAAGCTGCTCACCGACGAGGAAGCGGCGAAAATGCTCAACGACGACGAGATCAAGCTGCAGGCGGTGCGCAATGTCGAGCAAAACGGCATCGTGTTCCTCGACGAAATCGACAAGATCGCTTCACGCAGCGAAGTGGGCGGCGGCGAGGTTTCCCGGCAAGGTGTGCAGCGCGATCTGCTGCCGCTGGTCGAAGGCACCACGATCAGCACCAAGTACGGCATGATCAAGACCGATCACATCCTGTTCATTGCCAGCGGCGCCTTTCATCTGGCCAAGCCGAGCGATCTGATTCCCGAGTTGCAGGGTCGCTTCCCGATTCGCGTCGAGCTCGACTCGCTGTCCGTGGGCGACTTTGAATCGATCCTGACCCAGACCGATGCGAGCCTCGTCAAGCAGTACCAGGCGCTGCTCGCGACCGAGGACGTGGGGCTGGAGTTCAGCCGGGACGGCATTCAGCGCCTGGCGGAAATTGCCTACTCGGTCAACGAGAAGACCGAAAACATCGGTGCGCGGCGGCTCTATACGGTGATGGAAAAACTGCTGGAAGAGATTTCCTTCTCGGCAGGCAAACGCGCCAGCGAGCAGGTGGTGATCGACGCCGCCTATGTCGACAAGTACCTCGGCGCGCTGTCGCAGGACGAAGATCTGTCGCGTTACGTCCTCTGACGCGGCGTGTTTCCCGGGTATTTCGATTGGCCGCCTGCGCGGCCAATTTTTTTTGCCCTCGCTATTGCTTGACCGGCTTCTTGGCGAGTTTGCGCTGCAATGTGCGGCGATGCATGTTCAGGGCGCGGGCGGTGGCCGAGACATTGCCCTCGTGCTCGGCCAGGACACGCTGGATATGCTCCCACTCCAGCCGAGCCACCGACAGCGGCGACGGGCGCTCGAGGGCCGCCTCGGCACGCGCCTCGCTTGCGTCCAGGCGCAGTGACGCCAGGATCGTCTCGGCATTGGCCGGTTTGGCCAGATAATTGTCGGCGCCGTCTTTGACGGCCTGCACGGCCGTGGCGATGCTGGCGTAGCCGGTCAGCACCAAAATACTGGCCTTGGGCTGCAGCGCGCGCAACGGCGCGATCAGCGGCAGGCCGGGATCCGGCCCCAGGTGCAGGTCGACGGTGATCGCGTCGAACGCGCGCGTGCGCGCCAGCGCCAGCGCCGCGCTCGCATCGTGCGCGATCTGCACGGCAAAGCCGCGACGCGTGAGCGCGCGTGCCAGCGTGCTGGCAAATACGGGGTTGTCGTCGATCAGAAGAAAATGCTGCTCGCTCATTCGGGTAGCGTCTCGTTATCGGTGGATAGGTCCGGTGAGTCCGGGCGCGACCTGGGCGTCATCGGCAGACGCAATTCGGCGCGCGTGCCCAGCGGACGGTTCTCGTGCAGCGCCAGTGTGCCGCCCAGCCGCGCCACACTCGCAAATGCAAGGTACAGCCCCATGCCGTGGCCGCCGTGGCTGCTCACCACCGGAGCCGTGCCGAGTTGGGTGCGCAGCAGCGGATGAATGCCCGGCCCATGATCGATAACATGGAAGACCAGGCCGGAGCTGCTCAGTTCGCAGCCGAGCACGACGTGCGAGGGGCAGACCGTTGCTGCATTATCGAGCAGAATCGTCAGAATTTGTCCGACCTGCACGGTATCGTCGACCGGCGCACTCAGTGTACGCGGCAGCTTCAGCGTGAATTCCACATTGGGATGGCGCAGCCGCCATTGCTCGACGAACGCCGGCAGCCAGACCTGCACCGATTGGCGCACGGACGCCGCCGCGCGCGCCTGAACATGGCTGATCGCCCCCTTGCACAGCGCGATCTGCTGCTCCAGCGTCTCCAGGTCGGCGTCGAACGGCTTCAGTTCCGGGTTGGTGCGCATCTCGTCGCGCAACTCGCCGATCACCACCGCCATGGTCGACAATGGCGTGCCGAGTTCATGCGCGACACTGGCTGCCTGCGAGCCGAGCGCGGCCATCCGCTCGTCGCGCAGCAGGCGCTGCTCGGCGGCCGAGAGTTGGGCATCCCGGGTGCGCAGGGCGCCCGACATGCGCGAGACGAACCACGTGATCAACAGCACGCTGATGACGAAATTGACCCACAGACCGGCCAGGTGCAACGTCATCAGATCGGCCGGATAGTCCAGATTCAGGGGCACATAAGCGACGCTCAGAATCCCGTAGGCGGTCAGCGACAGCAGCGCCAGCAGCGCCGCATAGCGCCATGGCAATACCGCCGCGGCAATCGCCAGTCCGGGCAGATAGAGCGAGACGAACGGGTTGGTCGCGCCGCCCGAGAAGAACAGCAGGACCGACAGCGCGCCGATGTCCACCAGCAGATGGCCCATCAATTCCACGTCGGTATCGCGACCGAGCTTGCCGGCGGTGAATTGCATGCGCACCCATGTCAGCCCGTTGAAAGCCACCTCCAGGGCGATCACCACCAGCATTGGCGTGAGCGGGAAGTGGGCGCCCAGTCCCTCGCGGGCGACGAAGATGGCAATGAGCTGGCCGGCAATCGACAGGCAGCGCAGCCAGAACAGCTGGGCGAGGTTGGTGCGTCCGGAGGGAAACAGTTTCATGGCGGCGAGTTTACCGCGCAGGGAGCGCGACAAACTGCGACACTATGCCACATTGGCGCAGGCTGTCGCGCGCGGGCGTAGACTATGGGATGAGCATGCCCCGATGCCAGCCGATGGCTGGGACGCCTGGGGCGGCAGCGATGGTCCTGTCCGGATCGTAATCATCATGGCCAACAAAACGCTCGGTACTCGCCAGAAACTGGTATTTCGCGATGGGCAGCAAAAGCGCGTCAGCCCGCCGCGCAAGCAGGCCCCCGTGCCTGGTCCGCCTGCATCGCCGTGGCGCACGGGCGCACCGCACAATGCCGGCGCCGGCCCGCGGCAGGGCGCCAATCGGCGCCTGTGTCCGTGGCTGCCGGCCGCAAGCAAAGACGACGTGCCGCAAGATTGAGCGCCGCGCGCGGATCGGCCGTCACCGCCCGTTACGTATGGCGGCGGTGGCCTGCGCCGCGCTCAGGCACGCAGGGCACAGGCAGCGGTCATATTCGCCCAGTTGTTCGCGCGGCAGATGCGGCGCGGTATAACACCAGCATCGCGCGGCGCCCTGCGCATGCCCGCAACTCACCGGCGCGCCGCAACGGGGGCAGTCGGCCGGTGTCGCCATGCCATCGCGATTGCCTTGGGTAGCGCGCGGCACGGTCAGTCATCCTGGCCGAGTTGGCGCATGGCGCGGCGCAGCAGGCGCATCTGCCTGTTGAAGATCGTGCAGGCGTCGCAAATCACCAGGTGCGCCCGCAGCCGCACACGCTCGAAGCTACCGAGTTGGCGATCCATGCGCTCGATCACCAGACGGTGTGCTTGATGGCAAGTCAATTTGAATTTCATCGGCAACCCCCAGGCGTTAAGCGCTTTGACCCAGCCAGTTCAGATCGAGACACTCGCGCAGCCGCATGCGTGCCCGGTAGAGCATGACCCAAACATGAGTCGTACTCACGCCCAGCTCCTTACAGATTTCGTCGGTGTCGAGTTCGAGCCACTCCCGCATCATGAACACCCGCCCGGTCTTGGCGGGCAGTTTCTCGACACACAACTCCAGGATCTCGAAAAACTGCTTTTGCCGCAATACGGCGTCCGGATCGCCCCAGTCTCGCGGCTTATCGCGGAAGTGCCCGGTGGCGTCGAACAGCGCGTCGAACAGTTCGTCGTCGGTGCGCTCGTCGTCGGCCCCGGCGTGCGACAGCGAGATTTCCCGCGCGCCGGCGCGCAGTGCGTCGATGATCTTGTGCTTGAGAATGCCTGTCAGATACGTCTTGAGCGACGATTGGCCGGCAAAGCGATCGGGCCGCTCGAGCGCGGCGATCAGTGTTTCCTGCACCACGTCCTCGGCCATCGCGTCGTTGCGCAGCTGCAGCCGCGCAAACTTCAGCAGTGGCGTACGCAGTGTTTCCAGTTCGGCGGTATCGACCGTCATGCCGATGCTCTCGGGTTCATGTGTCCGGCGCCATGCCGGCTGGTTCGGGCTTGCGGCCCTAACGTTGCGCCGGACGCGGCGCAAGGCGGATTCTACCGTGCCTGGAGAGCCCGCGGAAATCGCACGAATCCGGCGCAGTCTTGTACAATGCGCCGTGTTTCCCGACCACCGAGCGAAATCTTGCTGCCATGTCCGATCTGCCCGCCCCTAATATCGATAGCATCGCACCGACTCTGAAGGCCGAAATTCTGGCCGAGGCGCTGCCATACATCCGCAAATACCACGGCAAGACCGTGGTGATCAAATACGGCGGCAACGCGATGATCGAGGAGCGACTCAAGCAAAGCTTCGCGCGCGACGTGATTCTGCTCAAGCTGGTCGGCATCAACCCGGTGGTGGTGCACGGGGGCGGCCCGCAAATCGATCAGGCGCTCAAGAAAATCGGCAAGCAGGGCACCTTCGTCCAGGGCATGCGCGTGACCGACGAAGAGACGATCGAAGTGGTCGAGTGGGTGCTGGGCGGCGAAGTCCAGCAGGACATCGTGATGCTGATCAATCAGTATGGCGGACAGGCGGTGGGCCTGACCGGCAAGGACGGCGGCCTGATCCACGCGCGCAAGATGATGTTGCCGGACCGCGACCGGGCCGGCGAATTCCTCGATATCGGCTTCGTCGGCGAAGTCGAGTCGATCAACCCGGCGGTGGTGCGCGCATTGCAGGACGACGCCTTCATTCCGGTGATTTCCCCGATCGGCCTGGGCGACGACGGCCAGTCCTACAACATCAACGCAGATCTGGTGGCCGGCAAGCTGGCCACCGTGCTGGGTGCCGAGAAGCTGGTCATGATGACCAACATCCCCGGCGTGATGGACAAACACGGCAATCTGCTCACCGACCTCTCGGCGCGGGAGATCGATGAACTGTTCGCCGACGGCACGATCTCGGGCGGCATGCTGCCGAAGATCTCATCGGCGCTCGATGCCGCCAAGAGCGGTGTCAAGTCGGTGCACATCATCGACGGCCGCATCGAGCACTCGGTGCTGCTCGAAATTCTGACCGAACAGCCGTTCGGTACCATGATTCGCTCGCATTGAGCGCGCCTGAGGCATTCTTTTCCTGGAGCGGCGGCAAGGATTCCTGCCTCGCGCTCCATCGTGCGCTGACCCAGGGCTACGCAGTGCGATACCTGCTGGCGATGCTCGACGAGAACGGCGCCAGTTCGCGCTCGCACGGTCTGCCGCCCGCGCTGCTGCAGGCGCAGGCCGATGCGTTGGGCATTGCGCTGGTGAGCGCGCGGGCCGGCTGGGAGTCCTACGAAAGCGTCTTTACCGCTCAATTGCAGCGCTTCGCGGCAGACGGCATTACCCACGGCGTGTTTGGCGATATAGACCTCCAGGCGCATCGCGACTGGGAAGAGAAAGTCTGCGCCGCGGCAGGACTGGAGGCCGTTTTGCCGTTGTGGCAACAGCCGCGATTGGCGTTGGCGCACGAATTCATCGCGCTGGGCTACCGCGCGATCCTGGTCTGCGTCGACGGTCGGCACCTGGGCCCGGAGTTCGTCGGCCGGGAATATGATCTGGCGCTGCTCGACGATCTGCCGCGCGATGTCGACGCCTGCGGCGAAAACGGCGAGTTTCACACCTTCGTCTATGCCGGCCCGCGCTTCACCCGGCCGGTGCCATGGAGGCTGGCCGGCGTCGAGACCATCACCGGCCCCGCCAGATACGGCAGTACGCCCTATCATCTGGCGCGACTGACCGGCTAGCAGGAGCGCATCGTGACCCCGTCCCGCCGCTGTTCCCGTTCTCGCCCGCAGAATCCCGCGCGAGGGTCCGCCGGCCCGGTCTGGCTGTTCGATCTGGACAACACGCTGCACCACGCTTCGCACGCGATTTTTCCGCGCATCAACGCCGGCATGACCGCCTACATCGTCGAGCGCCTGGGTATCGAGGTCGATCTCGCCAATCATCTGCGCGTCGAATATACGCGGCGCTACGGCGCCACGCTGTTGGGGCTGGTTCGCCACCACGGCGTCGACGCGCACGATTTTCTCGCGGCAGTTCACGATTTTCCCGATCTGAGCGCGCTGCTGCGTGCCGAGCGCGGGTTGGTACGCCACCTGCGTGCGCTACCCGGGCGTAAGTATGTGCTCACCAATGGTCCGCGGGACTATGCCGAAGCCATACTGCGGGAAATCGGCATCAGCCATGTGTTCGAACGCTGCATCAGCATCGAGCAGATGCGCGATCGCAGCGCCTGGCGAGCCAAGCCCGACCCGAAAATGATGCGCCGCCTGCTGGCGCGCGAACGGCTGCGCGCCGCGCATGTCTGGCTGGTCGAAGACACACGCTCCCATCTGAAGAATTACCGGGCGCAGGGCTTGCGCACGGTCTGGGTGACCGGCTACCTGCCGGAAAAGAGCGGTCTTGGTGCGACTAACCGGCGCAGTGGGCGCCCACATTATGTGGATATCAAAGTACAATCACTCAAAACATTGAAAAAATGCCCGATTCGCGTCGCCCGCTGATGTAGTGCCATCCGTCCGCCGAGGGGCGGCGCGGCATCAGGGCGGACAGCGCAGGGGCATCGACAAAAATTGTTACTTTATCCAGACCAGCCAATGCCACCGGAAGTCACGCCCACCGAAGCCGCTTCACCCTCCGTTCCCATGCCCGCCAAGGTGCCGCGCCCCAAACCGGGAGAGCGACGCGTCAAAGTATTGCAAACGCTCGCGGCCATGCTCGAGCAGCCCAAGAGCGAGAAAATCACCACGGCCGCGCTGGCGGCCCGGCTCGAGGTGTCCGAGGCCGCGCTGTATCGGCACTTCGCCAGCAAGGCGCAGATGTTCGAGGGCCTGATCGAATTCATCGAGCAGTCGATTTTCAGTCTCATCAATCAGATCTCGACGCAACGTGAGGCGGGCGCCGAGCAGGCGCACGCCATCGTGCTGATGCTGCTCGGTTTTGCCGAGAAAAATCCCGGCATGACGCGGGTGCTGACCGGCGAGGCGCTGGTCGGAGAACACGAGCGGCTGCAGGAGCGCATCAATCAATTGCTCGATCGCATCGAGACGTCGCTCAAGCAGGTGCTGCGCCTGGCAGCCGCTCAGGCGGGCACGCCCGACGACGGCGACGCGGCCTCGCGCGCCAATTTGCTGGTCAGCTACGCGCTGGGGCGCTGGCACCGCTACGCCAAGAGCGGCTTCAAGCGTGCGCCCAGCGAATCGGCCGAGGCGCAGGTCGCGATCCTGTTGCGCTGAGTGTGCGGCGCTGCAAGCGCCCCGACGACGCGTTATACTTGCCGCGGGTTATGCCGGCGTCGCGGCACGATGGTTCGACGCCTGGCCGGCATTTCACGGATTGCGCGCCGATTTGGTGACTCGCTTGCGGGCGCGCGGACTCCTGTCGCAAGACCGGATTTCATATAAATGCGGCTAAAGAGGTTGCCGGCGCTCATTCCCGATGTCGCCAGTCGATCGACCCCTTTGTGCCGCCCTTCGGACAAGCATTTATGGAATCGTCGATCGGCATCGTTACGCCGCAAAGCATGCATTTCGCCGAGCCCCTGCCGTTGCAGAACGGCAGCACGCTGGCCGGCTACGACCTTACCGTGGAAACCTACGGCGAACTCAACGCCGCGCGCAGCAATGCCGTGCTGGTATGCCATGCGCTCAATGCCTCCCATCACGTCGCCGGGCGCTATAGCGATGACCCCAAAACGGCTGGCTGGTGGGACAACATGGTCGGCCCCGGCAAGCCGCTCGACACCAATCGTTTCTTCGTCATCGGGGTCAACAACCTGGGTTCGTGCTTCGGCTCGACCGGCCCGATGAGCCTGGACCCGACGACCGGCAAGCCCTATGGCGCGAGTTTCCCGCTGGTGACCGTGGAGGACTGGGTCAACGCGCAGGCGCGCGTGGCCGACGCGTTCGGCATCGAGCGCTTTGCCGCGGTCATGGGCGGCAGCCTCGGGGGCATGCAGGCGATGGCGTGGAGCATCATGTACCCGGAGCGGGTCGGGCACTGCCTGGTGATCGCCTCGACGCCCAAACTCTCGGCGCAGAACATCGCCTTCAATGAAGTCGCGCGTTCGGCGATTCTGTCCGATCCGGACTTTCACGGCGGCGACTACTACGCCCATGGCGTGGTGCCGCGCCGCGGCCTGCGCGTGGCGCGCATGATCGGGCACATCACCTATCTGTCCGATGAAGACATGGCGGTCAAATTCGGCCGCTCGCTGCAGCGCGCCGAAGCGCTGGCCGACGGCGCCGCGGTCGAGCGCGACGGCTACAAGTTCAGTTTCGACGTCGAGTTCGAAGTGGAGTCGTACCTGCGCTACCAGGGCGACAAGTTTGCCGAGTATTTCGATGCCAACACCTATTTGCTGATCACCCGCGCGCTCGATTACTTCGATCCGGCACGCGCCTACGGCGGCGACCTGTCGCGCGCGCTGGCGCATACCACCGCCAAATATCTGGTGGTGTCGTTCGCCACCGATTGGCGTTTTGCTCCCGCGCGCTCGCGCGAGATCGTCAAGGCGCTGCTCGATCATCGGCACCAGGTGAGCTATGCCGAGATCGATGCGCCCCATGGCCACGACGCCTTCCTGCTGACCGATCCGCGCTACCACAACCTGGTGCGCGCCTATTACGACCGCATCGCCACGGAGGTCGGCGCATGAATGCAACCGCTATCCAGGCGCAGAACAATGCCCTGCAAGGGCTCGCGCCGCGTAACGACTTTCGCGTCATCGCACGCTGGATCCAGCCCGGCTCGCAAGTGCTCGACCTGGGCTGCGGCGACGGCTCGCTGCTGCGTTTTCTGACCGACGAACTCGATGTCAGCGGCTACGGCGTCGAGATCAACGATGCCGGCGTGCTGGCCAGCGCGCAAAGGGGCATCAACGTGATCCAGCAGGACATGGAAGGCGGCCTTGCTTTGTTCGAAGACCAAAGTTTCGACATGGTGATCCTGTCGCAAACGCTGCAAACCATTCACCGCACCGCCGATATCCTGCGCGAGACGGTGCGCGTCGGGCGCGAGGCGATCGTCTCGTTCCCGAACTTCGGCTACTGGCCGCATCGCCTCGCCGTGCTGCGCGGGCGCATGCCGGTATCGAAAAGCCTGCCGTTCCAGTGGCACAACACGCCCAACGTACGGGTGCTGACGATTCGCGATTTCGAGGCTCTCGCGCCCGAGGTCGGCGTTCGCATTCTCGACCGCGCGGTGCTGCATGATGGCCGGCCGGTGAATTGGGGTGCCAATTGGCGTGGTAGTCTTGCGGTCTATCGCGTCAAGCGTAACTGAGCGTGGCGCGGCCCGTCCGAGCGAGGCCGCGCACGCCTCATCCACGAGCCGTTTTCATGTCGACACCAACACCTGATTCGCTCGCGCCCAGCGGCTGGCGCGCGTATTTCAACACCCGCATGCTGATTTGCGTGGTGCTGGGATTCACCTCCGGCCTGCCGCTGTTCACCCTGATCAGCCTGGTGCAGGCGTGGCTGCGCTCCGAAGGGGTCAATCTCGAGGCGATCGGCCTGTTTGCGCTGATCCAGTTTCCCTATACGTGGAAATTCCTCTGGTCGCCGCTGATGGACCGCTTCATGCCGAATTATCTCGGCTGGCGGCCCGGCAGGCGGCGCGGCTGGATGCTGCTCACGCAATTGCTGGTGGCCGGCACGATTGCCGTCATGGGGCTGTTCTCGCCGCAGCAGAATATCTGGACGGTCGCCGCACTGGCGGCGGCACTGGCCTTTTTCAGCGCCAGCGCCGATATCTCGATCGATGCCTACCGGCGAGAGTTGCTGCCCGACCTCGAACAAGGGTTGGGCACGGCCGTGCACGTCAATGCCTACAAGGTTGCCGGGCTGATACCGGGCTCGCTCGCGCTGATTCTGTCCGACCATCTGCCATGGTCGCAGGTGTTTTTGATCACGGCACTGTTCATGGTGCCGGGCATCATCATGACGTTGCTCGTGGCCGAGCCGAAGATCCAGGGCGCGCCGCCGCGCACGCTGCGCGAGGCGGTGATTTTGCCGTTCAACGAATTCATCGGCCGCGCCGGCTGGCGGCAGGCGCTGTACATCCTGGGCTTCATCTTTCTCTACAAGCTCGGCGACAGCATGGCGACGTCGCTATCGACGTCGTTCTATCTCGACATCGGCTTCACGCGCACCGAGATCGGCGTGATTGCCAAAGCGACCGGCCTGTGGGCGAGCGTGGCCGGCGGCCTGATCGGCGGCGCCTGGCTGTTCAAGCTCGGTATCCATCGCGGCCTGTGGGTGTTCGGGGTCGCGCAAATGATTTCCACGCTGGGGTTCGCGTGGCTCGCACATACCGGTCCGGATCTGTTCGGCCTGGGCGTGGTCATCGCTCTCGAGGCCTTTTGCGCAGGGCTGGGCACCGCCGCTTTCACCGCCTACATCGCGCGCACTACCGACCCGCGCTACACGGCCACGCAGTTCGCGCTTTTCACGAGCCTGGCATCGGTGCCGCGCACGTTTGCCAACGCCGGCACCGGCTATATCGTCGATGTCACCGGCTGGACTCACTTCTTCCTGATTTGCGCCGTGCTGGCGTTGCCTGGCATGTTGCTGCTGCCCAAGATCGCGCCGTGGGGCAGGGATCCCGATATCGACGGCTAGCAGGCCATGCCGCGTTCACTGCGCGCGCAGGCGCGCTTTGAGCCAAACGGCCAGCGCCGCGATCTCCTCGGCGCATACCGCATGCGGCATCGGGTAGGTGTGCCACACCAGCGGATTGCCGCATTGGCGGGCAAATGCGGCGGCTTGCTCGCCGAGCGGCAGCGGCAATATCTCGTCCTGCGTGCCATGCGCGGCGAAAATCGGCGTGCTGCGATTGGCCTCGCTCAGCGCCTCGGTGATCAGATGCGGTGCCGGCAGGTAAGCCGACAGCGCGATGATGCCGGCCAGCGTCGCCGCATAGGTGAGTCCCGTCGTATAGGCCATCGCGCCGCCCTGCGAGAAGCCGGCCAGGAAGATCCTGTGGCTCGGGATGCCGCGCTCGTTCTCGCGCTCGATCAGGCGGCCAACGGCAGCACGCGAGGCCAGGATGCCGGCCTCGTCGACACGCCGGTTCAGGCCCTCGAACGACAGAATGTCATACCATGCGCGCATCACGTAGCCGCCATTGCCCGTAACCGGAATCTGCGGCGCATGCGGAAACACGAAGCGCACCGCCGGCGCGTCGTCCAGCGCCAGCTCCGGCACGAGCGGCACGAAGTCGTTGCCGTCGGCGCCCAGGCCATGCAGCCAGATTACCGCGAAAGCCGGGTTTGGCTCGGTTTCGATTTCGATGCAGGGCAGTAAGGTGCTCATGGTGTGGGCTCGCAGTTCTCGGGGTCAAAGGGCCGCTTTCGATCGGAGCGGCTGCCGACAAGATACCCGCTTCGTCGGGTAAAGGGCACCGCCTGTGTGGCGCAACCGGCCAGTGGCTCAGTCCGATGCGCCGTCACGGGCATCGACGTACACCCAGGCATCCTGGCCCGAGTCGAGCCTGACGCGTTCGCGCCGGTAGTCCGACACCTCGTAGGCATCGGCATGGGCCAGCTCCGCTGCGGTAATGGCGAACACCGTGCCGGGGACGCCGTCGGCCGCCAGCCCCGTGAAACTGGCGATCGGGTGGTGGGTCTTGCCGCTGGTGGCGAGCACCGCCGCGTCGCGTATTTCCAGCAGGGTCAGCCGGTAGCCGGGCAACCGATCGGCCTGGCCGGCCAGCAGCCGCCCGAAAGTGGCGAGCTGCACGGCTTCCAACTGGAGCGTGCCGTAAGAAAACAAGTATTCAGTGGCTTGCGCGGGCGAAGCGGACATGATGCGTACCTTGTGTGTGGGGAGTGCGGTGTTGCCGGACATGCGGGGTGGCCGGCGGCACGCGCATCGCCTATGGTGCCACGGGTTGGCCGGGCGTGCGTGGGGCGCTCGCGCCTGCCACCAGGCGCCGTGCCGATCTGAGGTGCGCCACGGTGGCCGCACGCGCCAGCCGCGCGTTGCCGGCCTGGCATGCGGCGAGAATTTGCGCATGCTCCAATTGAAAGGCCTGGGTCTGCGCCAGCAGCGTCTCCTGCAGACGCTCGTAACGTTCCACCTGGTTGCGCAATTCCCAGATGACCTTCAGTTGTTGGCGGTTGCCGCAAGGTGCGTACAGCAGCGCGTGGAACTCGCGATTGAGCTCGCCCTGCTTCTCGCGTGTGCCGGCCTCGCCCAGCAGCCGGTGAACCAGTTCGGCGCGGGCCAGCGTCTCGGCGCTCAGGTTGGGCACCGCGCGGTAGATTGCATCGCCTTCGAGCAGCATGCGCAACCGGTAGATTTCATCGAGGTCGGCCGCGTCGAGCGTGCGCACCACCGCGCCCCGGTTCTTGTGAATCTCCACCAGCCCCTCGAATGCGAGTTTTTGCAGCGCTTCGCGCAACGGGATACGGCTGACCGCGAAGCGGCTGGCGAGGTCGCGCTCGACCAGGCGCGTGCCGTCCGGCAAATCGCCCTCGGCAATCGCCTGGCGCAAACGCGCTGCGACGGCATCGGCGGTTGAGTCGATTGATTTTTCCATCGAATTAATCTGGCTGGGATGGCATAATGGTATACCATCCAACAGGAGTTGACCATGACAGCAGCAGCTACGCCCGCCGTCCCTTACTACGCCGTGATTTTCACCTCGATGCGCACCGAAGGCGACAACGGTTACGAAAAGATGTCGAATGCAATGGTGCAGCTGGCCTCTCAGCAGCCGGGCTTCCTCGGCGTCGAGTCCGCCCGTGACGGCCTGGGCATTACGGTGTCCTACTGGGACAGCCTGGAGGCGATCGCCGCATGGAAGCAAAATACCGCGCATCTGGTAGCTCAGCAGCGCGGCCGGGACACCTGGTACGAGACATTCAAGGTGCGGATCTGCCGGGTCGAGCGCGACTACGCTTTCGCCAGGACCGAGCGCTAGTCCCGGCGGCGCGGACGGCACGCGCGGCGCTCAGGTTCGGTCGGCCGCGCGAATCATTTCGATGAGCTGCCGCAGCCCGGGCAGTGTCTGCCGGCGGCTCGGGTAGTACATCACCATCGGCGGGCCGGCGACGGCCCAATCGGGCAGCACGATCTCCAGCCGCCCGGCCTGCAGATCGGGTGCAACGCGCCTCTCCAGGCAGTAGGCGAGCGCCAAACCGCCGAGCGCCGCATCGACTGCCACATCGGTTTCGTTGGCGCTGATCGCACCCGGCACATCCAGCGCCAGCGCCTGTTGACCATTGCTCAGCTCCCATTTGTACAGTGAATTGTCGCCGATGCGCATGCGCACACACGCGTGATGCATCAGATCTTCCGGCCTGGCTGGCCGCCCGTGCCGCGCCACATACGCCGGCGAGCCCACCACGACCCAGCGCAGCGGCCCGCTCAGCGGAGTAGCGATCATGTCGCGCGGCACGGTGTCTCCATAGCGAATGCCGGCGTCATATCCCTCGGCAATGATGTCGACCAGGTGATCGTCCACGGTGATATCGAGTTGGATGTCCGGGTAGGCGCTGAAGAAGGCCGGCAGCACCGGGCTGAGCAGCAGGCGCGACGCATCGCGCGGCACATTCAGGCGCAAGCGCCCGGCGGGCGAGCCGCGATAGCGCTCGAGTTGATCGAGCGCCTCGCCGATCGTGTGAAAACCGCGTTCAAGTTGTTCCGCGAGTGCCATGCCCGCGGCCGTCGGCACCACCGAGCGGCTGGTGCGGTTCAGCAGCTTGACGCCCAGGCGCGTCTCCAGGTTGCGCATCGCGTGGCTGAGCGCCGATGTCGAGACACCGAGTTCGGCGGCAGACAGTCGAAAGCTGCGGCGACGGCAAATGGTGACGAAGACGTTGAGATCCGCCAGATCGGAGCGATTGAAAACGGGCATGTGAGGGAGTCGGAGTGTGCCAACGGGTGGCAACGAACGGGTTGCTGCAATGCGCGTTCAACGCGGCATTGAATTTATTTCAATTTTACATGAGTTAAATTAAATGCCGTTGGCGCCTCGAAGCATGTCCGGTGGCTATTGGCCGGCAAGCGCAAGCGCCGTTTCAGCATGGGAGTCAATCAGCATGACAGTGGAAACCACGCGCATCGACGGCATCGCCACGCCGGTCTCGCGCATCGGCCTGGGTACCTGGGCCATCGGCGGCTGGATGTGGGGCGGCGCCGACGATACCGCATCGATCGCGACGATCCGCAACGCGATCGATCAAGGCATCAATCTGATCGATACCGCTCCGGTATATGGCTTCGGCCATGCCGAGGAGGTGGTCGGCAAGGCGCTGGAGGGCCGGCGCGAGCAGGCGGTGATTGCCACCAAGGTGGCGCTCGAGTGGGGCGACGACGGCATCAAGCGCAATTCGACGCCGGCGCGCATTCGCACCGAAATCGAAGACTCGCTGCGCCGCTTGCGCACCGACCGTATCGATCTATATCAAGTTCACTGGCCCGACCCCCGCGTGCCGTTCGAGGAAACCGCGGCCGAGTTGGAGAAGCTGCGCCAGGAGGGGAAAATTCTCGCCATCGGCGTGAGCAATTTTTCGCCCGAGCAAATGGACGTGTTCGGCCGCGCGGCCAGGCTGGCCGCCGTGCAGCCGCCGTACAATCTGTTCGAACGGGCGATCGAGGCGGATGTGCTGCCCTATGCCAAATCGCATGGCTTGACCGTGCTTGCCTACGGCGCGCTGTGCCGTGGGCTGCTCTCGGGCCGCATGAGCGCTTCGACCCGATTCGACGGCGACGACCTGCGCAACCATGACCCGAAATTCCAGCCGCCGCGCTTCGCTCAATACCTGGCCGCGGTCGGCGCGCTCGCGCAACTGTCGCATGATCGGCACGGCAAGTCGGTGCTGGCGCTGGCGATTCGGTGGATTCTCGATCAGGGCCCGACCATCGCGCTGTGGGGCGCGCGCCGACCCGACCAGTTGCGCGGCATCGACGACGCCTTTGGCTGGCGTCTGAGCCCCGGGGATCTGGCCGATATCGATGCGTTGCTGGCCAGGCACATTACCAGCCCGGTCGGGCCGGAATTCATGGCGCCGCCGCTGCGCTAGCCTTGCCCGTATCGGCACGACGCGGACTTGGCCGAATGCGCGCGCCCACTCGGTGCGCGCTCCCTTTTTGATTGATGCGATGTCAACAGGAGATGTGCAAATGATGAATCGAGACAACCCGGTGTGGCTGATCACCGGCTGCTCCACCGGCTTCGGCCGCGAACTGGCCAAACTGGTGCTCGCGCGCGGCTGGCGCGCGGTCGTGAGCGCACGCGATCCGGCCAAGGTGGCCGACATCGTCGCCGGGCATGAAGACCGTGCGCTGGCGCTGGCGCTGGACGTGACCCGGCACGATCAGATCGAGTCGGCAGTGGCGCAGGCCAAGGCGAAATTCGGCCGCATCGACGTGCTCGTCAACAACGCCGGGTATGGCTATCTGGCGGCGATCGAGGAGGGCGAGGATGGCGCGGTGCGCGCGATGTTCGAAACCAACGTATTCGGGCTGGTCGACCTGACCAAGGCGGTGCTGCCAACCCTGCGCGCGCAGCGCAGCGGCCTGATCGTCAACGTCTCGTCGATCGGCGGCCTGACCAGCTTTGCCGCGACCGGCTATTACCATGGCACCAAGTACGCGGTCGAGGGCATTTCCGAGTCGCTCGCGATCGAACTCAAGCCGCTGGGCATCGGCGTGCTGATCGTCGAGCCGGGGCCATTCCGCACCAACTGGGCAGGCCCCTCGATCCAGCAATCGGCGGTGCGCATCGACGACTATGCGGAAACGGCTGGCGAGCGCCGCAAGCAGACCGAAGCGCGCAGCGGCAAGCAGGTGGGCGACCCGGTGCGCGCCGCGCAAGCCATCATCGACGCGGCGCTGTCGGACACGCCGCCGCTGCGACTGCTGCTGGGCAAGGCCGCCCTGGGACTGGCGCGCGAGAAGCTCGACAAGCTGCGCGGCGACTTCGATGCGTGGGAGGCGACCACCATCGGCGCCGATTATCCGGAAGGCACGCACTAAGGCGCCGGCAAATGCGGCGGGCATGGCGCGTGCGGTGCCCGCCGCCTACAGCTCCCAGCGATAGTCCATCGTCAGGGGAGCGTGATCGCTGAACTTCTGATCCTTGTAGATCGCGGTGGCGTGGGCCGTCTGCGCAATGCCGGGAGTGGCGATCTGATAGTCGATGCGCCACCCGACGTTCTTCGCATAGGCCTGGCCGCGATTGCTCCACCAAGTGTACTGCTCGGCGCGCGTGTCGAGCGTGCGGAATACATCGACGTAGCCGGCCTCGTCGAACAGATGCGTGAGCCAGGCGCGTTCCTCCGGCAGGAAGCCGGAGTTCTTCAGATTGCCCTTCCAGTTCTTGATATCGATTTCGTGGTGGGCGATGTTGACGTCGCCGCACAGCACCACTTCGCGCCCGGCGGCTTTGAGCGCCTTCAGGTGCGGCATGAACACTTCCATAAAGCGATACTTTGCCTGCTGCCGGTCTTCCGAGCTGGAGCCGGACGGCACGTAGACCGAAATCACCGACAGGTCGCCAAAACGCGCTTCGACGTAACGCCCCTCGTTGTCGAATTCCTCGTTGCCGAAACCGATCAGCACATCGTCGGGCGCGTGCCGGGTGTAGAGGCCGGCGCCGCTGTAGCCCTTTTTCTGCGCGTAATGGAAAAAGCCCTGAAAGCCGTGTGGCGCGAGGAACTCCGATGTCATGTCGGGAGCTTGCGCCTTGAGTTCCTGCACACAGACCAGGTCGGCATCCTGTTTGCCGAACCAGTCGAAGAAGCCTTTTTTGGCGGCGGAGCGCACGCCGTTCAGATTTGCGGTGACGATACGTAGCATGGCGGTGGGCGAAATGGAGGCATGAACCGCGCCAAGGATACCGCAAGACAATGGCTGCGGCACGGCGGCCCGGCCGATTCGCCGCCGGATAACCGATTCATTTTATCCCTGCTACAATACCGCGATTCGCCGCTCGTTCGGCGAATCTCTGTCTTGAGGAGCGTTGCAACGGCCCCCGCGCCGCCAGGCTCAAGGCAGTGTTCCCGTCGGCCGCCTGCGCGGCCGTACACCGCAACGGCGCTCACGTCTTTAATTTCTAGACTTCATAGAAAGGAGGCGTGATGAACGCCGTAGTCGATAGCAAATCGCAAGCCAATTACATCGTCGCCGATCTCAAGCTGGCCGATTGGGGCCGCAAGGAAATCGCCATTGCCGAGACCGAAATGCCCGGCCTGATGGCGCTGCGCGACGAATACAGGAGCACCCTGCCGCTCAAGGGCGCGCGTGTGGCCGGATCGCTGCACATGACGATCCAGACCGCCGTGCTGATCGAGACGCTCACCGCCCTGGGCGCCGAAGTGCGCTGGGCCTCGTGCAACATCTTCTCGACGCAGGACCACGCCGCCGCCGCGATCGCCGCGTCCGGCACGCCGGTGTTCGCCTACAAGGGCGAGACGCTTGACGAATACTGGGAATTCACCCACCGCATTTTCGAATGGCCGGGCGAGCAGCATGCCAACATGATTCTCGACGACGGCGGCGACGCCACGCTGCTGCTGATCCTGGGCAGCAAGGCCGAGCAGGACCGCAGCGCCATCGCCAAGCCGACCAACGAAGAAGAACAGGCACTGTATGCGGCCATCGCGCGTCACCTGGCCATCGACCCGCACTGGTACAGCAAGCGGCTTGCCCAGATCAAGGGCGTGACCGAGGAAACCACGACCGGCGTGCATCGCCTGTATCAAATGGAAAAGGACGGCCGCCTGCCGTTTCCCGCCATCAACGTCAATGATTCGGTCACCAAATCGAAGTTCGATAACCTGTATGGTTGCCGCGAATCGCTGGTCGACGGCATCAAGCGCGCGACCGATGTGATGATCGCCGGCAAGGTCGCCGTGGTGGCCGGCTATGGCGACGTCGGCAAGGGCTGCGCGCAGAGCCTGCGCGGCCTGGGCGCGACGGTGTGGGTCACCGAAGTCGATCCGATCTGCGCACTGCAGGCGGCCATGGAAGGCTACCGCGTGGTGACCATGGAATACGCCGCCGACAAGGCCGACATTTTCGTCACGGCCACCGGCAACTACCACGTGATCGGCCACGATCATATGAAAGCGATGCGCCACCAGGCCATCGTCTGCAACATCGGCCACTTCGATTCGGAAATCGACGTCGCGTCGCTGCGCCAGTACCGGTGGGAAAACATCAAGCCGCAAGTCGATCACATCGAGTTTCCCGACGGCAAGCGTATCATCCTGCTGGCCGAGGGGCGCCTGGTCAATCTGGGCTGCGGCACCGGCCACCCGTCGTTCGTGATGAGCAACTCGTTTACCAACCAGACCCTGGCGCAGATCGAATTGTTCAAGCACGGCAGCCAATACCAGAACAAGGTGTACGTGCTGCCCAAGCATCTCGACGAAAAGGTCGCACGCCTGCACCTGGAGCGCATCGGCGCGCAGCTCACCACCCTGAGCGACGCGCAGGCAAGCTACATCGGCGTGGACAAGGCGGGGCCCTACAAACCGGCGCACTATCGCTATTGATCGCACCGCTCGCCGCGATTGCCGCTGACCTTCCAAGGAGAATTCTATGCGCTTGCTGCTGATCTGGCTGATCAACGCACTGGCTTTGTTTCTGCTGCCCTACATCATTCCATCGATCCAGCTGCGCAGTTTCGGCACGGCGTTGATGGTCGCGGTGATACTGGGACTGATCAACGCGGTGCTGCGTCCGATCCTGGTCATCCTCACCCTGCCGGTGACGGTGCTCACGCTGGGCCTGTTCATTCTGGTCATCAACGCGCTGTTGTTCCAGTTGGCGGGCCATATCCTGAAGGGTTTCGAGGTGGGCGGCTTCTGGCCGGCCTTCTTCGGCTCCATTCTGTATAGCGTGATCTCCTGGATCCTGTCGGCGCTCGTGTTCGGCGGCGATCGCCTGCGTTAAACCCGGGCCGCCCCGGCGCGGCCCGCTCGCCCTGCCGCCGCCTGGCGGCGGGGTGCTTATCGATTATTCACATCATGACGCAGCGCTCTTTCAGTTTTGAATTTTTCCCCCCCAAGACGGCCGAGGGAAGCGACAAGCTGCGCGCTACCCGCATGCAGCTGGCACCGCTCAAGCCGCGCTTCGTCTCAGTGACTTTCGGCGCCGGCGGCTCGACCCAGCAGGGCACGCTCGACACCGTGGTCGAGATCCAGCGTGAGGGCACCGAGGCCGCGCCGCATCTGTCGTGCGTGGGATCCTCACGCGAGGGCATTCGCGCCATTCTCGACACTTACCGCAATCATGGCATCCGCCATATTGTCGCGCTGCGTGGCGACATGCCGTCCGGCATGGGCGAGATCGGCGAATTCCGCTTCGCCTCCGAGCTGGTGGAATTCATTCGTGCCGAGACTGGCGACTGGTTCCATATCGAAGTCGCCGGCTATCCCGAGTATCACCCGCAGGCCAGGTCGCCGCGCCACGATCTGGAGAATTTCGCCCGCAAGGTCAAGGCTGGCGCCAATTCGGCGATTACCCAGTATTTCTTCAATGCCGACGCCTATTTCCGCTTCGTCGACGATACCCGCAAGCTGGGTGTCGAGGTGCCGATCGTGCCCGGCATCATGCCGATCACCAATTACTCGCAGTTGATGCGTTTTTCCGAGATGTGCGGCGCCGAAGTGCCGCGCTGGATCGCCAAGCGGCTCGAAAGCTTCGGCGACGACCGCGATGCGATCCGCGCCTTTGGCCTGGACGTGGTGACCGCCCTGTGCGAGCGTCTGCTCGCGGCCGATGCGCCGGGCCTGCACTTCTATACGCTCAACGGTGCCGCTGCGACCAAGGCGATCTGGCAGCGGCTGGGCTTGTCCTGAAGCCGGGCCCCGTCGCCACGCAGCCGGAGAAAATGCCGTCCGGCCGGGATATTTTCACCGCCCGGACGGTCTACATGCCCATACCTGCTTTGTGACACCCGTGAGTCGGCTGGCCCGCCTGGTGCGCCAAAGCAACACCCCATGCATGTGTTGAGTACAACATATCGCCCAAAGGCGGTGGAACTGCGTACACTTGGAAGCGGCCGCGGGCCGCCATCGCCGGGTGGGCGGCACTGGTAGGGATTTCGACGTACGGAGGCACGTTTGAGGGTAGGGCAACGCTGTGTCGGCGGGTGGCTGCTGTGCTGCTTGCTGGTACTGTGCAGCGCGCAGGCAGTGGCCAATCAAGGGTGGCCTCGCCCCGTTTCGACTGCCCCGCAGGCGGCGCCTCCCGGTGCCAATCTGCCGTTCTACGAGGCCCGCAAGGGAGCCTTGACGATTTTCCTGCTCGGCACGCTGCATGTGGGCAAACCCACCGATTACCCGTTTCGCCCGGTCGTGCTCGACGCCTTGCGCGGTGCCAGCAAGGTGGCGTTCGAGCTGTCTCCCGACGATGTCGTGATGTCGCAGGACGCCGTGCAACGCTATGGCATGTGCTCGCATGCCTGCCTGCCCCGGCTGCTGCCCCGACCTCTGTGGCACAAGATCGCGCGGCGCCTGCATGGCAATCCGGCCATGCTGCGTGAGATCCAGCATATGCGCCCCTGGTTGGCGGCGCTGCTGCTCGACACCCTCAATTCGATGTCCGCCGACCTGCAGACCGAGTACGGCACCGAGAATCAGCTGGAAAATCTCTACCCGGGCCGCATTCTCGGTCTCGAGACGATCGACGAGCAAATGTCGGCATTTACCGGGTTGAGCCGTGCCGAGCAGGACGAGATGGTCGCCGAGGAGCTTGCGCTGCCGCCGTCGGCCGGTATCGAGCAGCTCCACGAGCTGCACCGCCTGTGGCGCGCGGGCGACGCTGAGATGATCTACGATTGGTCGCAAAGCGAGGCCCGTCAGGTGCGGCAATCGCCGCGTCTGGCTCGGGAGATCGACGAGCGCATTCTTTTCGCGCGCAATCGCCGGTTCGTCACCCGCATGCTGTTCATCGCCGACCCCAACAAACCTGTGTTCGTCGCCATCGGCGCGCTGCATCTGGGGGGGCCGCGCGGTGTGCTCAGCCTGCTGCGCGAGCAAGGCTTCATCGTCAGCCAGCGTTGAGGCCCGCCACGAGCCCGGCCACCGGGCTCAGGCGAGCATGCCGCGCTGCTCGATGAAGGCGATGATCTGGTCGAGACCGCTGCCTTTTTTTAGATCGCACATCACGAACGGCCGCGCGCCCCGCATTTTCTCGGCGTCGCTGCGCATGATCTCGAGCGATGCGCCGACATAGGGCGCCAGGTCGATCTTGTTGATGATCAGCAGATCCGATTTGGTGATGCCCGGCCCGCCCTTGCGCGGAATCTTCTCGCCGCCGGCCACGTCGATCACGTAAATCGTCAGATCCGACAGTTCCGGACTGAAGGTGGCCGCCAGGTTATCTCCGCCGGACTCGATGAAAACCACGTCGGCTTCGGGAAAGCGCTCCAGCATGCGGTCGACCGCCTCCAGATTGATCGATGCGTCTTCCCGGATCGCCGTGTGCGGGCAGCCTCCGGTCTCGACCCCCAGGATGCGCTCGGCCGGCAGCGCGCCGGCAACGGTCAGCAGCCGCTGGTCCTCCTTGGTGTAGATGTCGTTGGTGATCACCACCAGGTCATAGCGCTCGCGCATTGCCTTGCACAGCATTTCCACCAGGGTGGTCTTGCCCGAACCGACCGGGCCGCCGATGCCGACGCGTAATGGGGGATTGGGCTTGCCGCGGCTTGTGGGAGATTGGCTCATGGTCGCTTGTTTTACGAACGAAATAAACGGGAATACTGGTTCTCGTGCCGCGCCGACAGAATCGCCAGATGCGGCGCGAAGGTCGACACGGCCTCGGGCGGCGTGTCGATCGCGCGCGCTACGACCGCAGGCAGCTCGGCCCGCAGCGCGACGATCAGTTTTTGCGCGGCCAACTGTCCGAGCGGCACCGCCTTGAGCGCGGCGGCCACCTGGTTTTCCAGCCAGCTGAACGCATATGCGTTCAGGCACGCCGGGAGGCCGATGTCATGCGCGATTGCCGCGTAGGCGAACACGGTCGGCAGCGCGACCGGCTTGAGCGCGGCCAGCACCGCCTGCTGCGCGGCGCCGCCCCAGCCAAGGGCCAAAGCCAGTTGCGCAAGCGACCAGCCCATCTGCTCGGTTTCGGCGCGCAATTCGGCGCTTTCGCGGCTGGCGAGCAGCCACGCGTTACCTTGCGCGACGGCGGCGAAATCGTCGCCGCGCCAGCGGCGCCACTGCAGCGCCAGCAACGGCGCCTCGCAGCGCGCGAAAACGCACTGCAACTGACTGCCGATCCATCGGCCGGCGGTGGCCGCGTCGGTAATCAGGCCGCTCTCGACGGCCGCCTCCAGTCCCTGCGAATAACTGAATGCGCCGATCGGCAGCGCCGGCGAGGCCAGGTGCAGCAGCGCGCTGAGCTCGTGCAGGTCAATGTCCGTGGCGGTGGTCGTGTCCATGGGTGTGATCGTGCGGATGGGTATGGCCGTGCCCATGGCCGGCGGCACCATGGTCATGCTCGCGGAACACCTGCTGGGCCAGCGCATAGTCCTCCTCGAAGGAGGCGTCGTGACCATGCCGGTGACCGCCGCCATAAGCGCCGGCCTCCGGGTCGAACGGCAGGCTGGCGGCTTCGACCTGCATGCCCAGGCGCTCGAGCATGTCGCGCAACACCGGGTCGGCCTCGAGCTTCAGGAAGCCGTCGCCGACTTCGACCGGGGTGTGCCGGTTGCCCAGATGGTAGGCCGCGCGCGCCAGCGCCTGCGCATTGGGCGCGGTAACGCGCAGCACGTCCTGCGGCGCGGCCTCGACGCGCACCAGCCCGCCGTCATCGGCCACCAACAGGTCGCCGTGGCGCAGCACCGTGCCGCGCGGCAGGAACAGCGCGACCTCCTCGCCGCCGACGAGCGCCGCGCGCAGCCGGCTCCTGCAGCGCGCCTCGAACGGCAACACCAGCACCGCGGCGCGCGCGACCAGCGGCGCGGCCAGACGGGTGGCGGGATCCAGCCGTTTTTCGATGCGTCGCAGCGCCGGCATCGCAGGTGAATCGAGAGCGCTCATAAGGCAATTCGCATTTTTAGAAGAGAAAGTAGCGCTGCGCCATCGGCAATACCTTGGCCGGCTCGCACGTCAGCAACTCGCCATCGGCGATCACCTGGTAGGTTTCAGGGTCGACGCTGATGGCGGGCAGCCAGTCGTTGTGGATCATGTGCGTCTTGCGCACGCCGCGGATGCCATGCACCGGAACGATTTGCTTGCTCAGGCCATAGCGGCCGGCGACGCCGGCATCGAACGCGGCCTGCGAGACGAAGGTCAGCGACGTGCGGGCCAGCGCGCCCGCGCGGCTGCCGAACATCTCGCGGTAGTGCACCGGTTGCGGCGTCGGGATCGACGCGTTCGGATCGCCCATGAGGGCCATCGAGATCATGCCGCCCTTGAGCACCAGGCTCGGCTTGACGCCGAAGAAGGCCGGCTCCCACAGCACCAGATCGGCCCATTTGCCGACTTCGATCGACCCGATTTCATGCGCCATGCCATGCGTGATGGCCGGGTTGATCGTGTACTTGGCGATGTAGCGCTTGACGCGGAAGTTGTCCGCGGGCGAGGCCTGCGGGCCGCCGAGCACGCCGCGCTGCACCTTCATCTTGTGCGCGGTCTGCCAGGTGCGCATTACCACTTCGCCGACCCGGCCCATGGCCTGCGAGTCGGACGAGATCATCGACAGCGCTCCCAGGTCGTGCAGGATGTCTTCGGCGGCGATGGTTTCGCGCCGAATGCGCGATTCCGCGAACGCAATATCCTCGGCGATCGACGGATCGAGGTGGTGGCACACCATCAGCATGTCGAGGTGCTCGTCGAGCGTATTCACCGTATAGGGCCGCGTCGGATTGGTCGACGACGGCAGCACGTTCGGTTCGCCGCACACCTTCAGGATGTCGGGTGCGTGACCGCCGCCGGCCCCTTCGGTATGGTAGGTGTGTATGGTGCGCCCTTTGATGGCCGCCACGGTGGCTTCCACGAAGCCGCCCTCGTTGAGCGTATCGGTATGAATGGCGACCTGCGTATCGGTGGCCTCGGCCACCGTCAGGCAGGTGTCGATCGCCGCCGGCGTGGAGCCCCAGTCTTCATGCAGCTTCAGGCCGATCGCACCGGCCTCGATCTGCTCGAGCAACGGCGCGCTCTGGCTGGTGTTGCCCTTGCCGAGAAACCCGAGATTGATCGGCCAGCCGTCCGCAGCCTGCAACATGCGTTCCATATGCCACGGCCCGGGCGTGCAGGTGGTCGCGTTGGTGCCGGTCGCCGGGCCGGTGCCGCCGCCGAGCATGGTGGTCACTCCCGAGGCCAGGGCCTCCTCGATTTGCTGCGGGCAAATGAAATGGATGTGCGAATCGATGCCGCCGGCCGTCACGATCATGCCTTCTCCGGCAATCACTTCGGTGGCCGCGCCCAGCGGGATCGTCACGCCGGGCTGAATGTCCGGATTGCCGGCCTTGCCGATCGCCCAGATACGGCCCGCCTTCAGGCCGATGTCGGCCTTGACGATACCCCAATGGTCGACGATCACCGCGTTGGTGATTACCGTGTCTGCCACCTCCGCGTGGGTGCGTTGCGATTGGCCCATGCCGTCGCGAATTACCTTGCCGCCGCCAAACTTCACTTCCTCGCCGTAAATCGTGTGATCGCGCTCGATTTCGATGAACAGTTCGGTGTCGGCCAGGCGCAGCCGGTCGCCTGTGGTCGGGCCGAACATCTCCGCGTAGGCGCGGCGCGTCATGCGCACAGTCATCTCAGAGTCTCCCCATCACTTGAGCGTTGAAGCCGAAGACGGCGCGCTCGCCCGCGAGCTCGACCAACTCCACGGTGCGTTCCTGACCCGGCTCGAAGCGCACGGCGGTGCCCGCGGCGATATTGAGGCGAAAGCCGCGGGCGGCCGCGCGGTCGAAGCGCAGTGCATCGTTGACTTCGGCAAAATGAAAATGCGAACCGACCTGCACCGGCCGGTCGCCGCTGTTGGCGACCGTCACGACGATCGTCGCGCGGCCGACGTTCAGTTCGAGCTCGCCGTCGGCGGCGATGAGTTCTCCCGGGATCATTTATCTTCCTTTTTGTGGATGCCTTTGCAGGGACGCCGCCTAGGGGATCGGGTGGTGCACGGTGACCAGCTTCGTGCCGTCGGGGAACGTCGCTTCGACCTGAATATCCGGGATCATCTCCGGCACGCCGTCCATCACATCGTCGCGGCCGAGCAGGGTGGTGCCGTAATGCATCAGGTCGGCCACCGTCCGCCCGTCACGGGCGGCCTCCATCAGCGCGGCGGTGATAAAAGCGACTGCTTCCGGGTAATTGAGCTTGAGGCCGCGCGCGCGGCGTCGTTCGGCCAGCAGGGCGGCGGTAAAGATCAGCAGCTTGTCTTTTTCGCGGGGGGTCAGTTTCATCGGTTCGTCGTGTTATCGAGGATTGCGCCAGGCGCGCGCCCGGTCTTGACTCATGCACGAAGCGTACCAGCCAGGCTGCGCCGTCGGCCGGCTCGTTAGCGTGTCGCGCCATGCACCGCAACGAGGCATGCACCGATTCCGGGCAAAACGATCCATCATGGTGCTAGGTCGCCCATAGCCGCAGCGGCACACCCGGCGTGCCATGCACCAGCGGCCGCAAGCGCAGCCATTGCTCGATCAGCAATTGCCGCACGGCCTCCATGCGCTGGCCGAGCACGCGCAGCAGCAACAGGTTGCCCGGCAGGCAGGTCACGCCTGCGCGCAGATCGGGGCCATACGGCAAGGCCGGCGCCATGGTCTCGGCAAGCTCGGCGGTACAGGCAGGTCCCACGGCCCACAGGGTGGCGAACACGGCAAACCCGTCGAGCGCGGCCGGCGACGTGCGCAGCGCGTCGGCCGCGTCCAGCACGGTCTGTTCGACCCACAGCAGCTCGCCTCGCGCGTCGTGCAGGCGCATCAGCGAGCGCCACTGCCCCGATGTCCAGCGCTCGCCCGAGGCCTGGCGGCCCAGCAGTACCGCGTCCCAGCCGATCGCGGTGGCGCCGGCGCCCAGCGTGACCTCGATGCGCTGCTCGGCGCGGGCCGCCTCGAACACGATATTCTCCAGCGGCAGCCAGTCGAGCCGGGCCTGCGCCCCCAGCGTCAATTGAATCGTCTGACACGCGCCGGCGTGCGGGGTCTTGTACCACTTGGTCGCGCCCGGCGTGGCGAACACCGCGTGGGTGCCGGCGCCGAGCCCGATGTCCAGCCGCAGGTCGTCGCCGCCGGCAATTCCCCCCGGCGGGTGCACGATCACGGTGTGGCATATGCCGGGGCCTTCCGGATACAGCGCCTTTTGCACCACCAGCGGCCCGCTGTGATGTCGCCGCGCCAACACCGTGCCGGCGTCGCGGCGCTCGTAGTCGAGCTGGAGATGGGCGCACCAGCCTGGGCCGGCAAATGGCTCGGCGGCGCTCGGGCCGGCCGGCGATTCAGGAAGATCGTTGTGCATCGAGGAAATAGTTGCGCGCGCGATGCGCCGAATGTAGCACGCTCATACGGCGACCAGCTCCCGCACGCCATGCTGCTCCATCTCGCTGCCCAGACCGCTGGCGACGATGGTGCCGCGGCTCATGACGCCGTAGTGATCGGCCAGCGCCCGGGCGAAGTCGTAGTATTGCTCGACCAGCAGCACCGTCAGGCCCAGATCGTCGACCAGCTGCCGCAGCGTCACGCCAATCTGCTTGATGATCGAAGGCTGGATGCCTTCGGTCGGCTCGTCCAGAATCAACACCCGCGGCCGGCTCATCAGGGCCCGTCCGATCGCCAGTTGCTGCTGCTGCCCGCCCGAGAGATCGCCGCCGCGCCGCACGCGCATGTCGCGCAACACCGGAAACAAGGCGTAGATTTGGTCGGGCACGCCCCGGCCGGCCTCGGCCGCCGGCAAACTGGCCGCACCGATCAGCAGGTTCTCCTCGACCGTCAGGCGCGGGAATATCTCGCGCCCCTGCGGCACGTAAGCCAGGCCACTGGTCACGCGTGCATAAGGCGCCAGATGATTCAGCGGCCGGTTCTGCCACAGAATTTCACCGGTGCGGATCGGCACGGTTCCCATCAGGCATTTGAGCAAGGTCGTCTTGCCCACGCCGTTGCGGCCCAGCAGCACCGTCAGCTGCTTCTCGGGCACCTGCAGATTGACCTCACGGAGGATATGGCTGCCGCCGTAATATTGGTTGACGCCCTTGATTTCCAGCATGATTGCTAGCGTCCAAGATAAGATTCGATCACCCGCTCGTCGCGCTGCACCGCGTCGAGCGTACCTTCGGCCAGCACCCGGCCTTGCGCCATCACGGTCACCCGCCCGGTGTCGCCCGCCAGCGATGCGACGAACGACATGTCGTGCTCCACAACCATCATCGTGCAGTGTCCGCGCAGCGTTTGCAGCAGCTTCGCCAACTGCACCGTCTCTTCGTCGGTCATGCCCGCGGCCGGCTCGTCGAGCAACAGTAGCTGCGGTTGCTGCATCAGCAGCATGCCGATTTCCAGCCGCTGTTTCTGGCCGTGCGAGAGCGCGCCGGCACGGCGTCCCGCTTGCCGTTCCAGGTCGATCAGCGACAACGTCTGCTCGATGCGCTCGCGCGTGCGGCGATCGAGCCCGGCATGAAAGGCGGCGAACCAGCGCTTGTCGTTGTCGCACGCGAGTTCGAGATTTTCCCAAACCGTATGCTGCTCGAATACGGTTGGCTTCTGGAATTTGCGCCCGACGCCGGCATGCGCGATGGCCGGTTCATCGAGTTTGGTCAGATCGATAGTCTGGCCGAGAAAGGCCTGTCCGCTGTCGGGCCGCGTCTTGCCGGTGATGACATCCATCATGGTGGTCTTGCCTGCGCCGTTCGGACCGATCACGCAACGCAGCTCGCCCGGCTTGAGCGAGAGTGACAGATCGTTGAGCGCGCGAAACCCGTCGAAGCTCACGCTGATGTTCTCGAGGTACAGGATCAGTCCGTGCGAGATGTCGATCTGGCCTGGCACCAGCAAGTGATCCAGCCCGGTGATGCTGCCGCTCACGCTGATGCCTTCGGTGTCGCTGATCAGCGGGTTCATGCTTCGTCTCCCGTGCGAGGCTTCCTGGCCAGGCTGCGCAGCAATCCCATGACACCGTGCGGCAGCAACAGCGGCACCAGCACGAACATGGCGCCCAGAAAAAATAGCCAGTACTCGGCGAAGTAGGCCGTGAAGACACTCTTCGCCCCATTGACCAGGAAGGCGCCGAGCACCGCGCCCAGCAGACTGCCGCGTCCGCCGATGGCAACCCAGATGGCCATCTCGATCGAGTTGACCGGCGACATCTCGCTCGGATTGATGATGCCGACCTGCGGCACGTAAAGCGCGCCGGCGATACCGCACAGTACCGCCGAGAAGGTCCACACGAACAGCTTGTAGCCCAGCGGCCGATAACCAAGGAACATCGCGCGCGATTCGGCGTCGCGCATCGCCGTGACCACCCGCCCGAACTTCGAGATGACGAGCGCGCGGCACACCAGCAAGGCCAGCACCAGCACCAGGAAGGTCACCAGGAACAGCGCCGTGCGGGTGCCCGGCGCGACGATCGAAAACCCCAGCAGGCGCTTGAAGTCGGTGAAGCCGTTGTTGCCGCCGAAGCCGGTCTCGTTGCGATAGAACAGCAGCATCGCCGCATACGTCATGGCCTGCGTGGTAATCGACAGATACACGCCCTTGACGCGCGAGCGAAAGGCAAAAAAGCCGAACAGCCACGCCAGCACGCCGGGCACCAGTACGATCAGCAGCAAGGTGAAGGCGAAGCTGCCGGTGCCATGCCAGAACCACGGCAGATGCTTCCAGCCGAGGAACACCATGAAGTCCGGCAGGTTGCTGTGGTAGACGCCGTCGCGCCCGATCGCACGCATCAGGTACATGCCCATCGCGTAGCCGCCCAGCGCGAAGAACAGCCCATGGCCCAGGCTGAGGATGCCGCAGTAGCCCCATACCAGGTCGAGCGCCAGTGCGGCGATCGCGTAGCACATGATCTTGCCGATCAGTGTCATCGTGTAGGCGGACAGGTGCAGCGGGTGCGAAGCCGGCAATACCAGCGAGCACAGCGGCACGATGATCAGCACTGTGAGCACCAGCGCGGCCAGCGGTGCGGCCGTGTATTTGGGCAGCAGCCGTGGCCGCTCGGGCATGCCGCCGACGGTGGACGCGGCAGACCCGCGCTGCGGCGACAGGCCGGCGGGCGACACGTCAAAAGAAACGGGGGAATTCATTCAAGCCTCCGCACTGCGCCCTTTGAGAGCGAAAAGTCCTTGGGGACGCTTTTGGATGAACAGCACGATCAGCACCAGCACGGCGATTTTTGCCAGCACCGCGCCCCAGGCCGGCTCGAGCAGCTTGTTGAGCAGCCCCAGTCCGAAAGCGCCGAACACCGTGCCGGCCAACTGGCCGACGCCGCCCAGCACCACCACGAGGAATGAGTCGATGATGTAGCCCTGACCGAGATCCGGCCCGACGTTGCCGATCTGCGACAGCGCGCAGCCACCCAGCCCGGCGATGCCCGCACCGAGGGCGAACGCGTAGGCGTCCACGCGCCGGGTGCGCACGCCGACGCAGGCGGCCATGTTGCGGTTCTGTGTGACGGCCCGGATGAACAGGCCCAGCCGGGTCAGGTTCAGCAGCGCCCAGGTCAGTGCCACCACGACCACCGAGAAGCCGATGATGACCAGTCGGTTGTAAGGCAGGATCAGGTTGGGCAGCACGCTCACCCCGCCGCTCATCCACGACGGGTTGGCGACATCGACGTTCTGTGCGCCGAACAGCGTACGCACGATTTGCATGAGCAGCAGACTGATGCCGAAGGTGGTCAGCAGCGTCTCGAGCGGCCGGCCATAGAGAAAGCGCAGCACGGTGCGCTCGAGCATCAGCCCGACGATCGCGGCGGCCAGGAACGAGGCGGGGACGGCGGCCACCAGATACCAATTGAAGGCGTGCGGCAGGTAGTGCTGGAACAGGGTTTGCACGACGTACGTGGCGTAGGCGCCGATCATCAGGAATTCGCCGTGCGCCATGTTGATGATGCCGAGCAGGCCGTACGTGATGGCCAGCCCCAGCGCCGCCAGCAGCAGCACGCTGCCCAGGCTCAGGCCCGCGAACAGCATGCCAAGCAGCTCGCTCTTGCGTTGGTCGTTCTCGAGTTGCGCCAGGCCGGCCTGGGCCGCGACGCGCACGCCCGTGTCGGGTTCGTCGAACGTGCCGTCGGGCTTGCGCGCCACCAGCGGCAGCAGCAGCCCGCGCATTTGCGGATCCGCGCGTGCCACGATAATCGCGATCGCCTCGCGCCGCTTGAGCGGGTCGGCATCGTGCAGCGCGGTCACGGCCCATAGCTGATCGAGCTTGCGCTTCAGGTCAGGGTCGGTCTCCCGGTCGCGCGCCTGTTCGACCTGCACGCGGAAGTCGGTGCTGCCCGAGTGCAACAGGGTACGGATTGCCTTGGCGCGCACCGCCGGGTCCAGCGATTGCAGGTTCAGCGCGGCGGTGGCGTCGTCGACGCGCGCGCGCAGCACATTGTTGAGCACCACCGGTTGCGCATTGTCGTCCTTGACCGGCTGGCCGCTGAGCACATCGCGCAGGGTGTCGCCGTCCTGGACCAGGATCCGGTTGTCGTCGCCGACCAGTACGTCGCCGGCGGCCAGCGCCTTCAGCAGCGTTTGGCTGGCCTCGGTGCCGTCGTCCACCAGGTGATGGATCGCCTGAGACTTGGCGTCGAAATCCATGCCGCCCAGCGGTGCGATGTCGGTCTCGGTCAGTGCCATTGCGGAGGTCTGACCCAGTAACAGGACGATCAGTAGTGCGAATATTTTGATCAGGCGTGACATGGAAGAATCCTGGGCGCCGCCGGCAGTCGGCGGCGCCGAAAGTTGCCGAAAACGATCAGCTCACCGTGTCGGGCTTGCCCTGATTGCCCGGGATGTAGGGGCTCCACGGCTGTGCGCGGATGGTCGTCTTGGTTTCCCACACCACGTTGAACTGCCCGTCGGCGCGAATCTCGCCGATCATCACGGGTTTGTGCAGGTGGTGGTTGCCGTCCATCATGAGCTTGAAGCCGTCGGGCGCGTTGAAGGTCTGGCCGATCATTGCCGTTCTCACCTTGTCGACGCTGGTGGTGCCGGCTTTCTCTACCGCCTGCTTCCACATATGCATGCCGACGTAGGTCGCCTCCATCGGGTCGTTGGTCACGCGCTTGCTGCCGCCCGGCAGATTCTTGCGCTTGACGTACTCGAACCACTCTTTCTTGAATGCGGTGTTCTCCTTGTTCCTGAGCGACATGAAGTAATTCCATGCGGCCAGGTTGCCCACCAGCGGCTTGGTGTCCATGCCGCGCAGCTCTTCCTCGCCGACCGAGAACGCCATGACCGGCACGTCGGTCGCCTTTAGGCCCTGATTGCCGAGTTCCTTGTAGAAAGGCACGTTGGAGTCGCCATTGATGGTCGAGATCACGGCGGTCTTGCCGCCCTGGGCGAACTGCTTGATATTGGCGACGATCGTCTGGTAATCGCTGTAGCCGAACGGTGTATAGACCTCCTGAATATCCTTGTCCTGCACGCCCTTCGAATGCAGGAAGCCGCGCAGAATCTGATTGGTGGTACGCGGATAGACGTAGTCCGTGCCGAGCAGGAAGAAACGCTTGGCGCCGCCGCCTTCGGCGCTCATCAGATACTCCACCGCTGGGATTGCCTGCTGGTTCGGCGCCGCGCCCGTATAGAAGACGTTGCGCGACATTTCCTCGCCTTCATACTGCACGGGGTAGAACAGCAGGCCATTGAGTTCTTCGAAAACCGGCAACACCGATTTGCGCGACACCGAGGTCCAGCAGCCGAACACCACGGCCACCTTGTCCTGGGTCAGCAACTGCCGCGCCTTTTCGGCGAACAGCGGCCAGTTCGATGCCGGATCCACCACCACCGGCTCGATCGGGTGCCCCATCACGCCGCCGGCGCGGTTGATCTCGTCGACCGTCATCAGCGCCACGTCCTTGAGCGACGTTTCGGAAATCGCCATCGTGCCGGACAGGGAATGCAGAATGCCGATCTTGATCGGCTTCTTGCCCTGCGCCCAAACTTTTGAGGACAAACCCGGAATGGCAAGCGCCCCCGACATGGCCGCCATGTTTAACAGCGTGCGTCGTTTCATTTGATTTCCCTTCGTAAGTGATTGGACTACGCAGACTCAGGAGGCAATAGTCGTGCCAATCCCTCGATGCCACGACGATTGCCATGCCACGCTTCGCGGCGGTGCGCATTTGCATCGCATCAGTGCAGGCGGGGCGTGGCACGCGGCCGCGTGCGCCATGGCAGTGCGCGGGCCGTGCGCAGGGAGTGCGGGACTGGGAGTGCGGGGCAGGGCGCGCGCCGGACGGCGCGTCCCTCACGAGGCGTGTGCCGCGCTCAGTGTGGTCTCGAGAAAGCGGTACAGGCGCGCGTCGTCCGAATAGGCGGCATTGAAGCGGAACCAGTGACACGGTTCGGACTGCGTGACGAAGAACTCGCCGGGTGCGAGCATGATTCCCTGCGTGAGCGCGTGCTCGGCGATCTCGCGCGAGGAGGGCGTGCCCTCAGGCAGGGCGGCGCACACGAACATGCCGCCGTCGGGTTTGGCCAGCAGGCTCAGGCCGCAGGCCGTCAATTGAGTGCAGAGGCGGCTGCGCGCCCGCGCCAGGCGATCGGTGAGCCGCTCGATGTGCTTGCGGTGGCCGCCCTCGGTCAGCACCAGATGAACCAGGCGCTCGTTGATTTCCGAGGTGGTCAGGCCGCCGATCATTTTGGTGCGCGCGAGCTCGGCGGCCAGCGCTGGCGCGCAAGCGACATAGCCGACCCGGATCGAGGGCGAGATGGTCTTCGAGAAGCTCCCCAGGTAGATGACCCGGTGCAAGCCGTCCATGGCGGCCAGGGCTGGCGCATTGGGCGGCGCCAGCTCGCGGTAGATATCGTCGTCGACCACCCACAGGCCGTGCTGTTCGGCAAACTGCAGGATGCGGTGCGCGCATGCCGGCGACAGCGACGTGCCGAGCGGGTTTTGCAGCACGCTGTTGAGGAATAGCGCGCGCGGCCGATGGGTTTGGATCGCGCTCTCCAGCTGCGCCAGATCGAGCCCGGCGGCGTCGCGCGGCACGCCCACCACATGCAGGCCGGCGCTGCGCAGGATCGCCAGCAGATTGCAGTAGGCGGGCTCCTCCACCAGCACGGCGTCGCCCGGGTGCAGCAAGGTGCGGGCGATCAGGTCAAGACCTTGCGTGGCGCCGTGCGTCAGGACGATCTGGTCGGCATGCGCATCGAGCGCGATATCTGCCAGGCGTCGTGCGATGCTCTGACGCAGCGGGGCATACCCCTGCGGGTGGCCGTAATGCACGAAGCGCGTGCCCGCGCCCTTGGCCAGCTGCCGCAGCGCGCCTTGCAGGCCGTCTTCGTCCAGCCAATCGTCCGGCAGCCAGCCGCAGCCGCTCTTGACCGGAATGCTGTCGTCGGCAAACACCTCCGAGAGCAACCAGGCGTTGCCGACCTCGCGCGCGACCGCGCGCGGCCGCGGCCGCGGCATATCGTGCGCGGGATCGTCGCTGGCCACGAAGAAGCCGGCGCCACGCCGTGCGATCAGGACACCTTGTGCGACCAGCCGGTCGTAGGCTTCGACCACCGTGAAGGTGCTGATACCGTGCGCCTGCGCCAACTGGCGGATCGACGGCATGCGCATGCCGCCGTGCAGCACGGCGCTGTGTCGCGCGCGCTCGATCTCGCGCACGATCTGTTCGACCAGCGATGCGGGCTGGCCGCGGTCGAGCGCCAGGCGTAACGGTTGACTCATGGTGGGGGACTCCGGCAGCGCAGGCCGGCCGGGCATCGGCTGTTGCCTGCACACTCATGGCATGGTGCCGATACAGAATACGCAGTTTCCGCTCAACTGTACATGTCTGTATTGGTCGCCGATGCTTAATATGGTGTTCGATGCGCCCGGCGAGGGTCCGCGGCGCGCTTTGAAAATCGAAGGAGATGAGCCGTGGAATTGCATGATGCGCCGCTCGATATGTCGGCATTCTGGATGCCCTTTACCGCCAATCGGGAATTCAAGCGGGCGCCGCGCCTGCTGGTCAAGGCCGAGGGCATGTACTACACGTCGCACGACGGCCGCCAGGTGCTCGATGGCACGGCGGGCCTGTGGTGCGTCAACGCGGGGCATTGCCGTCGCGAGATCGTCGAGGCCGTGCGGGCGCAGGTTGGCGAGATGGACTTCGCGCCGACTTTCCAGATGGGTCATCCGAAGGCGTTCGAGGCGGCCGCCAAGCTTGCCGAACTGACGCCGGGCGACCTGAAGCGGATTTTCTTCACCAACTCCGGCTCGGAATCGGTCGACACCGCGCTGAAGATCGCGTTGGCGTATCACCGCGCGCGCGGCGAAGGCCAGCGCACGCGCTTCATCGGCCGCGAGCGAGGCTACCACGGGGTGGGCTTCGGCGGCATTTCGGTCGGCGGGATCGCGCCCAATCGCAAGACCTATTCAGGCGCGCTGCTGCCTGCCGTCGATCACTTGCCGCACACCCTGAACCTGGCCGAGGCCGCTTTCACGCGCGGTCAACCGGCATGGGGCGCGCATCTGGCCGACGAACTCGAGCGGCTGGTGATGCTGCACGACGCCTCGACCATCGCCGCGGTCATCGTCGAGCCGCTGGCCGGCTCGACCGGCGTGCTGGTGCCGCCGCAGGGTTATCTGCAACGGCTGCGGCAGATCTGCGACAAGCACGGCATCCTGCTGATTTTCGACGAGGTGATCACCGGCCTGGGGCGGCTGGGCGCGCCATTCGCCTCCCAGTATTTCGGCGTGACGCCCGACCTGATGACGCTGGCCAAGGGCATCAACAACGCGACGGTGCCGATGGGGGCGGTGGCCGCCCGGCAATCGATCCACGACACCATCGTCAATGCCGGCCAGGCCGGGGCGATCGAATTCTTCCACGGCTATACCTATTCGGGCCACCCGCTGGCGGCAGCGGCGGCCTGCGCGGCGCTCGACCTGTATCGCAGCGAGGATCTGTTCAACCGGGCCGCGCAAATGGCGCCCCATTTCGAGGATGCCATCCACGCGCTCAAGGGGCTGCCCGGCGTGCTCGACATTCGCAACCTGGGCCTGGTCGGCGGCGTCGAACTGCAGCCGCGCGCCGGTGCGCCGGGCGCGCGAGCGCACGAGATTTTCGTCAAATGTTTCGAGCAGGGCGTGCTGATTCGCTATACCGGCGATATTCTGGCGTTTTCGCCGCCGCTGATCGTCGACCAGGCGCAAATCGCCCAATTGTTCGACGTGGTCGCGCAAGCCATTCGCACGACCGCCTGAGCGGGGTATCGGCCGCCACTGTTCACGAGGTCCGCGCATGAAGATCGTCATTGCCCGCATGAACCACGAGACCAATACGTTCTCGCCGGTGCCGACACCGCTGGCCGCATTCGGGCCGTGCGGGCCCGACTACGGCGACGACGCGTACCGCGCCAACCGGGGCGCGCGCACGGCGATGGGCGCGTTCATCGAGCTGGCCGAACAGCACGGCGCCGAACTCGTCACGCCGCTGTCGGCCACCGCCAACCCGAGCGGTCCGGTGGCGGCCGAGGCCTACGACGCGATGTGCGCGCGCATCGTCGAAGCGGTGGCTGGTGGCTGCGACGCCATCCTGCTGGATCTGCATGGTGCGATGGTCGCCGAGAACAGCGATGACGGCGAGGGCGACCTGCTGGCGCGCGTGCGGGCCGCGGCGCCGGGTGTGCCGCTGGCGGTGGCGCTCGACCTGCACGGCAACGTAACGCAGAAGATGATTGACAACGCCGACATTCTCGTCAGTTTCAAAACCTACCCGCACGTCGACATGTACGAGACCGGCGCGCATGCGGGGCGCCTGTTGTTCGACCAGTTGGCCGGACGCCTGCGCCCGGTGGTGGCGTGGCGTCGCCCGCCTCTGATGACGCACACCCTGCGCAGCGCCACCGGCGAGGGCGCGATGCAGCGCGCGGTGGCTGCGGCGCGCGCGGCCGAGCGCGACGGCATGGCCGCCGTGTCGATTCTGGCGGGGTTCTCGCTGGCCGATATCCCGGCGCCGTGCCTGAGCGTGGTGGTGGTCGGTAATGGCGACGCGGCGGCGGCCGACGCGGTGGCCGAGCGCATCGCCCGGCAGATCTGGGCCGAGCGACAGGACTTCGTCTATCGGAGCGAGCCGCTGGCCGTCTCGCTCGAGCGTGCCGCGCAACTTGCCGCGCAAAGCGATGGGCGGCCTGGTCCGGTGCTGCTGCTCGATCATGGCGACAACGTCATGTCGGGCGGCACCTGCGACACCATGGACGTACTGCAGGCGGCCCTGGCGCACGGGCTGGACGGCATCGCGGTGGGCCCGCTGTGCGATCCGCAGGCGGTCGGCGAGTTGTGCGCGGCCGGCGTCGGCGCGCGCGTCACGCTCGCACTCGGCAACAAACGTGAGATACCCAAACTGGGCATGACCAAGACCCCGGTGGTGCTCAGCGGCGTGGTGCGCGCCATTACCGACGGCGAGTATGTGATCACCGGCCCGACCTACACGGGCCAGCGCGCCTACATGGGCCGCACCGCGGTGTTCGACATCGGCGCGGCGCAGGTCGTGGTGACCGAGCGGACCCAGGAGCCGCTGGATGTGGGGGTATTTACCAGCGTCGGCATCGACCCGGCCCGCCAGCGTTTTTTGCTGCTGAAGTCGCGCATGTATTGCCGCCCGGTTTTTCTGCCGCTGGCGCGAGGGCTGGTCGAGTGCGACAGCGCCGGCGTGACCAGTTCCGACTACGCGTTGTTTCCGTTTGCGAGGGTGCGGCGCCCGGTCTATCCGCTCGACGCACAGACACACTGGGATGCGTCGTGAGGCCGCGGCAAGGCGGCGCTGGCCGATCCGGGCGCAACCCCGGCGAATGAACTGCCGCCGCCGGCCTAGTGCAGCTGGCCGCCGCTTTCCCGGCGATCTTCGCTCACGCTCAGCGCCGTGTGAAGGGCCACGCGCAGGCCCTTGACGACGGTGTCCAGCGCCATGCTCGGCTGGCCCGGATGGCGCGCGGCCTGCGACGGCAGATACGGAATGTGAATAAAGCCGCCGCGCAGCGCCGGACGATGCAGCGCGATGTGATGCAGCAGCCCGTAGAAAATGTGGTTGCACACGAAGGTGCCTGCCGTTTGCGAGACCGCGGCGGGAATGCCCGCATCGCGCAGCGCATGCGTGATGGCCTTGATCGGCAAACGGGCAAAGTAAGCGGCCGGCCCGTCGGCGGCGATCGGCGCATCGATCGGCTGTTGTCCGGCGTTGTCGGCGATACGCGCGTCGTCGACATTGATGGCGACCCGCTCGATCGACATTTCCGCGCGCCCGCCGGCCTGCCCGACGCATACCACCAGTACCGGATCGGTCTCGGCGATGGCGCTGCCCAGCACCTCGAGCGCCCGGCCGAACACGCACGGCACCTGGCGTGCGACCACCACGGCGCCGCCGATCTGCGCGCCTTCGAGGGCTTGCGCCGCCTCCCAGGACGGATTCACGGGTTCTTGTTCGAACGGCTCGAAGCCGGTCAGCAGGATGGTCGACATGGTCAAACCTCGGGCGCGCACCGCGCGGCGGGGCACGCGGATTCGGGTGAACGGGGCCTTCTTCGAGCGCTCGGCGCGCTCGACGCATCACGCATTCTAAGACGAGTAGGGCTGGCGCGTTACACGAGCGCCAGGAAATGCGCGAGGCACGGGTTGCGGTTGAGCGGTGACCACGCAAGCACTTGCTCGATCTGCGGCGCATCGAGCAACGGGCGGAATACCACGCCGGCCAGCTGGGCCCGGCGCATCGATGCCGGCACCAGTGCGATACCGACGCCTTCGTCGACCAGGCTCAGCACGGTCTGTTGCAACTGCACCTCGAAGCGGATATCTGGCTCGAAGCCGCCCTGGCGGCAGTGTTCGACAATCGCCGCGCGCAGTGTCGGCGCGACCTGTTCGGTGGCCAGCACGAACGGCTCGCCCGCCAGTTGGGAGATCCTCAACTGACGCGCACGCGCGCGCGGATGATTGCGCGAGAGTGCCACGCAAAGCGGCTCGCTGACGATCTCGCGCATCGCCAGCCCCTTTTTTTGCGCCCCGGGAAACATGATCGCGGCATCGATCTGCCCGGCTGCCACCTGCGCCGCCAGATCGTTCGAGACGACCTCGCGAAGATGCAGCGCGACGGCCGGGTAGGCCGCGCCGAAACGCTTGGCGTAACCCGGCACGACGCTATAGGCCGCGCACATGGTAAAGCCGATGCTGAGCTGCCCGGCGTCGCCGCGCGCGGCGGCGCGCACGTTCCTGGTGGACTGCTCCAGTGCCGCGAGGATCGCCCGGGCGTCGTTGTAGAACTGCTCGCCGGCGACGGTCAGGGTGACGCTGCGCGGGCTGCGCTCGATCAGCGTGACTCCCAGCGCCGCTTCGAGTGCCGCCAGTTGCCGGCTCAGCGGTGGCTGAGTCAGGTTCAGGCGCGCTGCGGCCCGGCCGAAGTGGCGGGTTTCCGCCAGCGTGACGAAATAACGTAGCGGCTTGATATCGAGCATGATGCAAAAAAGGTATTTTTGCGTTCGGAAAATAGCATTGGATTATATCAATCAAAGTCTTTAAGCTCCCGCCTGACTTGTTGACTCTGGCATCGAGCGATTGTGTTTTCGACCCTTCCCATCCTGCTCCCCGTATTCGGCCTGGCACTGGCCGGCTTTGTCTGCCGCCGGCGCGGCGTGCTCGGGCCGACGGCGGCATCGGAGTTGAATCGCTTCGTGATCTGGCTCGGGCTGCCGGCGCTGCTGTTCGACATCATGGCGCACGCGACCTGGCACGAGCTATATCAGCCGGCATTCGTCGCTGCCTTCGCGCTGGCCCTGGCGGGCGTGTTCGTGCTCACGCTGGTGCTGCGCATGGTGGGTGGCCGGCATTTGGCCGATGCGAGTATCGACGCGGTTGCCGCCGCCTATCCGAACACCGGCTATATCGGCTTTCCGCTGTGCATGATCGTGTTCGGCTCGGCCAGCCTGACGCCGACGACCATCGTCACGATTCTGGTCGCCTGCGTACTGTTCGCCAGCGCGATCGTGCTCATCGAGGTGGGACTGCAGACCGAGCGGGCACCGCACAAGCTGGGCTGGAAAGTATTGCGCGCGTTGGCGCGCAATCCGTTGATCGTCGCGCCGATCGCGGGGGCGGCGGTCTCGGCGCTGCATGTGCCGCTGCCGCACAGCGGCGAAACCTTTCTGAAGTTGCTGGGCGCCGCGGCCAGCCCGTGCGCGCTGGTGAGCCTGGGCGCGTTCCTGGCCGAGAAGCGGTCTGCGGGTGCCCCGGGCGAGCGAAGCGCACTCTATCTCACGGGCGTCAAGCTGCTGTTTCAGCCGGCCCTGACCTGGTGGCTCGCCGCGCGCGTGTTTGCGTTGCCGCTCACGCTGGTCGAAATTGCCGTGCTGCTGGCCGCGCTGCCCACCGGCACAGGGCCTTTCATGCTGGCCGAGTTCTACCGGCGCGAGGCGCACGTCACCTCGCGCACGATTCTCCTGTCGACGCTCGGCTCGCTGGTGACGTTGTCGGTTCTGCTGCTGTATATCAGGCGCTCATAGGCGCGCTTAGCCGATCGGGCGGATTTCGATGCCGGCCTCGTTCAGGCGGGTACGAATGCGCCGGGCGAACGCCAGTGCATGCGGCCCATCGCCATGCAGGCACACGGTCTGCGCGTTGATGCCGACCCAACTGCCGTCGCGCGCGCGCACGCGCTGCCGCTCGATCATCTCGAGGGTCTGCGCGAGCGCCTGTTCTTCGTCGTCGATCAAGGCGCCGGGCGTGCCGCGCTTGACCAGCGTGCCGTCGGGGTTGTAGCCGCGATCGGCGAACACTTCTTCGACGGCGCTCAGGCCCGCATCGCGCGCAGCCCGTACCAATTCGCCGCCAGCCAGACCGAACAACGCCAGACCCGGATCGAAATCGCGCACCGCCTTGGCGATGGTCTGGGCCAGCGCCGGGTCGCGCGCGGCCTGGTTGTAGAGCGCGCCATGCGGCTTGACGTGCGCCAGCACGCCGCCGTGCGCCTGAGCGATGGCCGCCAGCGCGCCGATCTGGTACAGCACGCCGGCATAGACTTCGTCGGCCGGCAAGTGCATTTCGCTGCGGCCGAAGTTCTCGCGATCCGGAAAACTCGGATGCGCGCCAATCGCGACGTTGTGCTCGATGGCCCAGGCGACCGTACGATGCATCGTCGCGGCGTCGCCCGCATGCCAGCCGCAGGCGATATTGGCGGAACTGATCAGGGCCAGCAAGGCTTCGTCGCTGTCGCAGCCTTCGCCCACATCGGCGTTGAGATCGATCTGCATTATTGACTCCGGGAGAGGGTGGATTGAGGGGCGCGGGTGATCGCGCGGCGTGGGCCGGCCTGGACCACGCCGGCGTGCCGCCAGGCCAGGATCCGGTCGACCTGATCCAGATAGCGGCGCGTGTCTTGCAGCGCCTGCAGCGCGTCGGTGCGCGACACCGGAATAAAGCGCACGGCCGCACCCAGCCGCACTTGCGCGAGCTTCCAGAGGTCCGCGCCAATCACCACGCCGATCTTGGGATAGCCGCCGGTGGTCTGCCCGTCGGCCATCAGGATGATCGGCTGCCCGGCGGGCGGCACCTGCACCACGCCGGGCACCACGCCATGCGAGAGCAGGTCGTGGTGGCGGTGCTTCTTGCGGTGCAGCTCCGGCCCGCCGAGCCGGTAACCCATGCGGTTGCTGTTCGGCGTCACTTGCCAGTCCGTGTCCCAGAACGTCTTGTGCGAGGCCACCGTGAAATCCTCATACTCCGGGCCGTTCAACACGCGGATCGAGGTGGTTTCCAGGCCCGGGAAGCCGGCCGGCGACTGCACGCCATAAGGCGCGGCGCGCGACTCGAGCGCCGCGCTCGCGACGCCCAGCGGCAGGCGGTCGCCGTCGCGCAGCGCGCGGCCATGCCAGCCGCCAAAGCCGCCGCTCAAGTGGGTACTGCGCGAATTGAGCAGCATCGGCACGTCGATCCCGCCGCCGATCGCCAGATAGGTGCGCATGCCCTGGCGCGGGCTGCGCAGCGTCAGGGTCTGGCCGCGTGCGACCGGGAAGCTCCACCAAGACCATACCCGTTGGCCGTCGAGCTCGGCGCGACAGTCGGCGCCGGTCAGCGCGATCCGGCAATCCTGGGTAAAGCGCACTGCGCTCGCGCCGAGCGTGAATTCGATCACGGCCGCGTCCACCGGATTATCGAGCAGGCGATTGCCCACCAGCATGGCGAGCGGGTCGAGTGCGCCGGCCACGCCGATGCCGAGATGGCGAAATCCGTGCCGCCCGAGATCCTGGACGGAGCTGAGTACACCGGCGCGCAAGATCTCTATCACAGTTCGATGCTCTCGATGGTGAAGCGCACATGATCGCCCGGGCTCAGCAGGGTCGGCGGCATTTGCGCGGGATCGAACAACGGCAGGTCGGTGCGCCCGATCAGCTGCCAGCCGCCGGGCGAGACCACCGGATAAATCGCGGTTTGCGCGCCGCCGATGCCGACCGAGCCTGCCGGCACCGCCAGGCGCGGCTCGGCGCGGCGCGGTGTGGCCAGGCTGGGGTCGAGGCCGCCAAGATAGGCGAAGCCGGGCAGGAAGCCCAGGAAGTACACTACGTAGTCGCTGCCGGCGTGGCGCTGCACCACCGCCTCGGGCGAGAGCCCGGTGCGCAGCGCGACTTCGGCCAGGTCGGGGCCATGCGCGCCGCCGTAGCGCACCGGAATTTCAATCTCGCGGCCCGCCTCGGCCTGGTCGTCCGCCCCTTCCCATGCTGCCTGCAGGGCACTCTCGAGGGTTGTGGGATCGGTGCGCAGCGGATCGAAAATCACCGTGAAGTTGTTCATGCCAGGCACCATTTCGAGCACATCGGAGCGCGCCTGCAGCATGGTGGCGACCGACCAGATGCGCCGCTGCGTGACCAGACTGGTGGGCGGCGGCGGAATGCAGAGCAGGGCGGCTTCGCCCAGCGGGAGGATGCTCAGTGTCGACATGGGGCTGGTCTTTTGCTACATAATATCAACGAATTGTCGATGTATTATAGATAATCGCGTACGCGCTACGCAGTTTTTACTTCCACGCAGCTATACTTGTATCATGTTGACGACAGTTGGAACCCATTGTATGACCGCGAAATCGCGCCAGCACACACCGCAAATCGTTTCTTCGGCTCATCTGGTGTCGGAAAAGGGCGCCGAGACCTCCGAGCTCGAATATGGCCTGATCGTGGCCAGCAATGCGTTCAATCGCTGGATGGCGCGCTGCATGTCGGCCGCCGGGGTCAAGGACATGGCGCCGGTCGAAGTGTCGTTGCTGCATCATGTGAATCATCGCGACCGCAAGAAAAAGCTCGCCGACATCTGCTTCGTGCTGAATATCGAAGACACGCACATTGCCACCTACGGCCTGAAGAAGCTGGTCAAGGCCGGTTACGTCAAAAGCGAGAAGATCGGCAAGGAGGTGTTTTTCTCCGCGACCGACAAGGGCAGTGCGCTGTGCCTGCGTTACCGCGAGGTGCGCGAGCAATGCCTGATCGAGGCGCTGGCCGAGAGCGGTCTGGAGAATCGGGCGATCAGCGAGGCCGCGCAACTGCTGCGAACCATCTCCGGACTATACGATCAAGCCTCGCGCTCGGCCGCTTCGCTGTAGAGCGTGGCCGATTCGGTGAGCACGACGTCCAGCCGGACGTCATGCGGCTGCACCTCCAGGGCGGGCGTCTCGGTTGCCTCGAAGGCGATGCCGACCGCGCGCGGGCGCGGATCGAGCGCCGCCAGGGTGCGGTCGTAGAAGCCGCCGCCGTAACCCAGCCGGTAACCCTGCCGGTTGAAACCCACGCAGGGAATCAGAATCAGATCGGGCGCCAGCGGTTGGTTATGGGCCGGAACCGGGATCCGATAACGACCCTCGAGCATCGGACTGTCGGGCGTCCACGCATGGAACACCAACGGCTCGCGCGGATCGGTCACGACCGGCAGGGCGGCCAGCCGACGCTGACCGGGGCCGCCTTGCGCCAGCCACTCGACGATCACCGGGCGCGCGTCGAACTCTTCCAGAATGGGCCAATAAAAGCCGACGCATGCGGGGGCTTCGCGTGCCAGCAGATCGGCCAGCCGCTCGCGCAACAGCGCATCGCGGCGTGCACGATCGGGCAGGTCGCGCCGTACTGCCAACAGACTGGAACGCAGTGTTGTTTTCATTGCTTTTGCCTGCGTTGGCGACCCCTCGCCGATGGGGTCCCGTGCTATGCTAGCTGCCATCCTGTCCTTGCCGCAGTTGTTAATAATGTCAAAGCGTTTGACCCGAGTATATCGCGTAGTTGCGGCCTTTTTGACAGCCGCCAGTCTGGTGGCCTGCACCACCACCGGCGCGGCAAGCCACTTCCGTCACGCCCGGCTCGAGCGGCACACGGCAATCCCGCAAACCCCCGATGAGATTTTCGTCGCGCTGCGCAATGCGGCGCTCGATAACGATGCGGCGCGCGCGGCCGAATTGGCCTCGCAGCTCCCCAATTACCCGATTCCCTCCTACGTCGAATATTTCCAGATCCGGCCGCAGATGTTCGACTCGCAGGGCAAGGCGCTGGTCGACGCGCCCGACGACGTCATCCGCGCCTTCCTGAGCAAATATCGCGGCCGGGCGATCGCCGACCGCCTGCGCAACGACTGGCTGCTGGTGCTGGGCAAGCGGCACGACTGGAAAACCTTCGACGCCCAGTATGCCAAGTTCGTGCTCAACGACGATACCCAGGTCAAGTGCTATGCGCTGATGTCGCGCGCCAGCCGTGGCGAGCAGGTGGGTGTCCTGGCGCGCGACCTGCTGGTGCATCCGCGCTACTTCGGCGAAGGCTGCGTCGACATGATCAACATGCTCGCGCAGATGAAGCAGCTCACGCCTGACGACGTCTGGTTCCAGATTCGCCAGGCCTACGAGAGCAATTACGTGACGCTGGGCAAGCAGATCGCCGACGCGCTGGGCGACCAGCGGCCCGACGACGCGCTGCTCGATATGGCGGCGAATCGGCCCACCCAGTTGCTCGCGCGCGGCATCCAGGATACCGACGCATCGCGGCAACTGGCGCTGCTGGCCATTACCCGCATGGCGCGCAACAGCCCTGCGCTGGCTTCGGCCTCGCTTGGCGAGATTTCCGCCTATCTGTCGCCGCAGGAGCGGCAGGCGGGCTGGGGCGAGATCGGCTATCAGGCGGCGCTGGAATTGGATCCGCAGGCGCTGGACTGGTATCGCCGCAGCGGCGACGTGCGCCTGTCGTTCCCGGCCCAGCAATGGAAGGTGCGCGCGGCCCTGCGCGCGGGCGACTGGACGGCGGTGCGCAGCGCCATCGAGCAGTTGGCCCCGGAGCTGCGCGGCGATTCGGTCTGGATTTATTGGTACGGCCGCGCCCTGAGCGCGACGGGCCAACCCGAGGCGGCGCGCAAGCAATTCGAGCGCATCAGCAATCAGTACAACTTCTACGGGCAATTGGCGCTCGAGGCGCTGGGCGGCAAGATCACGATTCCGCCGCGCACCACCGTCACGCCGGCCGAAGTCGATGCGATGCGCAACGTGCCCGGTTTTCTGCGCGCGGAAAAGCTCTATGCGCTGAATTTGCGCCTGGAAGGCAACCGCGAGTGGAATTGGGAACTGCGCCGCATGGATGACAGCCAACTGCTCGCGGCGGCCGAATACGCCAAGAGCATCGAGCTGTACGATCGCGCGGTCAACACCGCCGACCGCACCCGCACCGAGCAGGATTTCACGCTGCGCTACCTGATGCCGTTTCGCAGTGCGATGGAGCGCAATGCCGCGGCGGTCGACCTCGACCCGGCCTGGGCTTATGGGCTGATCCGCCAGGAGTCGCGCTTCATCATCAATGCCAGTTCAACCGTCGGCGCCTCGGGGTTGATGCAACTGATGCCGGGCACCGCCCGACTGGTTGCCCGCAAAATCGGCATCGACTACAACCCCTCGGCGATTCACGACATCAATACGAATCTGCTGCTGGGTACAAATTACCTGTCGATGATCTACAATCAATTCGACGGCTCGGCGGTGCTGGCATCGGCTGGCTACAACGCCGGCCCCAGGCGGCCGCTCAATTGGCGAGCCACGCTGACACGGCCGGTCGAGGGGGCCATCTTCGCCGAGACGATTCCGTTCAACGAGACGCGCATCTATGTGGAGAACGTTTTGTCGAACACGACTTACTATGCTGCCCTGATCAGCGGCAAGCCGCAGTCGCTCAAGGCGCGGCTGGGGACCGTCTTCCCGCAGTAAGAACCGCTTCGCTGCATTTCGATAGCGTTTCTGCGTGCGCGCTTGTCGCCGGGGCGTGACCGGAGTCTTACATTGCACGGAGCGAATGATGCGATATACGGGAATTTGCGTCATCGGCGGGTCCGGGTTCATCGGGGCCAGCCTCGTCAATAAGCTTATCGAGCAGGGTTACCGCGTCAGGGTGCCGACGCGGCGCGCCGAGGCGGCCAAGGCGCTCGCCATGTTGCCGGGCGTCGAGCTGATCGAATGTAATGTGAATCAGCCCGACGGCCTGGCGCGCGCACTGCGCGGCTGCGATGCGGCGATCAATCTGGTCGGCATCCTGCACGGCCGGCGCGGCACGCCCTACGGCCCGGAATTCGCCGCCGCGCACGTGGCCTTGCCGGGCGCCATCGCAGCGGCCTGCGAAGCGGCCGGTATCCGGCGCCTGCTGCACATGAGCGCGCTGGGCGCCGACCCCAATGGCCCCAGCATGTACCTGCGCTCCAAGGGGGACGGCGAAGCGGCGGTGCGCTCGCGTCCCGGACTGGCGGTCACCGTGTTTCGCCCGTCTGTGGTATTCGGCCCCGGCGACAGTTTCCTCACCATGTTCGCGCGCATGCAGCGGCATCTGCCGTGTGTGCCCCTGGCATGCGCCGGCGCGCGCTTCCAGCCGATTCACGTCGCCGATGTGGCGCAGGCCTTCGTCAACGCGCTGCCGCTGGCCGAGACGGTGGGCCATACCTACGAGCTGGGCGGCCCGCAAGTCTATACGCTGGCCGAACTGGTGCGGATCGCGGGTCTTGCCAGCGGCCATCCGCGCCCGATCATTGCGCTGCCGGACGGCCTGGGCCGCTTGCAGGCGGCCGTGCTCGAACACGCGCCGGGCGGACCGCTCCTCACCCGCGACAACCTCGACTCGATGCGCGTGGACAACGTGCTCGGCGGCCCCATCGCTGCGGAGTTGGGGCTGATGCCGCGCCATCTCGATAGCGCCATTGACTATCTGCGCGGCCAGCTTTTTCAGGAGCGTCTATCCGTCTATCGTACTCACGCCGGTCGTTGACGACCTGACGAACGTGCGCGGCGCCAATGCCGCGCCGCTCGTGCATGAACCCAGCCGCGCGGCATTGACCGGGGGCGGCCTCCCCCGGCGCAGGCCGGCCTCGATTCTCAACTTTGCTCAATGGAGTTCGCGTGAAACTGGTGATTGCCAACAAAAACTATTCGTCCTGGTCGATGCGGCCGTGGCTGGTGCTTAAGCATTTCGGCATTCCATTCGAGGAGGTCAGGGTTTTGCTCGACCGGCCCGATTCGCACGACAACATCGTGCGCTACTCGCCCTCGGGCCGTGTGCCTGGCCTGATCGACGGCGACGTGACGGTATGGGACTCTCTGGCGATCTGCGAATACCTCGCCGAGAAATATCCGGCATTGCCGTTGTGGCCGCGCGATACCGTCGCACGCGCCCATGCCCGCAGCGTGAGTGCCGAGATGCACTCCGGGTTTGGCGAGTTGCGCACTCATATGTGGATGAACATCCGCGCCGATTTCGCCGGCAAGGGCCTGACGCCCGGCGTGGCGGCCGACATCGAGCGCATCGTCGCGCTTTGGGAAGACTGCCTGACGCGCTATCGCGGCCCGTTCCTGTTCGGCGAGTTCACGATTGCCGATGCGATGTATGCACCGGTGGTCATGCGCTTCAACACCTACCGTCCGCCGCTGTCCGCCGCCGCGCAAGCCTATGGCGAACACCTCGACCAGTTGCCTGCCGTGCAGGACTGGGTGAGGGCGGCCCGCCAGGAAACCGAGGCGATTTCCAAGTACGACAGCCATTCATGAAAATCTACGAAGTGGGCGGCGCGGTGCGCGATGAGCTGCTTGGCCTGACGGTCAAGGATCGCGATTTCGTGGTGGTGGGCGCCACACCCGAAGAAATGGTGGCGCGCGGGTTCCGTCCGGTGGGCCGCGATTTTCCGGTCTTCCTGCATCCGCTCACGCACGCCGAATACGCGCTGGCCCGCACCGAGCGCAAGACCGCGCGCGGCTATCACGGCTTCGACTTCCATTACGCGCCCGACGTCACGCTGGAAGAAGACCTCGCACGGCGGGACTTCACCATCAATGCAATGGCGCGCGAGGTGTTGCCCGATGGCACCATCGACGCCCAGGTGATAGATCCTTATGGTGGGCGCAACGACTTGCACATGGGTGTATTCCGTCACGTTGGTGCGGCATTCGCCGAGGATCCGGTGCGGATTCTGCGGTGTGCCCGTTTTGCCGCGCGTTTTCATACCTTCTCGGTGGCGCCGACCACGCTCGGACTGATGCGCGAGATGGTCGGCAACGGCGAGGTCGACGCGCTGGTGCCTGAGCGCGTCTGGCAGGAGCTCGCACGCGGCCTGATGGAGCATCGGCCGTCGCGCATGTTCGCGGTGCTGCGCGAGTGCGGTGCGCTCGCGCCCGTGCTGCCCGAGGTCAATCGCCTGTGGGGCGTGCCGCAGCGCGCCGATTACCACCCGGAAATCGACACCGGCCTGCACATCATGATGGTGGTCGATTACGCGGCCTCGCAAGACTACAGCCTGCCGGTCCGATTCGCCGCGCTCACGCACGATCTCGGCAAGGGCACCACGCCGGCCGATATCCTGCCGCGCCACCTCGGACACGAGGGCCGCAGCGTCGAGCTGCTGGGACCGCTGTGCAATCGCCTGCGCGTGCCGAATGACAGCCGTGACCTGGCCCTGGTGGTCGCGCGCGAGCACGGCAACATTCATCGCTGTGGCGAATTCGGCGCGGCGCCGCTGGTGCGCCTGCTCGAGCGCTGCGACGCGCTGCGCAAGCCGGCGCGCTTCAGGGAAATCCTGCAGGCATGCGAGTCCGACGCCCGCGGCCGGCTGGGCATGGTGGATTCGCCCTACCCGCAGGCAGAGCGCCTGCTGGCGGCGCTGGCTGCCGCGCAAAGCGTCGATGCCGGCGCCGTGGCGCAAGCCTGCAGCCAGCCCGGTGCAATCCGCGAGGCCGTGCAGGCTGCCCGCATCGAGGCGGTGGATGCGGCGCTCGGGGCAGGCGGGCCGTCCGCTGCGCCATAGCGGCAAGGTGTGATCTGGGACATTACGGACGATTTGATTTCAGAGTATTCTGTGCCTCCATTTCTACGCGTCTTGGCGTAGCAGGAGAGTCATCATGAATCAGTCTCCCTCCTCGCGCGACCTGCGGATCGATTTTTTTCGTGGTCTGGCGCTTGTCATCATTTTCATCGACCATACGCCCAACAATCTGCTCGGCAATTTCACGCCACGCATGTTCGGCCTGAGCGACTCGGCGGAAACCTTTATTTTTCTGGCCGGCGTGTCGTCGGCGCTGGCCTTCGGCCGCAGTTTCGAGCGGGCCGGCTGGTTTGCCGGCCTGGGCCGCGTGGCGCAGCGCGTCTGGCAGTTGTATCGCGCGCATATCGGCCTGTTCGTCGCGGTGTTTGCCATTGCGGTGGCGGCCGACCAGCACTTCGGCGGCGGGCGTTATGTGGCCAGCCTCAATCTGACCCAAGTGCTGGCCGACCCCGGCACCTCGCTGGTCAAGCTGCTGTCGCTGGGATATTTGCCCAATCTGTTCGATATCCTGCCGCTCTACATGTTTTTTCTGGCCGGCGTGCCGCTGATGGTGCTGTGCGCGCGGCTCTCGCCCAGACTGGTCATCGCACTGTCGGTCGCCCTGTATGTGGTCGGCACCGCCAACCGCTGGAACCCGGTGGCGGACCCGACCACCGGCCGGCCATGGTTCTTCGATCCGTTCGCCTGGCAGATTCTGTTCGTGATCGGTTACGGTTTCGGGGCTGGTTGGTTCGCCATACCGCGGGTTACCGTCAGGCGCCTGGCGCTGGCCGCGGCAGTGCTTGCGCTGGGATCGTGGCTGGTGTTCGCGATGCGCTGGCCGCTTCATCCCGGACTGCTGGCCGATGCGCGCGACATGCTGGCGGTGCTGGCCCGCAAGACCGACCTGGGCGTGTTGCGCCTGCTGTATTTCTTCGCGCAGGCCTACGTCGTGGTGGCGCTGCTGAGGCTGGTGCCGTCTTTCCCGGCCTCGCGCCCGGCGCGCCAGATCGTGCTGATCGGCCAGCACTCGCTGCCGGTGTTTGTGCTGGGCGTGATGATGTCGTTCATCGGCGGCATCGTGTTCGACCGTCTCGGCATGGGTGTGCTGCCGAATCTGCTGGTCAATGGCGGCGGCGTTGCGCTGCTGTGGGTGTGGGCCAGCGGTGCGGCATGGTTTGGCCGTCAACCCTGGCGCCAGCCGCGTGGCGAGTCGCTTGGCCAGGCTCGGCGCTCACGTGCGTCGGCATGACGCTTGCCATTGAACAGGCCGTCCGCCGTGGCCGGCCTTGGCGTTTAGCGTCGCCTTGACGCGGGGTTCAGGCGAACCAGCTGCGCAATTGCTCGGCATCGGCAAGCGGCCGGTGCAGCACGCCGGCGGCGCTGGCGAATTGACGGATCAGAGCCGCGTTATCCGGCGCCAACTCACCCTGGGCCAGCAGCATATTGTTTTCGAAACCGAGCCGCGCATGACCGCCGAGCAGCGCCGCGGCCAGCGCGCATTCGGCCTCGCGCGCGCCAAACGCGCAAACCGCCCAGCGCACGCCGGCGCTGAGCGCGGCCTCGGCGTGCCAGGCGTGCAGGAACGGCAGCAGGTCGTCGGGCGACGAGGTTTGGCCCGCGCTGTAGCGTCCCAGCACGAACAGCACCCAATGGCCGCCGGGGGGAATCAGGCCGCGCTGGCGCAAATCGAAGTAGCGGCCGACATCGGCCGCGTCGTAGAGGATGTATTGCGGCACGATGTGCTCGGCCGCCAGCCAGCCGAAGAATGCGGCGGCCTCGCTCTCATGCGCGGCATCGGGCACCAGCTCGCGTAGCGCGGCCGACACTGCCTCGGGCCGCAGTTCCCGCACCACGGCCATTTGCTGGGCCGGCGTATAACGGCCGACCGCCTCGGTCGTCACCTGCAGCACCAGCCGCTGGCCGACCGCCTGACGCACCCGCTCGATGGCTGGCAGATAGTCGGCCGCTTCCAGGCTATGGGTGCCGTCGGCGTGTCGCACATGCAGATGCAGCATCGCCGCGCCGGCGTCCAGGCAGGCGCGCGCGGTGGCCGCGAGTTCGTCGGGCGTGATCGGCAGCGCCGGGTGGTCGGCGTGGGTCTTGCGCGCGCCGTTGGGGGCGCTGGCCACGGCGATGGGGGCGCGCTCGGGCAGGGGCGGGGTGGCTGTGCTGGTCATGGCAGTCTCATTCAAGGGTTAAGGCAGCGTCGATGGCGAGCGCCAGGCGCTCGACGATCTGTTCGATGGCGGCAGCGTCGCAAATGAACGGTGGCGCCAGCAGCACGTGGTCGCCGCGCACGCCGTCGATGGTGCCGCCCATCGGGTAGGTCAGCATGCCCAGGCGCATCGCCTCGCGCTTGATCCTGGCATGCAGCCGGCGCGCCGGGTCGAACGGCGCCTTGCTGGCGCGCTCGGCCACCAGCTCCACGCCGACGAACAGGCCCCGTCCGCGCACGTCGCCGATATGCGGATGCTCGGCGAAGCGCCCGTGCAATTGCGAGCGCAGTTGTTCGCCGCGCGCCAGCACGTTATCGAGCAGCTTCTCTTCGGCGATGACGTTCTGCACTTCAAGCGCGGCCGCGCAAGCGGTCGCGTGCCCGAGATAGGTGTGACCATGCTGGAAAAAACCCGATCCGCCGACGATCGCGTCATACACCCTGTCGTGCGCGAGCGTCGCGCCGATCGGCTGATAGCCGGCGCCGAGTCCCTTGGCGATGGCGAGAATGTCCGGCACCACGCCGTCTTCGTTGCAGGCGAACAAATGACCGGTGCGCCCCATGCCCGACATGACTTCGTCGAGAATCAGCAGCACGCCGTATTTGTCGCACACGGCCCGAATCTTCTGCAGGTATTGCGCCACGGGCGGGACCGCGCCGGCCGTTGCGCCGACCACTGTCTCGGCCACGAACGCCGCCACGCGCTCGGCGCCCAGCTCGACGATCTTCGCTTCCAGCTCGTCGGCCAGCCGTTGCGCGTACTGCTGCTCGGTCTCGCCGGGCAACTGGTCGCGGTAAGCGTAGCAGGGTGATACATGGTGCGCGGGCACGAGGATCGGCAGGAATGGTTCGCGCCGCCAGGCGTTGCCGCCGATGGCCAGTGCGCCCAGCGTATTGCCGTGGTAGCTCTGGCGCCGCGCGATGAAATACTGCCGTTGCGGCGCGCCGATCTCCATGAAATACTGGCGCGCCAGCTTCAGCGCGGCTTCGATGGCTTCCGAGCCGCCCGAGACGAAGTACACGTGATTGAGTCCGGCCGGCGCGCTTTGTACCAGGCGCGTGGCAAGCGCCTCGGCCGGCTCGCTGGTGAAGAACGAGGTGTGCGCATAGGCCAGCGACTGTGCCTGGCGCTGGATCGCCGCGATGACGCGCGCATGGCCGTGCCCCAGGCACGACACCGCGGCGCCGCCCGAGGCATCGAGATAGCGCTTGCCCTCGCTGTCGATCAGATAGATACCCTCGCCGCCGATGGCCGTCGGCAGCGGCAGGCGCGGGTTGCGATGAAATACATGCGTCATGTCGGGGTTCCGGGGGAGTGTGCGGCCATGTCAGTCACTGAGCGCACCACGCCGGGGCGCGCGCACGTAGGCGCGCGCCTGCCGCAGTTGCGTATCGGTCTGCGCCAGCCGCTCGAGCGCGGCCGGGCCGGCCAGCCGGAACCAGCGCAGCACAAGCGCGTCGAGCAATGCCAGCGGCGCGGCCAGTGAATGAAAGAACGATGGAATCGCCACCGGCGCGAGCAGCACGACGTCGGCTGCGTCGGCACCGGGCGCCAGGGCGCTGTCGGTCAGAAAAATCAGCGTGGCGCCGCGCGCTCGCGCATAGGCCATGCTCTCGATGATTTCTCGCGTGTAAGGGTCGAAGGTCACGGCCAGCACTGCGTCACCCGCTTCGACAAAGCGCAGCGGATCGGCCATCGTATTCCCGGCGCCATACGACACGATCACCTTGTCGTCGAACAAATGCGTCGCGTAGCCCAGGAAGTGCGTCAGCGCCAGGCAACTGCGCGCGCCCAGCAGCACCACGCGGCGGGCCCCATGCAGCACCTGGGCGGCCCGCTCGAGCGACGGCGCATGGTCGGCCGAGAATGCCGCATCGAGATGAGTGGCGATGGCCTGACCGATGCGGCGCATGTCGCCAGCCGGCTCGACCTCGTCGGGTGTAGCGGCATCGCCCGGCGCAAGCGTGCTGGCGCGCTGCGCAAAGCCGTCGGCCTGGGCTCGCACCTGTTCGACGCAAATCGCGCGCAATGCCGCGAAGTCGTCGAAGCCCAGCGTGCGGGCCAGGCGGGAGAAGGTGGCGGGCGGCAGCTCGCACTGCCTGGCCAGTTCGCGCATCGACAATAGCGCGACATCGTCCCGATGCGCCTCGAGCGCCATCGCGGCGCGGCGCAACTGGGGCGACAGCGTGGCGGCTTTGTCGCGCAGCAGCGCGATCAACTGGTCGTAATTCATCACAGGGGCGAGCATCGGAATTGACTCAATTGTTTCATAATATTGAAATTGAAACAATTGAGTCGTCTGGGGTTAACCCAAGAGCCGGGCTTATTTGAGCCGCTGCGCGGGTTTGTGACGGCGTCGCGTGGGAATTTACAGAAAGCGCATCAACAGCATGCCCAGCAACGAGAGCACCACCGTCGAGGCAAACGGAAAGACGTATTCCTTGCCGCGCCAGCGCAGGCGCAGGTCGCCCGGCAGGCGGCCGACGCCCAGGCGGCTCAGCCAGGGCTGGGCCGACGACAGGATCGTGACGGCCACGAAGACGGTAAACATCCAGCGGAACATGGCGTTACAGCGTATGTGAGCGGTCGCCGCCGGCGAAACCGGAGAGCGTGCCGTCGATCTGTTTGGCGAAGCCGATGACCTTGAACAGCTCGCCCATTTCCGCTTCCGAGAGCAACTTCTGCACGCCGTTGACGGCGGGCAGGTAGGTCAGCGGGTCGGTCGCGTCGAGCGTGCCTACCAGGTCGAGCAGGCCGCCGTTGAGCAGAAAGCGCGCCTGCGAGGTAAAGCCGAGCAACTCGAGGCCGGCCTCGATCCCGGCCTCGGCAATGCCGGTGAATTCGACGTGCGCGGTGATGTCCTGCAGGCCCGGGTAGTAGAACGGGTCGTCGTGCGCATGGTGCCGGTAGTGGCACATCAGCGTGCCTTGCGCTCGCTGCGGGTGGTAGTACTCGCGTGCCGGAAAGCCATAGTCGATCAACAGCAGCGCGCCGCGCGCCAATACCGGCGCGACGCTGCGCACGAACGCCTGGGCCGCCTCGTGGCTCTCGGTCACATAGCCGTCGTCCGGCGCCAGATCGCGCAGCGCGGCGGGCGTCGCGCCGGCCTGGTCGACGAAAGCGAAGCTGCCGTCGCGCACCGTCACGCCGCGCTCCAGCCATTGCCCATCGCGCCGCACGTGCAGGCGTACCGGCATCGCGTCGAGCACTTCGTTGCCGATCATCAGGCCGCTGAAAGCGGCCGGCAGGGCGTCCAGCCAGATCACGCGATCGACCAGGTGCGGCGCGGCGGCGCTCAGCGTCGCGCGTTGCCGCTCGCGCAGCTCGCCCGACAATTCCAGGATCGCGTATTGGGCGCAGGGCCGGCCGAGCGCCTCGAGTTCGAGCAGGAGGTCGGCGGCCAGACGCCCGGAGCCGGCGCCGAACTCCAGGATGTGCGCCGCGCCGCTGGCCTCGAAAACCTCGGCGGCCTGGCGCGCCAGCGTGCGGGCGAACAGCGGCGTGAGCTCCGGCGCGGTGACGAAATCGCTGCCGTCGCTGGCCAGCTTGCCGAACTTGGCCGCGCCGGCGCTGTAATAGCCCAGGCCGGGCGCGTAGAGCGCCAGCGCCATATAGCGATCGAACGGCACCCAGCCGTGCGCGGCGGCGATGGCCGACGCGATGTGGCGCGACAATTGGCGCGAATGTTCCAGCGCGACGGGCTCCGGAACGGGTAAACTAGGGGGTTTTGGTGCGGCCTGATTCATCCCGGCATTGTAGCGGAGTGGCTCGGGCGCGGTGCGCGATGTGGTGCCTGATGGGCGCAAGTAAAGCACATGACTGATTCTTCTTCCCCCCTGACCCCCTTGCCGGCCGAGCTGGCGCAAGCCGGTGCCGGGCCGCGCATCGCCCTGGTGACGGGCGCGGCGCGGCGCATCGGGCGCAGCATCGCGCTCGCCCTGGCGCGTGGCGGCTGGGACATCGCCGTGCATTGCGGCGCCTCGCTGGACGAGGCGAGGGCGGTGGCCGGCGAGATCGAGGCGCTGGGGCGCCGCGCCGCGGTGCTGCCCGCCGATCTGGCCGACGAGGCCGCCGCCGCCGGCCTGATCGAGCGCTGCCGGCAGGCGCTGGGGCTGCCCGATTGCGTGGTCAACAACGCCTCGCTGTTCGCCTATGACACACCCGAGACCTTCGGCTACGCGGCACTGGCGCGGCATGCCGCGATCAACACCGGCGCCCCGCTGGTGCTGGCCCGCGAACTGCACCGGGCGCTGCCTGACGACGGCCGCGCGGTGATCATCAACCTGCTCGACCAGAAACTGGTCAACATGAATCCCGACTATCTGTCGTACACCCTGTCGAAAGCCGCCCTGCAGGCCGCGACGGTAGCGCTGGCCCAGGCCTTCGCGCCGAAGCTGCGGGTGGTGGGGGTGGCGCCGGGCATCACGCTGGTCTCGGGCAGCCAGAGCGCCGAGAACTTCGCCGTGGCTCACCGGCAAACGCCGCTGGGCCGCTCTTCCACGCCGGACGACATCGCCCAGGCGGTGGCTTATCTGGCACAGGCGCCGGCCGTGACCGGCACGGTGCTGATGGTCGACGGCGGCCAGCACCTGCAACCCTCGCTGCGCGACGTGATGTTCGCGATCGAATCCCCATAAGAGAACCCCCACCATGTATAGCGCCCTGTTTCACTCCCGCCTCGCCGATTGCCGCCGCATGTTTTTGCGCGACTATGAGGTGAACATCAATATCGGCGTGCACGAGTTCGAAAAACGCGGCGAGCAGCGCGTGCTGATCAACGTCGAATTGTTCGTTCCGCTGGCGCAATCGACGCCGCAGCAGGACAAGCTCGACGAAGTCGTCGATTACGACTTCATGCGCGAGACCATCGCCAACCGCGTCGCCCAGGGCCATATCCACCTGCAGGAAACGCTGTGCGACGACGTCGCCAAAATCATGCTGGCGCACCCCCGCGTGCGCGCGGTACGGGTCTCGACCGAAAAGCCCGATGTGTATCCGGATTGCGAATCGGTCGGCATTGAAGTGTTTCTCATCAAGGATGCCTGAGCATGAGCGCGGTCATGCATGACCCGGCGAGCGCGCCGGACACCAAGGCGGCGCAAAAGCTCGCCTTCGAGAACAACAAGCTCGAGAAGCGGCTGGCGCGCCTGGTCGGCAAGGCGATCGGCGACTACAACATGATCGAAGACGGCGACAAGGTCATGGTATGCCTGTCCGGCGGCAAGGACAGCTATGCGCTGCTCGACATCCTGCTCAAGCTGCGCGAGCGCGCGCCGATCCACTTCGATCTGGTGGCCGTCAATCTCGACCAGAAGCAGCCTGGCTTTCCCGCGCACGTACTGCCCGATTACCTGAGCGGCCTGGGCGTGCCGTTTCACATCGAAACGCAGGATACCTACAGCATCGTCAAGCGCCTGGTGCCCGAGGGCAAGACCACCTGCTCGCTGTGCTCGCGGCTGCGGCGCGGCATTCTGTACCGTGTGGCGGGCGAGCTCGGCGCGACCAGGATCGCGCTGGGCCACCACCGCGACGACATCCTCGAGACGCTGTTCCTGAACATGTTCTACGGCGGCAAATTCAAGGGCATGCCGCCCAAGCTGCAATCGGACGATGGCCGCCACATCGTGATTCGCCCGCTGGCCTACGTGAAGGAGCGCGATCTGGAGCACTACGCGGAGTTCAAGGCGTTCCCGATCATCCCGTGCAACCTGTGCGGCAGCCAGCCCAATCTCAAGCGCGCCGAAATGAAGGCGATGATCCGCGACTGGGAGCGCAGGTTCCCCGGGCGCATCGAGTCGATCTTCAACGCGCTGGGCAATGTCGTGCCGTCGCACCTGATGGATCCGCAGTTGCATGACTTCAAAGGGCTGCGCGCCACCGGCCGCGCCGACCCGAACGGCGACATTGCATTCGATGAAGCGCCCGACGAGGCGTGTGGCGCCACAGGGACGTCAGAAACTGCGGTTACATTTGTTCACTTCGACGACTGACCGTTCTGACTACAATTATTCTTCATCGTGATTCGGGGATTGCCATGAATATCGTCATTCTCGCCGCGGGGCTCGGCAAGCGCATGCGCTCCTCGCTGCCCAAGGTGCTGCATCCGCTGGCCGGCCGGCCGCTGCTCGGGCACGTGATCGACACCGCGCGCGCGCTGTCGCCGGGCCGGCTGGTGGTGGTGATCGGTCACGGCGCCGGCCGCGTGCGCGAGGTGCTGGGCGCGGCCGACATTCTTTTTGCCGAGCAGGCCGAACAGCTCGGCACCGGACATGCGGTGCAGCAGGCCGCCGCGCAGCTCGATGACTCGGTGCCGACGCTGGTGCTGTATGGCGATGTGCCGCTCACGCGTGCGCAAACCCTGCGGCAACTGGTGCAGGCCGCCGGCGACGGCAAGCTCGGCGTGCTGACCGTCTCGCTCGACGACCCGAGCGGCTACGGACGCATCGTGCGCGACGCCGCCGGGCGCGTGCAGCGCATCGTCGAGCAGAAAGACGCCACTCCGGAGCAATTGGCGATTCGCGAGATCAACACCGGCATCATCGTGGCTCCGACGCGCCGGCTCAAGGCGTGGCTTGGCACATTGTCCAACAGCAACGCGCAGGGCGAATACTATCTGACCGACGTGGTCGAGCGTGCTGTCGCCGACGGCATGGAGGTGGTCACCGCGCAGCCGGACGCCGCGTGGGAAACCCTGGGCGTGAACAGCAAGACGCAACTGGCCGAGCTCGAGCGCATTCATCAGCGCAACGTGGCATTGATGCTGACCGACGCCGGCGTGACGGTGCTCGACCCGGCGCGGCTCGACGTGCGCGGCACGCTCACCTGCGGCAACGACGTGACGATCGACGTCGGCTGCGTGTTCGAGGGGCAGGTCAGCCTGGCCGACGGCGTGGCGATCGGTCCGCATTGCGTGATCCGCGACAGCGAGATCGGCGCGGGCACGCAGGTCGAAGCGTTCAGCCATCTCGACGGCGCGCGCATCGGCGCGCAGGCACGCATCGGGCCGTATGCCCGTCTGCGTCCGGGCGCGGCGCTGGCCGACGACGTGCACATCGGCAACTTCGTCGAAGTCAAGAACAGCACGCTGGCCGCCGGCGCGAAGGCCAACCATCTGGCCTATGTGGGCGACTCGACGGTCGGCGCGCGCGTGAATGTGGGCGCTGGCACCATCACCTGCAATTACGATGGCGCCAACAAGCATCGCACGGTCATCGAAGACGACGTATTCATTGGTTCGGATACCCAACTGGTGGCGCCCGTCACGGTAGGCAAGGGCGCGACCATCGCGGCTGGCACGACGGTGTGGCAGAACGTCGAGGCGGGCGCGCTGGTCCTGAACGAAAAGCGGCAGGTCACCCGGGCCGATTACACGCGCCCGGCCAAGAAGCAATGATGCTGCCGGGCAAGCGGCTTACCGAGAACACTTAAAGGACAAATCATGTGTGGCATTGTCGGCGCAGTGGCGCAGCGTAACGTCGTATCGATTCTGGTCGAGGGCCTGCGGCGCCTCGAATACCGCGGTTACGATTCGTGCGGCGTCGCCGCGCTGGCCGGCGATCGGCTCGAACGCGCGCGCAGCGTGGCGCGCGTGGCCGACCTGGCCGCGCAAGTCGAGCAGAGCGGGCTGGGCGGCGAGACGGCCATCGCGCATACCCGCTGGGCCACGCACGGCGCGCCCGTGACCGTCAACGCGCACCCGATTTTTTCATGCGACGAAATCGCGCTGGTGCATAACGGCATCATCGAGAACCACGAGGCGCTGCGCGAGGAACTGCGCGGCCAGGGTTACGAGTTCGTCTCGCAGACCGACACCGAGGTGATCGCCCACCTGGTACATCTGCTGCTCAAGAACCACGCCGCGGGCGACCTCTTCAAGGCGGTGCGCCTGGCCACCAAGCGTCTGCACGGCGCGTACGCGATTGCCGTGTTCCGCAAGCAGGAGCCGCATCACGTGGTCGGCGCGCGCGCCGGCTCGCCGCTGGTGGTCGGGCTCGGCAACGGCGAGAACTTCCTCGCCTCCGACGCGCTTGCGCTGGCGGGCACGACCGACCAGTTCATCTACCTCGAAGAAGGCGACGTCGCCGAGCTGACCCTGGACGGCGTGAATATCGTCGATCGCGACGACGCCCCGGCCCAGCGCGAAGTGCGCACCGTGACCGCCTACAGCGGCGCGGTCGATCTCGGCCCGTACCGCCATTACATGCAAAAGGAAATCTTCGAGCAACCGCGTGCCATCGCCGACACCATGGAGGGCGTGGCAGCGATCACGCCGGAGCTGTTCGGCGCGAAAGCGGCCGACACCCTCGGGCGGGTCGACTCGCTGCTGATTCTCGCCTGCGGCACCAGCTACTACTCCGGGCTGACGGCCAAGTACTGGCTCGAATCGATCGCCCGGATTCCCACGCAGGTCGAAGTCGCCAGCGAATACCGCTACCGTGATAGCGTGCCCAACCCCAACGCGCTGGTGGTGGTGATCTCGCAATCGGGCGAAACCGCCGACACCATGGCCGCGCTGCAGCATGCGCAGTCGCTCGGACACCAACACACCTTGGCCGTGTGCAACGTGGCCACCAGCGCGATGGTGCGGCAAACCGCGCTGCACTACCTGACGCGCGCCGGCACCGAAATCGGCGTGGCTTCGACCAAGGCCTTCACCACGCAACTGGCGGCGCTGTTCCTGCTCACGCTCACGCTGGCCAAGCTGCGCGGCCATCTCGACGCGGCGCAGGAAGAAAACTATCTGACGCGGCTGCGCCACCTGCCGGCCGCGCTCAACAGCGTGCTGGCGCTGGAGCCGCAAATCATCGCCTGGGCCGACGAATTCGCCCGCAAGGACAACGCGCTGTTCCTCGGCCGCGGGCTGCACTACCCGATCGCGCTCGAAGGCGCGCTCAAGCTCAAGGAAATCTCGTACATCCACGCCGAGGCCTATCCGGCCGGCGAACTCAAGCATGGCCCGCTGGCGCTGGTCACAGAAGCCATGCCGGTGGTCACGGTGGCGCCCAACGATACGCTGGTCGAAAAGCTCAAGTCCAACATGCAGGAAGTGCGCGCGCGCGGCGGCCAGCTCTACGTATTCGCCGACGCCGACACCCACATCGGCAATGGCGACGGCATCCATGTCATCCGCATGCCCGAGCACTACGGCCCGCTCTCGCCGATCCTGCACGTCGTGCCGCTGCAGCTGCTGGCCTACCATACCGCCTGCGCGCGCGGCACCGATGTCGACAAACCGCGCAACCTGGCGAAGTCGGTGACGGTGGAGTGACGATCAAGTAACGGGGAGCAGCGGGGTACCGCGGCGATCAGAGCAATAAGAAACGGATAACGATATGCACCACCGACACCGCTGGGAACAATGGCTGGAAAGTGTCCTGTTCAACTCACGCTGGCTGCTGGTGCCGTTCTATCTCGGACTGGTGCTGTCGCTGCTGATGCTGCTCGTCGCATTCGTCGGCGATCTGGTGCACGTCGTCCCGCATATTCTGACGGCGAGCCCGGAGGAAATCATCCTGGCCGTGCTCACGCTGATCGATCTCTCGCTGGCAAGCAATCTGGTGATGATCGTGATGTTTTCCGGTTACGAAAACTTCGTCTCGAAGATCGATACCGGCGACAGCGAAGATCGTCCGACGTGGATGGGCACGCTCGACTTCTCGGGCCTGAAGATGAAGCTGATCGGCTCGATCGTGGCGATCTCGGCAATTTCCCTGCTGCGCGCTTTCATGAAAATCGCTGAACCGGGCATGGCGATCGACGAAACGCGCATCCGCTGGCTGGTGATCCTGCACGTAACATTCGTCGGCTCGGGTCTGCTGTTCGCGCTGATGGATTGGGTGGCAGGCAAGGCCGAGAAGCATTGACGACGGCCGATCGCGTACCGGGGGGGGCGCGGCCTCAGTCGGGTTCGATGGCCAGCTCCTGAATCAGATCCCACAAGGCTTGCGCGGCGGGCGATAGCGAACGGTCCTCGCGCCGCATGGCAATGATGGCCCGGCGCAACTCCGGCGGCCCCAGCCGTTTGGCCACGAGATTCGGGTGCTGTTTGGAAGAGGCTGCCAGCGATGGCATGATCGACAGGCCCATGCCCGCATCGACCATGCTCAGCACAGAGTTCGGTTGCGCGAGCTCCAGCACGATTTCCACGGCGATCTTCTGTTTTTCCAAATGCTGGCGAATCATCTCGTGGCTGCCGGAGGTGCTGCCCAGCATCACCACTTTTTGTCCCGCCAGATCGGTCCACCGAACCATGCGCTTGCGTGCGAGCGGATGATCGCGCGGGCACACCAGATGCATCGGATCGGAGCGTAGCGCGCAATAGTGCAGGCCCGGCGCGGGCTCGACGCCCCCCGCAATGCCGATTTCGATTTCCCCCAGCTGGACGCGACGAATGACCTCGGTCGCCGAGTCGTCGTAGAGCACGACCTGCACATTCGGCAGACGCTGCTGTGCCGCCAGTAGCCAGGCGGGCATCAACGAGCTGGCAACCGATGGCACGCAGGCAACGAGCACACGGCCCTTGCGTTGTGCCCCGATGTCGTGAATCTCGTGCAGGCAGGCATCCAGTTCGCTCATCAGGCGGGTGCCGGTGGCGGCCAGCATGGCGCCGGCGTCGGTCAGCCTGACTTGACGCGTGGTGCGATCGAGCAGACGCACGCCCAGCTCATCTTCCAGTTCTCGCACGGTGATGCTCGTCGCGGACTGCGACAGGCCGATGCGATCCGCCGCTCGCGTGAAGCCGCCCAAGTTGGCCACCGCCAGAAATGCGCGCAATTGCCTGAACGTGATATTCATATTGATTTTCAATCAATGAATTGAATATTTCAATTTGTTATATATATCACGCCCGCCTATTCTTTGCTTGTGCCTCAACGCACAACGCCACTGCCTCGGGATTCGAGGCGCGCCGGCGCCTGCCGCGCATCCTTGCCGGTGTGCTTATGAGGCCGGCGAACATCAACCTAATTTGTGAATCGACATGAGTTCAACCATCAGTACCTACGTCTTCGATGCTTACGGCACGCTTTTCGACGTGCACTCGGCGGTGGCTCGGCACGCCGCGCGCATCGGCCCGGCCGCGGCCGAGTTCTCGGAGCTGTGGCGCGCCCGGCAAGTGGAGTATTCGTGGACCAGCAGCCTGATGGGCCACAAAACCGATTTTTGGGCGCTGACGCAACTGGCGCTGGATTATTCGATGCAGCGCTTCGGCATCGTGGACGACACGCTGCGCGCCGACCTGCTGTCGGCCTACCTCGAACTGGAGGCCTTTCCTGAGGTGCCGCAGATGCTGCGCTCGCTCAAGGCGTGCGGCGCACAAGCGGTCATCCTGTCGAACGGCACGAGCGAGATGGTGAACAGCGCGGTGCGCTCGGCCGGCTTGTCCGGCTTGATCGATCGGGTGATGTCGGTCGATGAGGTCGGCATCTTCAAGCCGCACGCGAGCGTGTATGACCTCGTGCCGCGCCGGCTTGCCGTGAGTGCTCACCAGATCAGCTTTCAATCGTGCAACCCGTGGGATGCCGCGGGAGCGGCCCATTACGGCTTTCGTGTCGTCTGGGTCAATCGCAAAGGACTGCCGGCCGAATATCCATTCGCCGGCGAGCGCCGCGAGGTGGCATCCCTCGAAGGCCTCGCCGACCTATGGCGCGGCGCCCATGTCTGAGCCTGTAACCGTTGCTGTCCAACCCATCAAGAAAGGAGTCGAGTATGTGTGAGTGTCCGCTTTGCAACTGGGAGGCGTCGACCAAGATACGTCCGGTCGACGTCAAGTTCCTGGTCAACCCCGAGGCGCCTGACGGCGTCCAGTCGGCGAACCTGATCGGCAATGTCAAGAAGACCGGGTTCTACGTGGCCCGCTTCAAGCTGCCGGCCCATGCGCAGCAGCCTGCTCATACGCATCCCGACGACAGAACCTACACGGTCATCTCGGGCACCATGTATTCGGGGGTCGGCGACAAATTCGATCCGGAAAAGCTCATTGAATTGCCACCCGGCAGCTTCTACAACATGCCAAAGGACATGCCGCATTTTTCGTGGACCAGGCAGGGCGAGGTCATCATGCAGGTCACTGGGCACGGCCCCAGCGGGTTTGCCTATTGCGACCCGGCGGACGATCCGAGAAACAAGCGCTGAACCGGTTTGCCTGCACCCGGCGCCACCGGGTTGCCGGGCATGACCGATTCCAGCCGGCATCGACAAAAAGATAAGCTCGCAGCCCCCGGCTCAGCCAGGGGCGATGCGAGCGAGGAGACAACATGGACGAGATTCAACCGCTGCAGGTGCGCCCGGGCGTGGCCGGCGGCGTGACCGTATCAGCCAGGTCGCGCGTCACTTTTCTGTTATGCATCATCTATGCACTGATGTATCTCGACAGGGTCAATTTGTCGGCCGCCGCCCGGGCCATCAAGCTCGAGTTCGGTCTGTCGAATGCGCAATTGGGCGTGGCGTTCACGGGCTTTTCCTGGGCCTATCTGCTGACCGTCCTGTTCGGCGGCTGGGCGGCGCGCCGCTATGGCGCGCGCATCGTGCTGATGGGCTGCGCCGTATTGCTGGGCGTATCCACCATGGCCATGTCGCTCGCCGCGGGGGCCGTCAGCCTGTTTCTCATTCGCATGCTGGTCGGCGCCGGCGAAGGCCCTGCGTTTCCCGCTGCCACGCAAGCCATGCGCCATTGGTACCCGGCGGAGAAATTCGGTTATATCCAGGGCATTACGCACAGCGCCTCGCGCCTGGGCGCGGCGCTGGCGCCGCCGCTGGTCGCCTGGCTGATCGTGGCCACCAACTGGCGTCTGTCGTTCGTCGTGTGCGGTGCGGTGGTGCTGGCGTGGAGCGCGGCATGGTGGCTGCAGTTTCGCGACGACCCCGAGTGCGCCCCGGGCCAACACAAGACGTATGCCGGCGCGACGCCCCGCGTGCCGCGCCCGATGGGTCCCACGCCGCTATGGGCGCTGACCAAGCGCATGCTGCCGGTGACCATGGTGATGTTCGCCTACGGCTGGACCTACTGGATCTTTGTCTCGTGGTTGCCGCTTTATTTCATGAACTCGTATCACGTCAATCTCAAGTCCTCGGCACTGCTCTCGAGCATCCCGCTGTTGACGGGCATGGTCGGCAACACCGTGGGCGGCATGCTGTCCGACCATCTGCTCAGGCGCACCAAAAACAGCCGGGCAGCGCGCTGCAGCGTCGTGGCGGGCTCACTCATCGGCTGCGCGCTGGCGCTCACACCGTTGGCATTCAAGCCCAGCCTCGAGGCCGCAGTGGCGTGCCTGGCCTGCGCGATGTTCTTTCTGGAGCTCACCATCGCGCCGATGTACGCGGTGCCGATGGACATGACCCGGGAGTTCGCCGGCCTGGGCAGCGCCTACATCATCATCGGCGTTGCGCTGGCGGGCATCACCTCGCCCATCGTATTCGGCTGGCTGATCGACCTGACGGGCAATTGGAATATCCCGTTTGCCGCCGCCATCACGATTCTCGTGCTTGGCGCCGCCGCCGTATTGCTGGTGCGGCCGGATCGTCCATTCGTGGCGCCGGCGATTTGAGGGTCATGTTGCGGGCTCCGGCAAATGGCTCGACGCGACAACGAGGGGACGGTGGAATCGCGTGGCGCTTGTGGCAAAGGCTGCAAGGTTGTCTACGTGGCATGCCGTCCCGAATTGCCCCTTGGCGCGACGACCGCCGCGGACAGGCGAGGTGGGCGAAGATATGACGGGGTTGGGCGAACGATGTCGCAGAATCGACGCATCGGCTTGTGCCGCCGTTACCTGATCAACCTCATCCCGACGACTCTGGAGGCGCTCACGTCGAAAGTCGCGGTGTGCTCGCATCCTGCGGCGTGACCCGATCGCTCGATCAGGCAGTCTGCGAAATCCGCCTTGTCCGACGCCGCGAAAACCCGAAGTGCCTTTCGCACCGTGTCCGCATTCTCGACGACCAGCTCCTTCGTGTCGAGCATGGACTCGACGATCTCCTTGATCTGGTCTCGCTCGACGTTGTAGCAGCGCCCAAGCACCCATGCGATTTCGAGTAGCGCGACCAGCGAGACATGGCCCGGCCGCTCGGCCGACAGGGATTCCATAAGCGCCGTCGCCTTGTGGGCCTGGCGTGCGTCGTCCTGTGCGAAGTAACGGACCAGCACGTTGGTATCCAATCCGATCATCGCGCGGATGCCCCCTGTTCTGCGATGGCGCGGTTCATTTCTTCAATCGAAACCGGTTTGCCGGGCTTCTGCACGATGCCTTTGAGCGACGCGAGCGAGCGAGTGGCTGGATAGACCTCGTACCGTCCGGTTTCCTCATTGAAGCTGAATTCGATCCGATCGCCGGATGCCAGGCCGAGGTGATTGCGCACGTCCACCGGGATCGTGACCTGGCCCTTTGAAGTGATGGTTGCTGTCGTCATGACGTTTCTCCGATATTCCTTACTTTAAGGTAAGGAATATCAAAGCGCAAGCGCGAAATAACCTGCGGCTACGCGATTGGCCGCTCTCATGCAATTCGCTCGCTATGCGTTCAACACCCTGTCGAGCCCGCGCGTCATGTCCTCAATGATGCTTCGCGAGCCGATCGCTACCGGCGAGCGGTTGGCTCGCATTGCCATCGGCTCGCCCGAGCAGGGCAAGTGCCGGTGCAATCACTCCTTCCAGGAGGGCCTTTTCGGGACGAACGCGAGCCAGGACGCGAACGCCCATCAGAACGCCGAGCAGATGCCGGGCGAGAACGTCCGCGGGCAGTGACTGTGTGATGGTGCCGTCGGCTTGCCCCGCGGTGATGCGCTCGTGAAAAAAACTTTCGACGCGAGCCAGCACGCCAGCGATGATTTTCTGGAATTCGGCATCGTGTGGCGCCACTTCGAGAGCCGAGTTCACCAGCATGCATCCTTTGTGCTGGCGATCATTTAACGAGCGGTGCAGGATGTCGCCGAAAAACGTGGTGATTGCCTGAAGAGGCGCAAGCGCTTCGCACCGTCGTATGCGGTTGCCTACGCTTTCGCCCGCGTAGCGATCGAGCGCCGCCCGGAACAGGCCGCGTTTGTCGCCGTACGCGTTGTACAGGCTGGCTGCGGTGAGACCCGTTTTCTCAGTGAGGTCTTTCACTGATGTCCCTTCATAGCCGAACCTCCAGAAACACTGGATTGTCGCCTCAAGGACGGCATCTTCGTCAAATTCCCTTGGCCTCGCCATCTTGGTCACCTTGTTATGTCGTGACGCAGCGCGCTTGCCAACGTCGCTGCGATGAGGCATTATAGAATGGACGTTATAAAATGAAAAGGCGCGATTTCAATGCAATCTCGGATAGCCCAAACCCGTGAGAGCTGCGCGCGGAGGGAAAGACTCATGAAACCGCAGGAGCAGTCTGAGGACTTCAACGCCGAGTTTCGTCGCACTGCCAAGGCTGAGCGCGTTGCGCCGGGCGAGGCGAGGAACGAGGTGTTCGCCGCTCTGAAATCGTTTCGGGCGGTCTGATCAATGGCAAGCGTTGACAGATCGGCCGTGGCGGCCGCTGACCCGGCGCCTGCTCGACGAGGCCCCGCACGCACGCGCGTGGTGGGGTTCGCCTGGGCGGCGCTCACTGTCATGATCTTCTCGGGCTGGTTCGTCGTGACGCGGTTCGGCGTGACCCGCGAGCTGCGCATCTGGGACATTGCCGCGCTGCGGTTTGGCGTCGGCGCCTTGCTTCTCGCGCCGGCCGTGTTGCGCCGGGGTGCCCGCCTGCCGGCCGCTGCCTGGGGTGAAGGGCTGATATTTTCGGTGCTTTGGGGCGTGCCTTTCGTACTGCTCGTCGCGCTCGGGTTGAAGCTCACCTCGGCAGCGCAGGCGGCCTCCGTTGCACCGACATTGATGCCGGTCTTCGCCGGTGTATTTGCGTGGGGCTTTCTACGTGAGCGGCAGGGAAAAACGCGCTGGCTCGGTTATGCGGCGATCGTCGCCGGGCTTGGCTGCCTGGTGCACGCGGGCGCAACGGCACAGGGTGCGCCAAGCGCCTGGGGCATTCTCGCACTGGCGGCGGCCGCGGCCATGTGGGCGATCTATACGCTGCTGTTTCGGCGCAGCGGGCTGACACCGATCCAGTCCGCCGCGCTGATCTGCGTCTGGTCGAGCGCACTGTATCTTCCGCTCTACCTGTTCCTTGGCCTGAGCCGGCTGCGCCTTGCCTCTGCCGGCGAGATCGCACTCCAGGTCGTCTATCAGGGCGTGCTGATGAGCGGCGTCGCACTCATTACCTACAACCGCGCCGTCTCCCTGCTCGGCTCCTCCGCTGCGACCGCCATCATCGCGCTGGTCCCTGCTGTTGCCTCGATGCTCGCCATCCCCATTCTCGGCGAAACGCCATCGCTGGCCGAGGGCATCTCGATCGTCGTTATCGTGCTCGGCGTGCTGCTTGCTTCCCGGCCCACGCCCGCGCGCCGTGAATCAATCTTGTCACAAACCTGAGGGTACCCCGCCATGATCCGTTTTTATTTTCATCCAACGCCAAACCCGGCCAAGATCGCTCTGTTTCTGGAAGAGACCGGTCTTCCCTATGAGACGATGCCCATCGATACCAGCAAGGGCGAGCAGCACACCCAGGCGTTCCGCGCGATCAACCCCAACGGCAAGGTGCCCGCCATCGTCGACACGGAAGGGCCGGGCGGCGGGGAGGCACGAGTCTTCGACTCCACCGCGATCCTGCTCTATCTGGCGGAGAAGACCGGCAAGTTGCTCGGTGCACCACAAGACAGGCCCGAACTGCTTTCGTGGCTGCTGTTTCTCGCCTCCGGTCTTGGCCCGTTTTCGGGGCAGGCCGTGCACTTTCAGTTTGCCGCGCCCGAAGGGCTCGACTATGCGGTGAACCGCTATCGACGCGAGGCCGAGCGTCACTACCAGGTCCTGAACGATCACCTGGAAGGACGCACGTATATCGTCGGCGAAACCTACACGATCGCGGACATCTCGGCCTGGGGATGGCTCGATCGCGCCTCGCGCGTACTCAAGGGGGCCGACGATCCGCTGGGCTCGTTTCCGAACCTCAAGCGGCTGTTCGAGACGGTCGACGCCCGGCCGGCGGTCGCGCGCGCCAGAGCCGTCGGCAAGGATCACGAGTTCAAGAAGGTCAATGACGAAGAAACCCGGCGTGCGCTCTTTCCTTCGAACTATTCCCCGGTTGCCTGACGGGATGTTGAACTACTCGCTGCGTTTTTCAACACCCTGTTAAGTTGGCACCAGATGACAATGGAGATGAACATGGCAGATTCCCACGACTATATTCCCCCGCAGGTCTGGACCTGGAACAAACCCAGCGGCGGCACGTTTGCGAACATCAACCGGCCGGTCGCCGGCCCGACGCACGAGAAGGTGTTGCCGGTGGGCCGCCACCCGCTGCAGCTTTATTCGCTGGGCACGCCCAATGGCGTGAAAGTGACGATCATGCTCGAAGAGCTGCTCGCGGCAGGCCACACCGGTGCCGAGTATGACGCGTGGCTGATCCGGATCGGCGAGGGCGATCAGTTCGGCAGCGGCTTCGTGGAAATCAATCCGAACTCCAAGATCCCGGCGCTGCTCGACCGCAGCGGGGCGAAGCCGATCCGTGTGTTCGAGTCGGGCTCGATCCTGCTGTATCTGGCCGAGAAGTTCGGCGCGTTTCTTCCGCAAGAGCTCGCCGCCCGGACCGAGACGCTGAACTGGCTGTTCTGGCAGATGGGCAGCGCGCCCTACCTGGGAGGCGGCTTCGGCCATTTCTATGCCTATGCGCCGGTGAAGATCGAGTATGCGATCGACCGCTTCGCGATGGAGGTCAAGCGCCAATTGGACGTGCTCGACCGCCGTCTGGCCGAAAGCCAGTACCTCGCCGGGGACGAATACACCATCGCCGATATCGCGGTGTTCCCCTGGTACGGCGGCCTCGTCAGAGGCTGGCAATACGGCGCGGCGGAATTCCTGTCGGTGCAGGAGTACACCAACGTTCAGCGCTGGGCCGAGACCATCTTTGCGCGGCCGGCCGTGAAGCGCGGGCGCATGGTCAACAGAACGAGCGGCGAGCCGTCCGGACAGCTTCGCGAGCGTCACGACGCGCGCGATTTCGAGACGTCGACCCAGGACAAACTGGAAGGAAAGCAATCATGAAAATCGACGGCAAGCGCATTCTGATCACCGGCGGCTCGAGCGGCATTGGGCTCGCGCTGGCGCACGCGCTGCTTGCGAAGGGCGCGAAGGTTGTCGTCACCGGCCGCAGGCCCGACGTTCTGGCGAACGCCGTCCGAGAGCTCCAGGAAACCGCCCCGTCCGTGTCGGGCGTGGCCGCCGACGTGGCGAGCCCCGACGGCCGCGCGGCGACGATCAGGCAGGCGGTGGACACGCTCGGCGGCCTGGACGTGCTCGTCAACAATGCGGGCGGTGTGCGGGCCGGGCGCCTCGAAAACACGCCGGAAGCCGAGCTGCAGACAATGATAGAAGTCGATCTGGTTGCGCCCATCTTGCTGACGCGCGCGGCCCTGCCGGCGCTGCGCGCGGGCGGCGACGCGATGGTCGTGAACATTGCCTCCGGAATCGCGCTGATCGGTGCGCCGTTCTACGCGACCTATGCGGCGACCAAGGCCGGCCTGGCGCGCTTTGGCGAAGCGATGCGGCGCGAGCTCAAGGGCGAAGGCATTCATGTGCTGACTGCCTATCCCGGCGGCACCGACACGCCAATGATGCGATCAAACCGCGCCGGCCCTGAGCTCGGCTTTTCTCGCGAGCCGGCGTCCGCGGTGGCCGCGGCCATCGTGGAGGGCATCGAGGCGAATGCTTTCGAGGTGATCCGCGGTGGCGAGACACGCGCCCAGATGATTGCGCTCAACCGTGAGAATCCCGCTGCAGTCGACGAGCGCTTCCTTGGGCTGAAGCCCGCTCTCGAAGAAGCGGTGCGGGATCATTCGGCGCTCTGAGAAAAATCGGCGATAGGGGAGCGGCGTGCCGGCTCCCCAGGCGGACAGATATATCCGGCTCCGGGTGAGCGTCGGCCGCGCCAAGCGTCGATCGCCGTCGGGCAGAATGGGGCCATTCGGGGCGCTCGACATCATCGGTTAGATCGCCGACAATCCGCAGACCAGCCTGTTGGCGGCAATCGAAAGCAACCGATGAAGAGCAAGCCAGATTTCTCTCGCATCGCCTTATGGCTGATTTTCCTGGTAGCGAGCTCATCGGCCCATGCCGGATGGTATGAGGTCGTGAATTATGTCGGCACGATCGGTAGCCAGCCAATTCACTTGTCCCTGCAGACCTTTGGTTACATCGACCGTAACGAGCCCGGCCAGTGGCGCGTCGATGGCAGTTACTACTACGATGCCCATCGTATTCCCATCCCATTGCAAGGCAAACGTCGACCCAATGGCACGATGCAGTTGTGCGAGGCAACCGAGCCCGCTTCCTTTGCCGATTCGCCGAAGGTGCCGCCCCCTTCGGCAACGCGCCCCGTTCCCTGTCCTATCGAGTTGAAAATCAGCGGCACGCAGGCATCGGGCGAGTGGCGCGATGGAAAAAATAATCTGCCTATCACGTTGCATCAGGTTGGGCGCCTTGACGACACCGGTGAGCAGTCACCCCGCATCGTCGGTATCGTTGCAATACCAATGTGGCATCACACGAAAGATCATCTATTGCTGGGCGTGTACGAGTCTTCCGGAAGTTGTTCGTTGTCGATGGCCCGTTTGCGGCTCGTCAATATCAAAAGCGGTCGAATCGACAGGGAGATGAAATTCCCCTGCGGCACCGGCGTCGTGGCGACCCCCATTTATGCCAACGTTTATCGAGCCAGTAACCCGCGTTACGTGACCATCATTTCCCAGGGCGGCGATCATGGGATGGGCGACGACCAGGACGTCGAGGTTGAACCATAGACCCGTCGGAAGTCGTTGAGAGCGATCCAGTCCAGCTGATCGTGAGTGCGAGGCCGACGCCTTCCTGTCGCCCGCATCGACGAAGCCTCGCTGTAACGTACGGCTGCCTGCGATAGTCAGCCAAACGAACACCGGCAAACCACAAAACCTCATGGCAGATCACGTAGAACGCCAACCTTGATCTATCTCAAGGGACGAGAAAAGCAGCCTCGTAGCATGAACGAAACGGTGTGCGCGTCGCCCGGGAGCACAGCGACAGCGGGTTACTGAAGGAGCTTGCCATGCGAGTCTGGCTTATTCCAATTATCTTTGCGCTGGCGCTCAGCGGCTGCGCGTCCACCGAATCGGTCAAGGCGTCCAGGGAAGAGGGCGTGCATCGCGTCTACGCGGCACCCTACAAGGTGGTGTACGACGCCACGCTTGCTGCGGCGAAGGCAAAGAAGCTCGACCTGCTGGAAAGTGATCCGGCCGCTGGGCGCATCGTGGTCTCCCACGGCATTTCCTGGTGGAGCTGGGGCGAACGCATCGCCATATGGCTGCGCCCGCTGAGCGACTCGAGCACGGACGTTGCCATCGTGAGCAAGCCGATCCTCGCGCCGCTTAACTATCCACCGGACTGGACATCGCAACTGTTCGAGCAGATTGCGGCCGAGCTGCAATCGTCGGCAAGCAAGTGAGTTTGCGCAGCCTCTGGGGGCCGATGCGCAACCTGCGACGGTCTCCCGCCGCCGTTCGCACATCCGGCGAAGCGCTTGCCGGACCGACTGGTTCGCCCGGACTGCCTCTGCGCCACGTCACGTGTGAGCCTGCGTTATGAGACACGGCGGCACGCGCTATTGCAGACAATGCAGTCGTTCGAGGGGTGTGCGATTGCAGCACGTCCCGGCAACGGTACGCTGACCGCTCGATGTGTATTGAAAGCGTTCAGACGACACGGCGTCCCTGGTCGGTCGCCTTCCTCGGTTCGCGCACTGCGGATGCGTGTGCTTGCCTGCCACGTTGCAGGAGAAACACGCCACCGAGGATTGCGCCCATCGCAAGCAGTTCGACCGCGCCGATCGGTTCCTGCGCGATCCACGAACCCATCAACATTGCAGCGACCGGTGGAATGTACGTCACGCTGGAGGCGGTCACTGCTCCGAGCCGTCGGACGATGAAGTAATAAAGGATGTATGCGATTCCGGTGCCCGTCAGACCCAGTCCGAACACGAGGCCGACCAGCGCCCGGGCATCGCCCGTCACACGCCCGATGCCATGGAAATCCGTGACGCAGCCGATCAGGACCAGTGCAAAGCCGATCTGCCACGTCGACAGCGCGAGCGGCGAGAGGTCCAGGCTTGAAAGAAAGCGGCGCGCATACACGAACGAGCAGCCCACGCTCAGCGAGCCAGCCACCATATAGCCGACGCCGGGCAGGTTGACGCCAGCGGCGTGCGCATTCCATGGACGCGCAATCAGCAGGACACCGACGAATCCACTGGCGATGCCCGCGATCATTCGCGCGTTCGGGCGCTCCTCGCGCAGCAGCGCCCATGCACACAGGAAGGAAAAGAGCGGGATGGCGCCGCTCAACATCCCGGCAATGCTCGAGAACAGTAGCCCGGCTCCTTTCGCGAACGCATAGTAGTAGATCACCGTCGCAAGCAGCGACATCACCAGGAAGTGGTGAGCGTGCCGGAGATGGCGCCATTTGAGCGCCCTACTGAAAAGCGCGACCGCCAGTAGCGGGAGGAAGCCGAAAAGCACGCGCAGGAACACGATCTGGCTGGCAGCCAGATCGACGCTCGCCCACTTCATGAACAGAAAATTGGTGCCCCAGATCAGCCCGAGGGCGGCGAAAGCGAAATAAGCGGGGTTCATGGCAGCGCACCGGGAAAGCGGATGAAGTCCCGATTGTGTTCCGCACGACCATGCTCCACAAATGATTTAATATCGCGTATGCAATAGAAAAACTGAGTTATGAGATCAACGCCTCCACTGAAAGCCCTTCCCGCCTTCGAAGCCGCGATGCGACTTGGCAGTTTTACTCTTGCATCTCGGGAGCTGAACGTCACGCCCGGCGCGATAGGGCAGCAGATCCAGAAGCTTGAAGAATGGCTCGGCGTCGCGCTGTTCGTGCGCCAGATACGGCAATTGACGCCCACCGAGGACGGTCGCGCGTACTTCGCCCAGATTCAACCCGCGCTGGCGGAGCTTGTTCACGCAAGCCACCGCATTCGTGAGCGCCGCGGTAACGGCGTGCGCCTGTCGATGCCGCCGAGTTTTGCCGCGAAGTGGTTCGCCCCGCGCATGGCCGATTTCCTGCAGGCGAACCCGGGGATCGCGCTGAGCCTGAGTACGACGACGGCAATGGTCGACTTCGAATTGGACGGCGTCGATCTCGCGGTCAGGCATTTCGACGGGATAGATACGCGCCTATCCGTTCAAAGGCTGTGCGATGACGAGGCTCGCGCGTATTGCAGCCCGGCATACACGAAACAGCACCGCTTGAAGCGCCCCGACGATCTTCGCGCGGCGACCCTGCTTCATAACACGCTGCACCCGCACTGGGCTGCCTGGCTGGCTCGATTCAGCGGTCTCGACGGCGTGCGGATCGAAGCCACTGCCGGTATCCAGTTCGACCAGTCATTGATGGCGATCGACGCCGCAGTGCGTGCGCAAGGCGTTGTGCTGACGAGCCCTCTGTTGGTGGAAACGGAGCTGGCTCGCGGTGAACTGATTGAGCCGTTCGATCATGCGCTTGCCCTGGCTGCCAGCTACCACCTCGTCCATCCCGCGACTGCCGAACCCAGGCAAGCCGTTCAATCGCTCAAGGCCTGGTTCACTGACAGCATCACCGCCGGTCGTGTCCGGCGTGACATTCCGTAGTCGTGAGTGATCACCCCCATGACCGCTGTCGGCTCCGATGCCGGCGGCGCATCGTGCCGCGCGGCTGGTGGCCATGGTTCGTGGATTGCCGCATAAGGATTCGAAGAGCAGGCACAGAATCGAATTTTGAATGGCGGGGTGGTGGCTGGCGGGAGGCGGCCAATACCGGACGATCGAAACGGGAGCCTGGTTCGCGGATGCTAAGCTCGACCAGCATATGACCCTTGCCAATGCGTGCCGGAGGAAAAATGAGAAAGTCGGCGGTAGACCAGGCTTCAGACAATCTGAAGATGCTCCTCAGGCGCAGACGCAGCATCCGCTTCTATGATGAATTGCCTCTCAGCCTCTGTTCCGTTGAACGGATACTTGCCGCTGGTCAAAGCATTACATCAGATGATGGAAAGCGTACAGCCCCGTCGGCGCACGCTCTTTATCCACTGGATCTTTTTGTTATCGTTCGCAGAGTGCAAGGGCTGGAGCCGGGATTCTACGCATATGCACCCGCATCCCAGCAGCTTCTTTTGACCGGAAAACCATTAGCGGATGGCGTCTTGCTGTCTACATCGCTCGCTAACGACGAATGGTTGGAAGATGCTGCGATGGTCGTTGTTGTCGGCGCACGGCTTAACGAAGCCATCGGGCAATTTGCGGAACAACAGCCGGACGGAATGCGAGGTGCAAGGTACGTTCAATTCGAGGCCGGTGCTTGTACACAGAAAATGTATCTTGCGGTAGCTGCTGAGGGACTAGGTGCCGTCGTTGTAATGGGATTCGACGACGATCGCCTGAACGAGGCTTTGGGCCTTCCCAGACACACGGTTCCGATTGCGCTGTTCTGCGTTGGTCATCCGAAGGAACGCTAAGCAGCACGTTTAGGAGCGTGCCGATAAAGGTGTCCTTGCGAATTCGAATGACCGCTTTGGGGACCGTCAGATGTCTCTTGCGGGTCGAAAGCCGCCGTGTACCTGGCGAGGTGTTGAACGGTAGTGATGGGTCACTAGGCGCCGGTAGATATCAGGCAGAATACGGCCAGGAGGGGCCGGTCGACGCAGGTCGCTGAATCGGCAACAATCAGTCGATAGTTTCACAGGTTCTGGGGGCACTTTGATTCCAGAACACGCATGTGCGCTCATGTATGCGCGACTTGCACAGCAGTCAGACGGGCGCGGCGGCTGACCTCCGACCAATGTCAAAAGGACATCATGGCTGAAAACGAACTGGCGTTTGGCAAAGCAATCCCTGTTCTCGCGTCGCTCGACATTGCGCGAACACTGAAATTTTTCAATGAAGTGCTGGGGTTCAGAACGCGGCATCTCGACGACTTCTCGTATGGAATGGCCGCACGGGGCGACGTGGAAATCCATTTCTGGTTGTGCGACGACAAGCGGATCGCGGAAAACACTTCGTGCTATGTCCGTGTCGACGACATCTACGCATTTCACGCGGAACTGAAGCCGAAGATGCCGACATTGCAGGACGTCGCGCAAAGGGCCTGGGGCATGGCAGAACTCTACGTGATCGACCCCGACGGCAACCTGATCAAGTTCGGCCAGTCGATCAACGACAAGCCAGCGTTGCGCAATTCCTGACACTGGCGCGCCGTGGCTGCAGCGGCACTGAATTCCCCGACTGAGACGTTGAACGGTTGATTCGAATGGCCGTTATCGAAAATCTCGTATGTCGGTTTCGGGCCGATAAGCGAAATCACCGTCCCCTTTACAGAGCTTGAAGCCCAAAAATCCCGCTCGAGCCCGAGCCCGAGCCCGAGCCCGAGCCAAAGCTCAATGTCAAAGCGGGAGTGCGTCAAACATCACGACCATTTCAGCCAATTCTCGCCCGGCGCATCGTCAACCAATCCGAGTTGCGATACCGCCGCGAGGCCGACTGTTCATAGCTCGGTAGCGGCGGCAACTGACGAACGCGCTGCCTTCATTGTCGGATCGTGGCATCCGCCGTGCTCAGGAGGCTGGAGGTGGCGCTAACCCAGTCAAATAGCGAGTCAATCCCCAAGGTCGTCCAGGCGATCGGCCAGTCGACACAAATCATCCCCTGCTAGATCAGCGATTACCTGAAGACCCGCCAGCAAGCCTGCCGCCAAATGCGTTGTCAAATGCGCCCCTTCGTCACCTGGCGTTGCCTCCGCATGACTAGCCGTCAACACCGTTGTAATCGCCCGAATTGCCGACAGAGCATCATAGGCCGTGTTCAAGCTTTCGAGCACCGGCCCCGGTATGGCGTGCGTCGAGCCGAAGCGAGCGGCGTTGGCGTTGCGCGGCTGACAATGGTTGGTCGCATCGTGATCGATTGGAATCCTGTTTATTTTAGCCATGGCGCACCCCGCGACACTTGGCGCGTGGGTCAACGCGAAAGTCCGTTGAGCCGGACGCGTCGCCAGTTGCATGGGGTGAAATGAAGCCGTCAAATGCGTGTGCTGCCAAGCGCGGGCTACAGCAAGCGGTTTCGGGAGCGGTGGAGTTGGTTTGCTCAGAACGAGCAAGAGTTCGATGAACCATGGTTTGCCTCATTTTCGGTGCGCAAGCCAATGCCCCCAACGCCAATTGAGGGGTGGCGACTGAAACGGAAGTTGGCGTACCGATGAGGCACCGGCGAGCCTTGCGGCTCCTCCCGCCCAGTCGCCATAGAAAGCAAAACCAGGCGCGAAAAAGCCGCACATGTGGTCGCGGCTCTTTGCCGCCTCATGCAGGACGCCAATCCCGGTTCTCGTTGTTTAGAGAACGGTTGAAGAATAGTGGGAAGCACCACGATGGTCAAGACAAGTTGCCGCGCCATCGATCCAGCATGCAGTAGGGCCTCGCTATTCCGAAAAGCTAGTCTAGGTCGAGGGATGTCGGGGTTCGGCCAGCTACCGTTGCCCAACCGCGTTCTCAGCAGGGTATTCGAACGTTGGCCCCATCTTTGGACTGTACAATCACCCCGCCCATCACGGCCGCGAGGCCGCCTGTTCATCGCTTGGCGGCGGCGGCATCTGACGGCCGCGCTGCTTCCATTGCCGAATCGCCGCGTCCGCCGTGCTCAGAAAAGCGGAGGTGGCATTGGCGTCGCCGCGGCTTTTCTGGAAGTTGTCTTTGATGGCTTGTTGTTGTTCGGCTGGCGCCACGCTCAGGTGGCGGGCCAGCGCGATCCGCGCGAAGCCGGTGGCCGAGGCGTCGGCCGGGCTCGCGGTTTCGGTGACCGCGCCGAGCGGGCCCGACGCGGGGGCGGGCAGCGTCATTGGCGTGTCGCGTGGTGGATTGCCTATGAGCGATTCGAAACTGTTTGCCGCGCCGTCGCGCGCGGTCAACGGGCCCGCGAGGCCAAACAGCCGAGTCAGCGTCTTGGGGATCGAACTGTGGTCGTACCGGCGATGGTCGATCACATTTTTGCCGACCCGCGGCGATGCGATGATGCAGGGCACGCGCAGGCCAAGGCGGTCGAAAGCGAAATTATGCGTGTTGTATCTCGACCCCGGTCCGGCGTCACCGGGCGGCGTCGCCATCGGCGGCACCACGTGGTCGTAGAATCCGCCGTGCTCGTCGAACAGTACCACCAGCAGGCTGTCTTGCCAGACCCTGGAGGCGCGCAGGGTTTCGTACACGGTTTTGACGAGCTGCTCGCCTTTGCGCACGTCGCCCAGCGGATGCATGCTGTTGCCGCCCTGGAAGTTGTGCGACACGTCGTAGTCGGGCTCGATGAATACGTACGCGGCATCGAAAGCCGCGTCGTTGATCACTGCGGCGAAGTCGTCCATGTCGTGGAAGTGCCCGTCCATCTCGGCCAGGGTCATGCCTTTGATGGCGAGCACCTGCGGGAATGAATCGCCCTCGATGATTTTCCAGTTCAAGCCCCTGGCGGAAAGCTTGTCGAAAATCGTGCCGTTGGGCAGGTCGAATCCGGCCACGTAGTCTTCGATCGTCGCGCCGTCGCTCGGGCTGGCATCGAGCCCGCCGGAGGAGGCCGCGTGCACGAAAAAGCGGTTCGGCCAGGTCGGGCCCGGCAGCGACGAATACCACGCGTCGCACACCACGAATTCGCGCGCCAGCGCGTTGATCACCGGCAACTGGGCCGGCGTGTAGCTGTTCATCGCCCATTCCGGCCGATCCGAGCCGCACGCGGCGTAGTTGGCGACAAAGCCGCTGTTGGCCTTGCCGGGCGCCGCTGCCGGATACCTGCCGACGAGTTTGCCGTTGGCGTCGACGTTGGGCGGGCCCCACGCGCCGGCACCGCACAGGCAGGTCATCGTGTTCTCGAACTCGTGCCCCGGGTCCTTGTGCGTGTTGCTGAGCTGAAAGGGCGTGCCGTTGGCGTTGGCCGCGACCGGTTCGCTGGCTCGACGCGGATTGGGGTTGGTCGGCGGCGCGGCCGGGTCGATGCCGTTCGCCCGGGTGGGTGCGCCGGTCTCGGCATCGATGCCGGTCAACGCCGAGAACCCGAGAATATGATCGAACGACCGGTTCTCGAGCATCAGCACAAACACATGCTTGATCGGGGAGGCGCTGTTCGCTGCGGTTGCCATGGGTTCTCCTGTTTGGGCGTTGCCCGGCGCCGCGCCGAGCCGCCGGGCCGATGCGGCATTGAATATGTCGCCAGGACGACTATCTCAATGCGGGAGCGTAGGCCTGGCGGTGCTCCGTGTAAAGCGGCCACGCCCGCTGCTGGGCTGCGGTTCGGCTTCGGCGGTTCTGCCGCCACCCACGCCCTCCCGCCCAGAATCAGGCACAATTCGGGTATTGCCCTCGATCTGAATAGCGGCGGGGGTATGTTTCCCACCGATGACCTGATTCCGAGACAAGCAATGAGCGCCGAGCAATCCACCATTATCTACACTCTCACCGACGAAGCCCCGCTGCTGGCCACCAGCGCCTTTTTGCCGATCATTCGCACATTTACGGCGCCGGCGGGCATTCAGGTCGAGACCAGCGACATTTCCGTGGCTGGCCGCATTCTTGGCGAGTTTCCCGAATTTCTGACCGAGGAACAGCGCGTGCCGGACAACCTGGCCGAGCTGGGGCGGCTGACGCAGTTGCCCGACACCAATATCATCAAGCTGCCCAACATCAGCGCTTCGGTGCACCAGCTGGTCGGTGCGATCAAGGAATTGCAGTCCAAGGGCTACAACGTGCCGGATTTCCCCGAAGACCCGAAGACCGAGGTCGAGAAGACGATTCGCCAGCGCTATTCGAAGTGTCTGGGCAGTGCCGTGAACCCGGTGCTGCGCGAGGGCAACTCCGATCGCCGCGCGCCGGCCGCCGTAAAGAATTACGCACGCAAGCATCCGCACAGCATGGGCGAGTGGAGCATGGCCTCGCGCACGCACGTCGCGCACATGAAGCACGGCGACTTCTATCACGGCGAAAAGTCGATGACGCTCGACCGCGCGCGCGACGTCAAGATGGAACTGCTCACCGCCGACGGCAAGACCATTGTGCTCAAGCCGAAGGTCGCGCTGCAGGCGGGCGAGATCATCGACAGCATGTTCATGAGCAAGACGGCGCTGTGCGAATTCTATGAAGAGCAGATGGAAGACGCGCGCAAGACCGGCGTGATGCTGTCGCTGCACGTCAAGGCCACCATGATGAAGGTCTCGCACCCGATCGTGTTCGGCCATGCGGTCAAGATTTTCTACAAGGACGCCTTCGCCAAGCACGGCAAGCTGTTCGACGAGCTGGGCGTGAACGTGAATAACGGCCTGGTCAATCTGTACGACAAGATCGAGTCGCTGCCGAGCTCCAAGCGCGAGGAAATCATCCGCGACCTGCACGCCTGCCACGAACACCGCCCCGAGCTGGCGATGGTCGACTCGGCCAAGGGCATCTCCAACCTTTACGCGCCCAACGACGTGATCGTCGACGCCTCGATGCCGGCCATGATCCGCATCGGCGGCAAGATGTGGGGCGCCGACGGCCGCCCGAAGGACACCAAGGCGGTGATTCCGGAGAGCACCTTCGCCCGCATCTATCAGGAAGTGATCAACTTCTGCAAGACCAACGGCAACTTCGATCCGGTCACCATGGGCACCGTGCCCAACGTCGGGCTGATGGCGCAGCAGGCCGAGGAATACGGCTCGCACGACAAGACGTTCGAAGTGCCCGAAGCCGGCGAAGCCCGCATCGTCGACATCGCCACCGGTGAAGTGCTGCTGGTGCAAAACGTCGAGCAGGGCGACATCTGGCGCATGTGCCAGGTCAAGGACGCGCCGATTCGCGACTGGGTCAAGCTGGCCGTCACGCGCGCGCGCAATTCCGGCATGCCGGCGATTTTCTGGCTCGACCCGTACCGTCCGCACGAGGCCGAGCTGATCAAGAAGGTCGAGACCTACCTCAAGGACCACGACACCACCGGCCTGGACATCCAGATCATGTCGCAGGTGCGGGCGATGCGCTACACGCTCGAGCGCGTGATTCGCGGGCTCGACACCATCTCGGTCACCGGCAACATCCTGCGCGACTACCTCACCGACCTGTTCCCGATCATGGAACTCGGCACCAGCGCCAAGATGCTCTCGATCGTTCCGCTGATGGCCGGCGGCGGCATGTACGAGACGGGCGCCGGCGGCTCGGCCCCCAAGCACGTCAAGCAGCTGGTCGAAGAAAACCACCTGCGCTGGGATTCGCTGGGTGAATTCCTCGCGCTGGCCGTGTCGCTGGAGGAAACCGGCATCAAGACGGGCAATGCCCGCGCCAAGCTGCTCGCGCGCACGCTCGACGCGGCCACCGGCAAGCTGCTGGAAAACAACAAGAATCCGTCGCCCAAGACCGGCCAGCTCGACAATCGCGGCAGCCAGTTCTATCTGGCCCTGTACTGGGCGCAGGCGCTGGCCGAGCAAACCGAAGACGCCGAACTGGCGGCACGTTTCGCGCCGCTGGCTCAGCAACTGACCGACAACGAGCCGGCCATCGTGGCCGAGCTCTCTGCCGTGCAGGGCAAGCCGGTCGACATCGGCGGCTACTACAAGCCCGATTTCGCCAAGCTCGACGCCGTGATGCGCCCGAGCCAGACGTTCAACCGGGCGCTCGCCGCAGTCAACGCCGCATAAGCCGCGGCTGACTCCCGCCCGCCCGTCGGGGTGGGTGGGAGTCCGCACAATCTAGGACGGGGGCGCGCATTGGTCACCCCGGTGCGCTCCCGCGCTGTCCCCTCCGGTTCCCCGTCCCCCCGCCGCTTCCCCTGACATCGCCTGCATCGCGCCGCGACTGCCGCGCCGGTCCAGCGTTTCGCGCAACACCCCTCACCATGCCGCGCGTCGGCCGCCACCGCGCCGCCGCTTGTGCGCAAACAAATAGATCACGCTGTGATATATTATGGTCCGACCGGGCCGCTGCCGAACGCGGCGGCAGCGGTGACCACGAATCGCATCGTCGGCGGTTCGGCGCCAGCGGGAACCCCCCGCCGGCGATCGGCATACAGGCTTCGAGACGCCCGGCGCATCCCCTTGATCGGCCGCCTTGCATTCCGCCCTCCCGGGCGGGAGCGCAATGCACCGAACCGCCCCGCACTCCAAGGCCGCCCAGCGCTCGTCACGATGAGCGCCTCAGACGCAACACAAGAGCCCCGAGGGGCAAATTAAAAGTTCGGCATCGACACCTGAATTCCATGCATTCTCTCAAGCGCGATTTCGCGGCCAATTCCGGGCTGCTCAACATTGCAATGCTGGCCGCCGTCGTGGGCGCGCTGGGCACGCCCACGGCCTGGGTGTTGCTCAAGCTGATTTACTTCTTCACCAACCTGTTTTTTTATCAAACGTTTTCGTTCGCACTGCGCTCGCCGGCAAACAATCACCTCGGGCTGTGGGTGATCGCGATGCCGGTCATCGGCGGGCTGATCGTCGGCGTGATGGCGCGCTTCGGCTCCGACAAGATCCGCGGACACGGCATTCCCGAAGCCATCGAGGCGATTCTGTTCGGCAAGAGCCGCATGTCGCCGAAAGTCGCGGTGCTCAAACCGATCTCGTCGGGCATCGTCATCGGCAGCGGCGGGCCGTTCGGCGCGGAAGGGCCGATCATCATGACGGGCGGCGCGATCGGCTCGCTGATTGCCCAGCACTTCAAGCTCACCGCGGCCGAGCGTAAAACGCTGCTGGTCGCCGGCGCCGGGGCGGGCATGACCGCCATTTTCGGCACTCCGGTGGCGGCCGTGCTGCTGGCGGTAGAGCTGTTGCTGTTCGAATGGCGCCCGCGCAGCCTGCTGCCGGTGATCGTGGCCTGCTCGGTGGCCGATTTCACGCGCGTGTTCGTGTTCGAAGCCGGCCCGCTGTTTCCGCTGCAGACCGGCACCCTCGGCATCGCGGCGCTCGGCTCGTGCGTGATCGCCGGCTTGCTGGGCGGCGGATTGTCGGCGCTGATGACCGGCGCGCTGCACAAGATCGAAAATGTCTTCGAGAAACTGCCGGTGCATTGGATGTGGTGGCCGGCCATCGGCGGCGTGCTGGTGGGCGTCGGCGGCTACCTTCAGCCGCGCGCGCTGGGCGTGGGCTATGACGTCATCGCCGACCTGCTCAATGCGCATTTGGCGGTGAGCAGCGCGCTGGCGCTGCTGGTGGTCAAGGCGATCATCTGGTCGATCGCGCTGGGCTCGACCACTTCCGGCGGCGTGCTGGCGCCGTTGCTGATGATCGGCGCCGGCCTGGGCACCGTGCTCGCACCGGTGCTGCCCGGCGGCGGCGCTCACCTGTGGCCGCTGGTCTGCATGGCGGCGGTCCTGGCGGGCGTGCTTGGCGCACCTCTCACGGCGACAATCTTCTCGCTGGAGTTGACCCACGACGTCAATGCGCTGCTGCCGCTGTTGCTGGCCACCGGCATTTCCTATGGACTTACCGTGCTGACGATGAAGCGCTCCATCATGACGGAGAAAATCGCCCGGCGCGGCTTCCATATCTATCGCGAATACGGGGTCGATCCACTGGAGCGCCAATACGTGGAAGACGTCATGACGCGCGAGGTGCAATGTGTGCCCGCCACGCTGACGATCGGCCAGGCGCTGGCGGAATATTTTGGCGCTCAGCAGGTGCATCGCGCGTATCCGGTGGTCGACGGCGAACGGCACGTGATCGGCATGCTCGATCGCGCCACGCTGCTCAAGCAGCAGAACCACGAGGCGACGGTACGCACGCTATATGGCGCCAATCCGCCGCTGGTGGCGCTGCCCGACGAGACCTGCCGTCAGGTTGCCGCCCGCCTGGCCACGCACACACTCGAGCGTCTGCCGGTGGTCGAGCGTGCCGGCTCGACCCGCCTGATCGGCATCGTCGCCCGCAGCGATCTGATCACGCCGTCGCGCACCTGGATCGATGAAGAGCAAAAACGCGAGCGGCTCATCGGGCATGCGGCAATGCGCTGGCGGCGCAGAAAACCCACCGAAAAATCCGTGTAGCGTCGGCAGCGGCAGCCGGCCCGGCCAGTGCCGCTGCGGGTGAAGTCCGGGAGCGCATACAATAGGGGTCCGTGACGTTTTTATCGACCCATCCGAGGGAGATCGCCCCATGAAGCCAGCCCGCATGCTCGCCCTGCTATGCGCCACCGCCGCGCTGTCGGCAGCCCCTTCGCTGTATGCCCAGAGTAACCTGGGCTTCCTGCACGACACGCCGATGACCTTTCTGCAGGATCGCGACAGCGATGCCCTTTACGCGTCGGTCGCCAACGCGGCCGAACACAATCGCGACGGCCAAACCACCCGCTGGAGCAACGAGGGCATGGGCAACCCGGTGGTGGTGACAGCGGCCATTACTCCGCAAAAGACCGTCAAGACGGTGACCCAGACCTGCCGCGACCTGGTCGTGGTGCTGTACAGCAAAGGACAGAAGCAAGCCTTTTACCCCAACCTGTGCAGAACCGCCGATGGGAAGTGGCAACTCACGCGGCGTTGACCTGTAACGCCTCGGCCTCGGGGCGGCATGACATGCGGCCGCCGAGGCATGATCCGGAGAACTCCCATGTGCCGCTGGCTTGCCTATACCGGAAACCCCATCCAGCTCGAGACGGTCGTGTTTCGGGCCAAGCACTCGCTGATCGATCAAAGCCTGCACTCGCGCATGGGCGCGACTACCACCAACGGTGACGGCTTCGGCATCGGCTGGTACGGCCAGCCGCACGAAGCGCCGTTTCTTTACCGCAGCGTGAGCCCCGCCTGGCACGACCGCAATTTACGCGAGGCCGCGCGTGCGATTCGCTCGCCGCTGTTCATCGCTCATATTCGCGCGGCCACCGAGACGCCGGTGCAGGAGACCAATTGCCACCCGTTTCGCCATAACCGCTGGCTGTTCGCGCACAACGGGCTGATTCGCGACTTCCACGCCTTGCGGCGCGACCTGATGCTGAGCATCGATCCGGCGCTGTTCGGTGCGATCGAGGGCTCGACCGACTCGGAGGTGATGTTCTACCTGGCGCTGACGTACGGACTCGAGCAGCAGCCGGTTGCCGCACTCGAGCGCATGGCCGGGCGCATCGAGCAGATCGCCGCCGGTCATGGCGTCGAGAATCCGCTCAACATGACGGTCTGCGCGACCGACGGCGAGCAGGTCGTGGCGGTGCGCTACTCCAGCGAACACCAATCGCGCACGCTGTTTCACAGTACCTCCTTCAAGCATCTGCACGAACTCTACCCGCACGATCCGCGTATCAGCGCGGTCGGCGAAGACGCCTTCCTGGTGCTCTCTGAACCGCTGGTCGACCTGCACGACGCGTGGGAGGCGATCCCGGAGAGCACGGCCGTGGTCGCGCGTCGCGGCAGCATCACGCAACAGGCGTTTGCGCCGCGCGTGCGGAGTTGATGCGCCGGCGCGTGGCGTGCCGCGGCTGGATCACGCGCGTTTGCCGGCGGCGCGCGTGCGCGGCTTCGCCGCTGCCGAGGCCGTAGCGCCCTGGCGCAATTTGTCGAGCACGCGCCGCGTGGCCACCTTGCAATCCTCACCTTCGATCTTGTGCGCAATCTCGTCGACAAGTGTGCGCAGGTGGCGCTTGCTTTGTGCGAGGCGCCGCTGCAGCAACTCGATCTCGCCGATTTTTCGCTGAATGGTCTCGAGCAGCGCCGCGTGAGGCCACGCCTGCAGATCGGGCGGCAGGACAGCGCGGATTTCCTCCAGCGAAAACCCCGCACCCTGAGCGCAATTGATGATTTCCAGGCGGGTCAGGGTTTGCTGAGCGTATTCGCGATACCCGTTGGACTGGCGCTGCGTGGGCGGCAGCAGGCCCTGCGCCTCGTAGAAGCGGATTCGTGAGGCGGCAATACCGCTCAGTTTTGCCAGTTCGCCAATTTTCATCGCATTTTCCCGGTGCTTGACATTAAAGTTAACTTTAAGGTTAAGGTTGCGCTGTCGTCAATCGAGGAAACGCCGATGAAGCTGTTCACGCCCCTTGCGCTGCCCAACGGCGCCGTGATTCCGAACCGCCTGGCCAAGGCGGCAATGGAGGAAAACATGGCCGATGCCGACCATGCGCCGTCCGACGCGCTGCTGCGCCTGTACGATGCATGGGCTCGGGGTGGCGTGGGCCTCATTCTCACCGGCAATGTGATGGTCGACAGCCGGGCGATGACTGGCCCGAACGGCGTGGTGCTCGAAGACGACGCTCATCTCGAGCGCTTTCGTCGTTGGGCGCAAATTGCCCGCGCGCATGGCGCGCAGGTCTGGATGCAGATCAATCACCCAGGACGTCAGATGCAGGCCGCGCTGGGACAGACCACGCTCGCACCCTCGGCGGTGGCGCTGGATCTTGGCGGTTTGTCCAAACGGTTTGCGGTGCCCAAAGCCATGACGGACCACGATCTCGCCGAGCTCGAGCAGCGTTTCACCCGCAGTGCGATGCTCGCCGAGCAAAGCGGCTTCACGGGCGTGGAGATCCACGCCGCGCACGGTTACCTGCTTAGCCAGTTCCTGTCGCCATTGACCAACCTGCGGCAGGACCAATGGGGCGGCAGCATTGAAAATCGCGCCCGCTTATTGGTGCGCATCGTGCGCTCGGTGCGCAGCGCGGTCTCGCCCGGCTTTGCCGTGGCGGTCAAGCTGAATTCAGCTGATTTCCAGCGCGGCGGCTTCGATGCCGACGACGCCAGGCAGGTGGTCGAGATGCTCAATCCGCTGGGCGTCGATCTGGTCGAGTTGTCGGGCGGGAGCTACGAGGCGCCGGCGATGCAGGGGCAGGCACGCGACGGGCGCACGCTGGCGCGCGAAGCCTACTTCCTGGAGTTCGCGCGCGATATCGCGGCGATCGCGCAGATGCCCCTGATGGTGACCGGCGGCATCCGCCGCCGCGAAGTGGCCGAGCGGGTGACGGGCAGCGGCATTGCGATGGTCGGCATGGCGACGGCCTTATCCATCGCTCCGAACCTGCCGCGCGACTGGCTGGCGGGGCGCGACGAAGCGCCGATGCTGCGCCCGATCGCCTGGAAGAACAAAGTGCTCGGATCGCTGGCCAACATGGCGGTCGTCACGTTTCAGCTCAGGCGTCTGAGCCGGGGGCGTGCCGCCGATCCTGCCGTCTCGCCGCTCAGGGCGCTGATGCTGAGCCAACTCGCCACCGCCTGCCACACGCGTCGCTACCGTCGGTGGCGCGCTGCCCTGAGCGCCGCTCAAACCTCGAAGTAGCGCAGCCCCAGTGCGCCTTTGACTTCCGAGAGCGTCTGCGCGGCCGCCTCGCGCGCGCTGTCTGCACGCTAAAGCCGGACGTCGCCTACTCGATTCTCGAACTGCCCTCACGACGTGCAGGCTGGTGGTAGCCCGAAGAGGCGTTTCGCACGTTTCCCGAAAAAGCTCACCTTATCGGGCATGCTGGGGCGGCTACGCTCGCTTATCAGGGCTGCCATGCCGGTGGGCGCTTGGTTGAAGCCGCGCGCCGTTGGCTTATCTCAAGGACCTGTCGACGCGATTGCCGACACACCGTGCTGCTGACATAACGCGACTGCTTGCTCATCGCTGGACGCGAGATGAGCACCCCTGTTCAACCTCAGATTGAGCGCGCCGTATCAGTCAGTGGCGAGCACGAAAAATCAATATCACCATGAACAGGCCGTCTTCCCGGAAAGCGAAATGCAATCTTCCTCTATGACTGATCATCACTTCCTGGGCGATGGCTAAACCCAGGCTCGCGCCGCTGCGGCCGCCGCTGCGGGTGGAAAACGGTTTGCGAACCTGGTGCCATGCTTCAGGCGGGATGCCTGGCCCGTCGTCGATGAATCTCAGTTCCCAGTAACGCGAGCGATTTACAAGTTCCACGCGCAACAGGGATGGCGCTCCGTATTGCAATGCGTTATGCAAGATATTCTTGATGGCCTCCCGCAGCGCGGTGGGGTCGGCATCCACGATGCAGGGGGTGTCCGGGGTTCCAATGGACACATCGATTTCCCGCGACGGTCCGTCCGACAGGGCCTCGCTCATCTGGGCTCTGATCAATGCCGCAAGGTCGGTCGGCACGAGCGGCGTGGTTTGCGCCCGTTGCTGCACCATCGCGTGATGGATGAGCTGATTGATCAGCGCCCCCAGCTCGCGGGATAGGGTTTGGAGCCGGGACAGGTGCACCCGCTTTTTGCTTTCGTCCTCCTGGTTCGACAAGAGCTCCATTTGCGAGAGTAGTGCCGTCACGGGGGTGCGCAGCTGGTGAGCCGCTTCGGCCATTACGCGCCTGGACGCGGACTGGTGGGCGGCCAGGCGGCGCATGAAGCCGTTGAGCGTATCGACCAGGGTGCGAATTTCGATCGGCACCTCCAGCGATAGCGGCGAAAGCTCCAGCGGGTCTCGTTGGCGCAGGAATTGTTCGATGCGCTTGAGTGGCGAAAGCGCCTGGAAGAGCGTGAACATGGCGGCAATGATGGTCAGGATTCCCATGACCAGGATGACGACAAAGGTGTCGGCGGTCAGATCTCTGGCGAACGCAAATCGGGCATTTGTGGTTTGTGCCAGCATGGCGATCGCCCAGGGGTGCGGGCTGGTCACAGGCATGCGCCGGCCGGCGATGGCGATTCTGACCGGAACGCCTTTGTAGGTGCCGTTGAACAGCACGGGGCCGTTCCTGATCGCAGCCCAGGGAATATGCGGCCGAAAGTTGATATCGCCGGCGATTGTCCGGCCATTCGTATCGAGCACCGCATAGAAGGTCCTGTCGTCCGGCGAAAGATTCGAAATGGCCGCGATCGGGACATCGACGTTCACAGTGCCGTTGCGGTACCAGGTACTTCCTGCGATTTGCAGGACCTTGCTGGTCAGGATTTTGTCGTAGGCTTGGTTGGCGGCGTAATTGGTTGCCAGCCAAATGGCCACCAGCGACACTGCCGCGCTGCCCGCAAGAATCGCACCCGTGCGAGTCACCAGTCGCGTGTACAGTGAGTTTTTGGCCACTTTCATGGCACGACGACCTGATAGCCCAATCCGCGCAAGGTGCGGATGGAGAAATGGGCTCCGCTCAATTTTTTCCGCAGGCGTGCAACGTGCTGTTCCACCGTGTTGGCGTTGGGATTGTCGTCGATGCTGAACAGACGGTCGATGAGCGCATCCTTGCTGAAGATGCGCCCCGGCCGGGTGATCAGGATTTCCAGCAGCATGACCTCGCGGCGCGTCAAGTCCAGTGGGTTGCCGTCCAGTTCAGCCGCATGGGTTTTGAGATCGATCGTAAGGTTGGCGCAGGTCAGCGCACTGGTGGAGTGGCCGATGGCCTGCCGCAATAGCGCCCGGATGCGGGCCTCCAGTTCGCGAAAATCAAAGGGCTTCACGAGGTAGTCGCTGGCGCCCATGTCCAGCGCCCGCACCCGCTCCTCGATTTCCGCCAATGCGGTCAGCATGAGAACCGGCGTCTTCACCTTTTTTTCGCCCAAGCGTTTGAGCAGCGACAGACCATCGAGATCCGGCAGCATGATGTCCAGGATGAGAAGGTCGTAGAAATCGGCGGTGACAAGGTCGGCTGCGCGCCTGCCGTTGGACTCCCAGTCGATCACGTGGCCCATGCGCTGCACGCAGGCGACAATTGCTTCGGCCACGTCAGCAACGTCCTCCACCAAAAGAATGCGCATAAATTCAATTATCCATTCGTCAGATTCAGCAAAGGTTCGGCCGATAGCATACTGACCAACAAGTATAAATGTTCAGGAGGAGACATGAGCGATATGGCCGCTCTTGCAAGCCATGTGCAGGCCGATGCGCTTGGCTTGGCTGCTCCGTTACTCGAAATCGACGATGTCACGGTGCAGTACAAAACCGATCAGTATCTGGTTACGGCTGCTCACCAGGTGAGCTTCAAGGTTTACCCGTCGGATCGCTATGTTTTGTTCGGGCCTTCAGGATGCGGGAAGTCGACGCTGCTCAAGGCGGTAGGCGGATACGTCCGGCCAACTCAGGGAACCATTCGTCTGAAGGGACGAGAGATTCTGGAGCCCGGGCCGGATCGGATGATGGTGTTCCAGGAGTTTGACCAACTGCTGCCCTGGAAGACAGTGCGTCAAAACATCGAATTTGCGCTCGAAGCCAGCGGGCGGCTGAAAGGGCCGCAGGTGGTCGAGCGGGCGGCGCATTACCTCGACAAGGTGGGGCTGAGCGCTTTCCAGGATAGTTACCCTCACATGCTTTCGGGCGGGATGAAGCAGCGGGTCTCCATTGCTCGCGGCATGGCGATGGAACCGGACGTGCTGCTCATGGATGAGCCGTTCGCCGCGTTGGACGTGCAGGCGCGCCGAAAAATGCAGGACGAGTTGCTGCGCCTCTGGGATGACACGCATTTCACCGTGATGTTCGTGACGCACTCCATCGAAGAAGCCATCAGGATCGGAACGAGGATTTTGCTCCTGTCGCCGCATCCAGGGCAGGTCAAGGCCGAACTCAACAGTGTTCCCCGCGATGATGAGCAGGCGGAAAGCCGGGCAAGGCTCGAAGCCCGCATTAATGAAATGTTGTTTACCTTCGAAGACGCTGCAACATGAACGCGCAATTCGTGACTCGCCCCGAGATCATGCGGGATACCGTTCGTGGCGAAATTTCCGAGATCCAGCGGCCGTTATCGGCCTTCGAGAGCGTCTATCGCATCAGTTGGCTGCGCAAGCTGGCTCTGCTGCTGGGGTGCGTGCTGACATGGGAAATCTATGCGCGCTGGTTGAGCAATCCGCTGCTATTTCCGACGTTTTCCGACACGCTGTCCAGCTTCTTTTTCGGCATTGCGAGTGGCGCCTTGCTCAGTAGTGCCGCGATTTCGCTGCGGACCCTGATTGCCGGTTATTGCATTGGCATCGTATTGGCGATGTTGTTGACATCGATCGCCTTCAGCACAAAGCTTGGCGCGGATTTTCTGGAAACGCTCGCCTCAATGTTCAACCCCCTGCCCGCGATCGCACTTCTGCCGCTGGCGCTGCTCTGGTTTGGCCTGGGGGAGAGCAGCCTGATATTCGTCACAGTGCATTCCGTGCTGTGGTCGGTGGCCCTGAATATGCATAGCGGCTTTCGAGCCGTATCGCCTGTCATGCGCATGGTTGGACGCAACTATGGCCTGAAAGGATTCGTGCTGGTGCGCCGAATTCTGATTCCCGCAGCCTTCCCGAGTATTTTGGCGGGCCTGAAAATCGGCTGGGCGTTCGCGTGGCGAACCATGATTGCCGCCGAACTGGTGTTTGGGACATCGTCGGGCCGGGGCGGATTGGGTTGGTATATTTTCAAGAATCGCAATCAGTTGGAGACGGCCAATGTCTTCTCGGGTCTGTTCTTCGTGATCGTGATCGGTCTTCTCGTCGAGAACGTGGTATTTGCCGGTATTGAAAAACGAACGATCCGGCGTTGGGGCACGCAGATCTGACATCGTATCGGATAGTTGCGAGGCAACCTGCCCGACGAGCGGGTGCCCATTGAAAACTAAAATGAGACAGGAGTAGACGTGGATCGTAGATCTTTTCTGGCCGCGGCTCTGGGCGGCGCGTTCGGAGGCGTGCTGTCGTTGCCGCAGCATGCTTTTGGCGAGACTTCGACCGTCCGGATTTCCCACGGATACGGAATTCTGTATTTGCCGCTCATGGTGATGCGGGACCAGCAACTGCTGGAGAAGCAGGCCAAGGCGGACGGCCTGGGCGATATCAAGGTCAGTTGGATCGATATAGATGGCGGCAATGTCATCAACGATGCGATGCTTGCCGGCAGTCTGGACATCGCCGGTACAGGCGCGCCCGGGTTCATTACCCTGTGGTCCAAAGCGCGCGGCATTCCCCGTTCCGAAATCATCGGGCTGGGGGCGCTGAGCACCTCGGCCCTGTGGATGAATACCACCGACCCGAAGATCACATCACTGGCGGACTTCACGTCCAGGGACAAGATTGCGCTCCCGGGAGTGAAGACTTCTCTGTCGGCCGTTGTGCTGGAGATGGCGGTTGCCAAGGTGTTCGGGATCCAGAACTACGCGAAGCTCGATCCCCTGACTGTCGGGCTGTCACACCCCGATGCGATGGCCGCGTTGCTGTCGGGCAAGACCGATATCACGGCCCATTTCACCTCGCCCCCGTTCTCTTATCAGGAGCTGGAGGATCCCCGGGTTCACCGGGTGTTCAGCTCCGCGGAAATCCTGGGCAACATCACTCTGGATGTCGTCTATTCGCTCAAGCAGTTTGTCGACCGGAATCCGCAGCTCATTCGGGCGTTCATGACGGCACAGAATCAGGCCAACGCCTATATCGCAGCCAACCGCGTGGGCGCCGCCGAGACGTTCTTGCGCATTTCAAAGATCGACACGCCGAAGTCGCTGGTCGAAAAAATTCTGGCCGATCCGGATACGCGGTTTTCCACAACGCCCAACGGCGTCATGAAGTATGTGGATTTCATGTCGAGGGCGGGACTCATCAACAACTTTCCCAGGAAATGGACGGATATGTTCGTCAGCGAACTTTCCCACCGAACGGGCAGCTAGAGCATCAATCATCCACTCATGATCAGCATGCGCATCTTCCAATTCACATCACGTGGTACCGATTTATGAAATACGACAGAGAGACCCCGAACCAGGAAGCCATCGTCGAGTTCCGAAACGTACGCAAACGCTTTGGAGGGATTGAGGTACTGAAAGATATCAATCTATCCGTCAGTCGGGGTGAGGTGGTCGTGATTATCGGTCCTTCGGGAGCGGGCAAATCCACCTTGTGCCGAACCATCAACAGATTGGAGATCATCGACGAAGGATCGATATTCGTCGATGGAAAACCTCAGCCGGTCGAGGGCAAGGAACTTTACAGGTTTCGCGCCGGGGTCGGCATGGTCTTTCAGTCCTTCAATCTGTTCTCGCACAAGTCGATTCTGGATAACGTGACCCTGGCGCCACGCAAGATTCTCGGACAGAACAAAGCCGAGGCCCAGGCGAATGCGTATCGGCTGCTGGACATGGTTGGAATCCGCTCGAAGGCGGATTTCATGCCGGCGCAACTGTCCGGAGGGCAACGCCAGCGCGCGGCAATCGCCCGCGCCCTGGCAATGGATCCCAAGGTCATTCTCTTTGACGAACCGACTTCGGCGCTGGATCCCGAGTCGACCCGGGAAGTTTTGACAACCATGCAGCAACTGGCGGAGCAGGGAACCACCATGATCGTCGTCACACACGAAATGTCATTCGCCAGGTCATGCGCCGATCGGGTGGTTTTCATGGCGGACGGAGCGATCGTGGAAACGGCGGATCCGGAGACTTTCTTCAATGCGCCGCAGAGCGAACGTGCCCGCAGCTTCGTTGCTTCAGTGCGCTGAAATTTTTCTATATCGGTGGCATGCCGGTACCCAGCTCTTTGAACGAAGGGCCTATAAAAACGGAGTGTTAGACATGAAATTTATGAAACGATCGAAAACCCTCGCCTCGCTCGCCGCTGCCGCGGCGGTTGTCCTGGGTGTCGGCGCTAGCGCCATTGGTGCAGAGAATGCCGGCGGCAGCGCGTCGTCCGCAGTCGTGACCTATCCGCCCGGGACGACGATGGCCAAGATACAGAAGCGCGGCAAGTTGATCGTGGGAGTGAAGGTCGACTTCCCGTTGTTTGGCCTGAGAAATCCGGTGACCGGAGAGCTGGAAGGCATGGATATCCAGCTCGCCCACGGAATCGCCAAGGATTTGCTGGGCAATGCCAGTGATGTCCAGTTCGTGGAGGTCAACAGCGGTAACCGTGAGGTATTCCTGCAGCAGCACAAGGTGGACATCGTGATCGCGACCTATCCGCCCAATCCGAAGCGCGAGGAAGCCGTGGATTTCGCCGGGCCCTATCTCATGAGCCCGATCGGCACCATGGTGAACAAAGACAACACCAGCATCAAAGCCGTGTCGGATCTCAATGGCAAAAATATCTGCGTGACCAAGGGATCAGGCTCGGAAACCTTCGTGCCGCTGAATGCGCCCCAGGCAAAGCTGATGGTGTTTGGCACGATGACCCAATGCATGGAGGCGCTTGCGCAAAGGCGTGTGGACGGCGTGACGACGACTCAGAGCATTCTGTTGGGGCAGATGAGCCAAAATCCTGGGAAGTTCAAGCTCGTTCCGACAGAGCTGCTGAATTCGAAGGGAGAGAAAGCCTCGGATAACGATTCCATCGGGCTGCCGAAGGGTGACAAGGCACTTCATGATTACCTTGATTCGTATCTGAGGAAGATCGCTGCCAACGGCCAATGGAAAAAAATGTACGACAGCACGTTGGGCACGGTGATGCCGGGTGACGTAGCGCCGCCTCCCATCCTGTACTAAGGAAATCCACGGTCATTGGGTCAATTTATGTCGGTTCTATTTGTTCACTCAGGTGAATTCGCATGGGGTATCGAGTTTACGCTGGGACTCGTGGCGCTGGGCTGGATCGGCGCCATGGTCCTGGGTACCGTACTGGTGATCATGCACGTGAGCCCCATTCGCACCGTGCGGGTGGTGGCCGCGGGCTATATCGTGGTTTTTCGCAATATTCCCATCCCGGTTCAGATGGTGTTGTTCATATTCGGACTCCCGCTGCTTGGCATTGTCTTCCCGTTGTTTACTTCGGCTGCGATCGTGCTCGTTACGTATCACGCAGCATTCGTTTGCGAGACGCTCAGGTCCGGCATGAACGCGGTGGCAGTGGGCGAACTGGAAGCAAGCCGCTCGTTGGGGTTCGGTCCGTTTGGCACGATACGCCATCTCGTTCTTCCGCAAGCTTTTGCCGCGGTCGTTCAACCGTTGGGTAACGTATTGATCCTGCTCGTCAAGAACAGTTCGGTGGCCGCAATCGTCGGGGTCGCCGAATTGACTTTCGTTGCGGACAAGATCGCAATCGAGGAGGTTCAGGCATTCGCGGTACTTGGCGGCGCAGCCGTTGCCTATGTCGTCGTGTGCCTCGTGCTCAAGCGCTTCGTGGCGTTTCTGGAATACGGAGTGGTTTTCAGCAAATGAATACAACAACGCTATTATTCGAGGTCCCCGGTCCTCGGGGCAGACGCCGCAATCGCCTGTTCGAGATGGTTTCGTGGACGATTCTTGCTGGTGTCACGTATATCGTCATGCGCACATTGGACAAGAATGGCGCGTTCGACGCGGCCGCATGGAGTCCATTCGGCCAGTGGGGTGTCTGGCGGCAACTGGGCCTCGGTCTGCTGAACAATGTGCGAGCGGCGGTCGTGGGTATGCTGCTGTCCATGATCTTGGGATGTTTCCTGGGGTGGGGGCTTTTATCGAAGCGAAAATTGGTTCGATATCCCTGCCGTGTGTTCACGGACGTATTCAATGGCATTCCGGTGCTGCTGCTGCTGTTCTTCACCTCTCTGGCCCTTCCCTCGTGGGGATTGTCTCTTCCGGATTTCTGGTTTCTGGTCATCACGCTGTCGCTCTACAGCACCGCCGTGGTCGGCGACCTGGTGCGCGCCGGTGTCCAGGCCTTGCCCCGTGGCGAGTCGGAAGCCGCAGCCGCACTCGGGTTTTCCGGTTTCCAGAGCATGTGGCTGATTCTTCTGCCGCAAGCACTGCGCATGATGAGTCCGGCGCTCGTGAGTCAGATGGTGATTGTTTTCAAGGGCACGACATTGGCGTTCGTTCTTGGCGGTTATTTCGACCTGCTTCGCGCGGCGACGGTGCTCGGTGCATATTACAGCCGCTCGCTGCTGCAGGCCCAAGGGATCGCCGCGATTGCATTTATGCTGATAAACATTGCGCTGTCGCAATTGGCGTCGGCAATCGATCGAAGAGAAAAGCAGCGATATGGGGTGCAAGCCGTCACCCTGGAAGGTAACGTGCTCCAGGCAAGCGCTGATTGATGTCCTGCCCGTGTCGGTCGAAGGCGATGTCGGAAAGTCGCGGCATATCCTGAGTATCGCCGCTGCCACAGGTCTGATGTGCCTGTCAGCGACGTCGCGAGCGCAATGCGGATGTCGGAATTGGACATATCAATCACGCCAGCGCAGGTGGTCCGCGAACGCGACGCACGGCGCACGCTACGACGCCGGGTGTGACAGTGAGGTGCCCGGCGCGCAACTCGCCGCGGCAGCCGGTACAGCGGCGCGCAAGGCGATTGAACCGTCGACTATCCCTCGAAGTAGCGCAGCCCCAGTGCGCCTTTGACTTCCGAGAGCGTCTGCGCGGCCGCCTCGCGCGCGCGCATCGTGCCGCGCCGCAGGATGCCCAGCACCTCGGCCCGATCCCGCGCAAACTCGGCGCGTCGCTCGCGAATCGGTGCGATCAGCGCTTGCAGCCGCTCGTCGAGCATGCGCTTGAGGGCGGTGTCGCCCAGCCCGCCCCGGCGGTAGTGCGCCTTGAGTTCGGCGACTTTCGCGGTGTCTGGCTCGAACGCGTCGAGAAACGCGAACACCACATTGCCCTCGACCTGCCCGGGGTCGTTCACGCGCAGGTGGTTCGGGTCGGTATACATTGCGTTGACCGCCCGGGTGATTTCGTCGGGCGTGGCGCCCAGCGTGATCGCGTTGCCGAGCGACTTGCTCATCTTGGCGCGGCCGTCGACGCCGGGCAGCCGCGCGACTTGCGAGAGCACGGCCTCGCACTCGACCAGCACCGGCTGACCGACCGTATGATTGAAGCGGCGCACCAGTTCGTTGGTTTGCTCGATCATCGGCAACTGGTCATCGCCGACCGGCACATGGGTCGCCTTGAACGCGGTGATATCGGCCGCCTGACTGACCGGATAGGTCAGAAAGCCGGCCGGGATATCGCGCTCGAAGCCGCGCAGACGCATTTCCTCCTTGATGGTCGGATTGCGCTCCAGGCGGGCCACCGTCACCAGGTTCAACAGATACTGGAACAGCTCGGCCAGCTCCGGCACCTGCGACTGAACGACGATCGTCGACAGGGCCGGATCGATCCCGACCGCGAGATAGTCGAGCGCGACCTCGAGCACATTCCCGGTGACTTTCTGGTGGCGCCCGACATTGTCGGTCATGGCTTGCGTATCGGCCAGCAGCAGGAATTGGCGGGCCTCATGCTGAAGCGCGACACGCGCGCGCAGCGAGCCGGCGTAATGGCCGAGATGAAGCGGGCCGGTGGTCCGGTCGCCGGTCAGGATAATGGGTCGTGGTGTCGATGTCATGGCTGAAATGCTCCGGTTGATGACACCGCCAGCCACGCGCATGCAGAAACGAAAATGCCGCCAGGACTGGCGGCATCGTGCTTTCGATAGATGTGAACGAACAGGCCGCCGAATTCAGGCGCGCCACCAACGATGCAGATCGAGCGTGGTTGGTTTGTTGTCCATGGGGTGAGTATAGCGCGGTATCCTGGCGCACTGGTGCGCGCTCCATTCTCGTTGGCACGCCACTCGCCCGCATGTTGCGAAAACCGCACATTGGCGAGCCATCAAAGCACGTCCCCCGATTGCTCGAGTTCGACAGCGTGCTGTATTTCACGCAGCAGACTCAGCAGATGGGGTGCCAGATGCTCGGCGACCAGTTGCGGCGCCTCGCCGCTGGACGTGCTCACGTTGAGCGCGTAGGTCGCGCCGAAGGCGCGCAACGGGGTGGCCACCGCGACGACTTCCGGTTGCCAGGAGACCGCGCAATACCTTCGAATCGCGACTTGCTGGATCGACGCCTTGATAGCCAGGGCAATTTGCGGCCACTGCGTACCCCGTTTGCGCTTGAAGAAAGCGAAGAGCGTTTTGCGCTCGGATTCCGGCAGGGTCGCCAGATACGCGCGCCCCAGCGAGGTGAGCTCCATCGGCACGCGCTGTCCGGACACCACGTTACGCAGGGCCACCCGCCGGCTATAGCGTATCGATTCCAGATAAACCATCTCGTCGCGATCCGGCGCCGCCAGGCCGACGTTGATTCGCTGGCTCTCGGCCAGCGCCCGCATCATGGGTGCGGCGATCTTCAACAGGCTCGAACCGGATTTCATCGCATGCGCCAGGCTCAGCACCGCCGGCGCCAGACGGAACGCACGGGCCGCGCGGTCCGACTGCAGATAACCGGCGGCGACGAGCGTTTGCGTCAACCGGGTCACCGTCGAACGCGACAGTCCGGTGCGCTCGGCCAGCTCGCCATTGCCGAGTACTTCGGAGCCTGGGCGAAATGCCCTGAGGATCTCTATGCCACGCTCGAGTGAACGATTGACGGGAGACCGGCCGGGCTTTTCGATGAATGTCGACGGCATGTGGATAGGGTCCTGGCGCCCGAAAAGAAATTCCATTTATTGAAACATTATTGCCGGCCTGGCGATAGCCATGATGCCCGCGACGTCGCTCGTCGCCAGCGAGCGATTCCGCGTGGCACACGATAGCCATGTTGCGCTGCAATCCCTTGTGACAAGTACGGTCCGGGACGAAGTCAACGCTGCACGATGGCTTTTCGGCGGCGTTTCCGAACCCGGGGCGAAACACAAAGATAGCCGATTTACGGGGCTTTGCCGGCTTTATTTTCAAAGAGTGGAAATGACTTGTTTGGCGAAAACCACCTTCGCCCTAGACTGGCAGTGCCCTGTTCGACTACCCAATGGGCCCATCTTCCGGAACTCCGCGGGTTCGTGGTGCGGAAGGTTCAATAACATTCAAGGAGACAGACATGTTCGCTGCGCTTCGCGTGCCACTGGCGCGATTCTGTGCCATCGCCCTCTTTTCCGCCGTCACCGGCGGCACCGCCATGGCGGCGTTTCCGGACCAGCCGGTTCATATCGTGGTGCCGTTTTCGCCAGGCGGCGGCACCGATCTCGTGTCGCGCGCACTGGGCGTGGGCATGTCGCATGTGCTCGGCCAGCCGGTGGTGGTCGACAACCGTCCCGGCGCGGGCACGATCATCGGCGCCACGCAGGTCGCTCATAGCAAGCCGGACGGCTACACGCTGGTAATGCATACCTTCGCGTTCGTCGTCAATCCGAGCCTGCATCGCAACCTGCCGTACTCGACCGACAAGGGCTTCGCCGCGATCTCGCTGATCGCACGCGGGCCCAACGTGCTGGTCGTGCCGGCCAACAGCCCATTCAAGTCGGTCAAGGACATCATCGATGCCGCCAAAGCCAACCCCGGCAAAGTGACGTTTGCGACGCAGGGAATCGGGACGTCCGCCGATCTCGCGGGCGAGCTGCTCGATAACCTGGCCAAGATCAAGATGACCCAAGTGCCGTTCAAGGGCGCGGGTCCGGCGTTGACCGACGTCCTGGGCGGGCAGGTGCAAATCATGTTCGGCACGGCGGCGGCCGTCTCCAACCTCGTCAAGTCGGGAAAGCTGCGCGCGCTGGCCGTGACCGGCCCTGAGCCGTCTCCCGCATTCCCGGGCGTGCCGACTATCGGCCAAACGGTTCCAGGCTACTCGCTGGAGAGCTGGTACGGATTGTTCGCCCCGGCCGGCACGCCGCCGGCGGTGATCGAAAAATTGCACGCCGCAGTGGTGCAGGCGGCGCACACGCCCGAGTTCGCCGAGAGAATCAAGCATGAAGGCTTGAACATTACGGCAACCGGCCCGCAAGCACTCGACACTTTCGTGCACGCTCAGGAAAAGCTCTGGCAGAAAGTGGTGGTCGAGAACCACATCGAAGTCAACTGAGGTCCGTCGGCCGTGGAGCACCCAATGAATTATGAATTGATCGATTACCGGTGCGAATCGTCGATCGCCACCATCACGTTCAACCGCGCGGAAAAGCGCAACGCGATGAGCGACGAGATGCGCAGCGAATTCATCGATGCGCTCGAAGCCGTTGCCGCGGATAAATCGATTCGCGCGCTCGTGCTGACCGGCGCCGGCAAGGCTTTCTGTGCCGGCGGCGACATCGCCGGCATGCAACGGCGCATGAGCGCGCCAGCCGGGGAGGTCGCTTTCAACGGTTGGCACCGGCAGCAGCGCGTGCATCGCGTGCAGGCCCTGCTGCACACCATGCCCAAGCCGACCATTGCGGCGGTCAACGGCGCGGCATCGGGCCTGGGTGCCGATACGGCGCTCGCGTGCGATTTCGTCATCGCCAGCGAGTATGCGAGTTTTGCGTGGTCGTACGTGCTTCGCGGCATCATTCCCGATGGCGGCGGGATGTATTTCCTGCCCCGTCGGGTCGGCCTTGCCAAGGCCAAGGCGTTGATTTTCACGGGGCGCAAGGTGCCTTGCGGCGAAGCGCTCGAGCTGGGCATCGTCGATCGCGTGAGTGCCGCGGCGACACTGCTGGCCGATGCCCAGGCGTGGGCCGCCGAGCTGAGCACGGCCTCGCCCACCGCCCTGGCGCTGGCCAAGGGCATCGTCAATCAGTCTTACGAATCCACCGCGCAGCAGATCTTCGCGCAAGGCAGCCAGGCGCAGGGCATTTGCTACACGAGTACCGAACATCACGATGCGGTGCGAGCGTTTCTCGACAAAACCGCAACGAAGGAATAAAAGTCATATGGATGCGATTTGCCGTTTGCTCAAACCACGCAGCGTGGCCATCATCGGCGCGTCGGCCGATGCCGGCAAGACGGCGGGGCGACCCGTTTCCTATCTGGTCAAGCATCGCTTTGCCGGCGATATCTACCCGGTCAATCCGAAGGTCGACCGGATCGGCGATCTGACCTGCTATCCGGGCGTCGACGCGCTGCCTGCCGTGCCGGACGTCGGGCTGGTGCTGCTGGGACCCGAGCGCGCGACGCAGGCGGTGCGCGAGCTGGCCCGTCGTGGCACTGCCGCGGCCATCGTGCTGGCCAGCGGCTACGCGGAGTCCGGTGGCGATGGCGCACGGCGCCAGCAGGAACTGCTGGAGGCGGCCGGGCCAATGCGGATTCTCGGGCCCAATACGATCGGCCTGGTGAATCTGACCGATAACATCGTCCTGTCCGCCAGCGGTGCGCTGGAAATGGATCATCTCGCGGCGGGTTCGATCGGCGTGGTCTCGCAAAGCGGCGGAATTCTCGGCGCCTATCTGTCGCGCGCGGCTGCCCGGGGTATCGGCCTGTCGAAGCTCATCTCGACGAGCAACGAGGCCGACCTGGAGCTGGCGGATTTTGTCGATCGGTTGGTCGACGACGAGGCGACGAAGGTCATCGCACTCTACGTCGAGGCCGTGCGCAACCCCGCCAAGTTTCGTGAGGCGGCTCTACGGGCCGCCCGTGCGGGCAAACCCATCGTTGCCTTCAAGATTGGCCGTTCCGAGGCGGGCGCGCAGGCCGCGGTCTCGCATACGGGGGCGCTGGCCGGGGCGGACCGCATGTACGACGCACTGTTCAAGCAGGTCGGGATCGTCCGCGCCGGCAGCTTCGACGATCTGCTCGATGTCGCGGCGACGCTCGTGACGCAGCGCGCATTGCGTGGCAAGCGGGTGGCGATCCTGACCTCCACCGGGGGCGCTGGCACACTGGTGTCCGATGCTCTGGGCGTGGCCGGATTCCAGACGCCGGCGCCGGATGAACTCACCGCGCAGGGATTGCGCGCGCTGCAAAGCGGCGAGCATACCGTGCTGGACAGAAACCCGATCGATGTGACGCTGGCAGGGCTTCGCCCCGATTTGCTGCGTGGCGCGATCAGAACGCTGTTGCAGAGCGACAGCTACGACGCATTGATCAGCATCATCGGGTCGTCGGCGCTGGCCATGCCCGAGCTGGTGGTCGGAGCGATTCAGGATTGTCTGGATGCGTCCGGCAAGCCGGTGCTGGCCTATGTCAGCCCCCATGCGCCGCACATCCAGGCATTGCTCAACAGCCGAGGCGTTCCCGCATTCACGACCGCCGAAGGCTGCGTTGCCGCCCTCGATGCGCTTTGCCGCGTGGCGGGCTGGAGCGAACCGCGCGACGAGCCGACGGGGCCCGCGGTACGGGTCGACGCATCGACCGAGGGTGCGCTGGACGAAGCGCAGGCCAAGGCGTTGTTTGCCGGATTCGGTATTTTGGCGCCGCGCGAGGCGATCGTCTCGGATGCACGCGAAGCCGTCGCCGCGGCCCGCACCATGGGCGGGCGCATCGCCCTGAAGGTGCTGGCCTCGCAGACCTCGCACAAGAGCGACGTCGGGGGCGTGGCCCTGAATCTGAGCGCCGATGACATTCCCGACCGCATGGCGTCGATGTCGGATGAGGTCTCGCGACGGGCGGGCTTTCGGCCAACGCGCTTTCTGGTGCAGGAGATGGTGTCGGGCGGCACGGAGCTCATTCTCGGCATGCACCGTGATTCCCTCGGTACGGCAATTCTGCTGGGGGCCGGCGGGACCGAGGCGGAGCTTTGGCAGGACACCACGATGCGGCTTTTGTCGCCGGCCGGCGGCATCGGCCGCGAGCAGGCGTACGCAATGGTTCGCGAGCTCAAGAGCTGGCCGCTTCTGGATGGCTTCCGTGGCAGCGCAAAGGCCGACGTCGACGCGCTGGTCGACGCGATCGTCGGATTCTCCCGCATGGTGGCGCAGTTGGGCGAGCGGCTGCTCGAAGCGGAAATCAATCCGGTGATCGTGCTTGCCGAGGGCCAAGGCGTGCGCGCGGTGGACGGCATCGCCGTGCTGGCGTCCTGATCGGGCGCGGCGGCCGGATTCAATAGCGCGCGCATCGTCTCGAAACCCGTCATGAATTCCAACGAGCCAACCCACACTTCGACGATCGGCCTCACGCCGGGCATGCCTGCCCGCCATAGCGGGCTGCGGCCGGCCGAACGCGTGCTGGAGGATTTACTGGGAAGCGAGGGCGTATTGGCGCACCCGTTGCTCGCCGATCTGCAGCGCAAGGCGCGCATCGATTGGGTCGACATCGGGGGCAGGACGATGGCCTGGCGCCGCTTCGGCGATGGTCCGCCGCTGGTGCTGATTCATGGCGGGCACGGTTGCTGGCTGCATTGGGCGCGCAACATCGAGGCCCTGGCGCAACGGTTCACGGTGTTGCTGCCGGACCTGCCGGGTTTTGGCGACTCGGATAGTCTTGCCGAACCGACGTTCGAAAACCTCGTCGAGGCAACTGCCGCCGCACTCGACGTCCTGATCGGAGCGCACACGCCATTCGCGCTGGCCGGCTTCTCGTTTGGCGGGCTTGTCGCCGCCGGTTTGGCGGCACGGTGGCCATCGGTCTCGCGCTTGCTGCTTATCGGCCCCGCGGGTCACGGCGGCGCAAGACGCGAACGGGCGCGCCTGCAGGACTGGCGCATCCCGCTCGAGCAGGGCGATGCGAGCGGGTTTGTCGAGTGCATGCGCCACAACCTGTGGGCGCACATGCTCTACGACGCGCAACAGATCGATGCGTTGGCATTGAACATTCATATTCAGAGTTGTGCCGCGACGCGCTTTCACAGCAAGCAGATTTCGCGCTCCGCCCGGTTGGCCGACGAGATGAGCCGGATTGCGTGCGACGTCTTCCTGATATGGGGCGAGCATGACGTCACGGTGTGCCTGCCGGATATCGGCGGTATTTTTTCGAACCCAAGCGTGCGCGCCACGCAGATTGTTCGGGACAGCGGGCACTGGGTGCAATTCGAGTGTGCCGAGCTAATCAACCGGCAAGTGCTGGCGTGGCTGGGCGCGCCATCGACGGGGCTCGCAAGAGGGTAATGCCATGTATGTGACCGAAATTCTGGCCGGGTACGCTGCGCGGTTTGCGCAGACCTCACCGCCCGAGGCGATCCTC